>NZ_VILA01000030.1:0-5576 GCF_009712025.1 Dolichospermum sp. UHCC 0406
GAATTTACCATCAAATTTTCTTCATACTCATTTATTGGCTTGATATTAACATGGTAATACTGCCCTTTTTATCTATTCATAGAAGTTACATTTTGTCAAAAAAAATTAGATGCGTTTCCCCTGGATTTGCTGGTTAAATCTAGTGGTTTTTTCTTGGCAGATAATTTTATGAATATCCCTGATTTCTTGATAATATCATAAATCAGGGATATAACAGTATTATTTTTGCTGTAATTCTGCATCAATTAATGTTTGAAATTCCTCCAAAGAATTAACATTAATACTTGGTAAAAGTAAATTTTCCAGGATCGACATATTATCAATTTGCTTGATATTATAGATTATCTTTTCTGGAAGATTATCAAATCTAGTAGAGAGGATTTTGATAATGTCATCTTGACGAGTTATTTTAGCTCCTTTTTCTTGGGCATTTTCTTCAATAGTGCTGAGGAATGGCATATTTAACTCCTTTTCGTAATCATTTAATTTGGTTTGAAATTCTGTTTGTAATGGTGGTGGCAAAGTCATCATTCTATCAATAAACTTCACTAAATTAATAATATCAACTTTAGTTAAGCCTTTTTGATACAATGGTCTGACTAAGTTCCATTTCCATTGTTCTCTTTGCGTTAAGTCCTTAGTAGTGACTTTGGTTTTCAGATGTGCCATTACTATTATAGCAAACAGATTGTTACTTGCAGCTAGTTCTTCCCATTGATAGTCTAGCAGTTTCACTATACTAAATTTCATGCTTACTTCACTATCGCCTATCCCATATTCATAACTATTCGGCCGCCATTTTGCATCTTCATCTCCTAAGATAGCTAAACTAATCACTGGTTTATTAAATAAATCAAAGGAACGATAATTGTAGATAAACATTCTTTGTGGAAATTCTTTATCATACTGACTTTGGACTTCTATATGTATTAAAATCCAAATTACTTCATTATTTAATAACCAGACTTGAAACAATTTATCAGCATAGCGTTTTTTAGTTTGACTAGATGCGGTAATTTGTTCTAGTTCCTTATCTAAAGATATAGGAGTTTTACTCCAGTCAATTTGTTCGTATATTTTTGGATAAAAGAATTGTAGAAATGATTCAAAATATTGTCCTATAGCTTCTTTCCATGTTTGATCATAATTTGCTGTAATATTGGTCATGATTACTATTTCTCTCTCTGGTTTATTATTTATGTACCAGATCCCCGACTGCTTTTTTCCATTTTCTCAATAAATGATGAATTTAGTTAATAATTCGGGAATCTGATATGGTTAATTTTTATGTAAAGCCGAGTCAATTAACTGCTGAAATTCCTCCAAAGAATTAACATTAATACTGGGTAAAAGTAAATTTTCCAGGATGGACATATCATCAATTTGCTTGATAGCATAGATCATTTTTTCTGGAAGATTATCAAATCTATTGGTGAGGATTTTGATAATGTTTTCTTGGCAAGTTTTTCTAGCCCCAATTTCTTTACCGATTTCCTTGCCAATTTCCTTACCTTTTTCTTGGGCATTTTCTTCAATAGTGCTGAGGAATGGCATATTTAACTCCTTTTCGTAATCATCTAATTTGGTTTGAAATTCCGTTTGTAATGGTGGTGGTAAAGTCATCATTTTATCAATGCACTTAACTAGATTAATAATGTCAAACTTAGTTAAGCCTTTTTGATATAATGGTCTAACCAAACTCCACTTCCATTGTTCTCTTGCAGTTAAGTCCCTAGTAGTAGCTTTGGTTTTTAGATGTGCCATTACTATTATAGCAAATAAATTATTACTTGCTTCTAGGTCTGACCATTGATAGTCTAATAGTTTGACAATACTAAATTCCATTTTAACTCTACTATTACCTAAGCCGTATTCATAACTATTTGGTCGCCAACTTTTGTTTTCATCTCCTAATATTGCTAAACTTATTACTGGTTGATTAAATAAATCATAAGAACGATAATTATAGATAAACATTCTTTGTGGAAATTCTTTATCATGCTGACTTTGGACTTCTATATGTATTAAAATCCAAATTACTTCATTATTTAATAACCACACTTGAAACAATTTATCAGCATAGCGTTTTTTAGTTTGACTAGATGCGGTAATTTGTTCTAGTTCCTTATCTAAGGAAATAGGAGGGTTACTCCAGTCAATTTCTTGATGAATGTCTGGATAGAAGAATTGTAAGAATAATTCCAAATATTCCCCTATAGCTTCTTTCCATGTTTGATCATAGTTCGCTGTTGCTTCTGTCATATTTGCCCCCGGTTTTTGGGATTTATAATAAATCCCCAACTTCTTTATGATACCATTAATTTTGTTGTCAATAGTATGATATTGTCTGAGATTTATATACTACAAAATTTAGTATAATTAATAATGCTCCTGGCGATCGCTCATTCACTTGAGAACCCCGAAGCATTATCAATATTATCAGCATTGTAAACATAGGTAATCAGCCCCCTATTGGCATTGATAGCGCAGCGTGGCATAAGCCATAGTCTTGAGTTACCCGGAAGTTATCGGTAGGGGCGCTATCGCGCAGAGGGGGCGTTGTTTTCGAGGTTTTGTTATGGCTATCAACATTCTTTCCAAAGCTGACAAGAAACTTTCTCAACTCAAGGATGGAATTCGAGTTTTGGCTTGGGAACAGTACAAGATTGATAATCGTATCAAAGGTCAGGAAGGTTATAAAATCTTTGAAGCAGAATGGTTAACTCATGACATTCATAAGATGGATCAAGCCAAGTTTGATAAGTTTATTGCAGGTTTAGGTTATACCGTAGATGACTTACTTGCTGAAAGGAATAGATATTATCAGAAACGTAATCGAGCTACTGGTATTGGTAATGAACCAGCTAGTTTTAATAACGAACCTGCCAGTGTTGATTATGTTGAAGGTAATCAACCAGATAACATTCCATACTAATTAGTTTACAGTCCTAGTCTCCTTTGGGGATTAGGGCTTTTTTTTAATGTTATCACTTGATGTTTTTGATTATCTAACATGAGGAATTATGGCAATTAACATCCCCAGTAAATTTGGTAGCGGTTTACCTCCTGAACCCAATAAGAAAAAGGGTATTGACTTTGATAAACTTACTGAAAAACTTCGCTTTGAACGTGATAATATTCAACCCTATTTAACTAATCATCAACTTGTATTATATCATCATTGTTGTGATTTATTTGTTGGTAATTACTATCACGGTAAAAATCATTTCTTGAATGTGAACTTCACCAGCAATGAAAGTGAAGAATACCCTATAAATCGTGATGCTGAATATGATGAAGTTGGCAATATTTTAGCTCAAATTTAGTTTGGTAGTCTTGACTCCCCAGGTCAGGACTTTTTTTAACTTTAGTCATTGGAGGCGCTATCGCGTAAGAGAGATGATTTTTTAGGAATTTAACCATGCTTCATTTACAACAATATTTAACATTAGAACAGCAGAATGAAATCCTCAAAGTTTGTAGAGAAGTAGCTAGACAATCTCCTTTATTCACTCCTATAATGCCATCTGGTAAACCATTTAATTGTCAAATGACTAGCTGTGGTGAATTAGGTTGGATTTCTGATACTAAAGGCTATAGATATAGTGCAATTCATCCTAATGGTAAACCTTGGACACCAATACCAGAGATAATTAATAATCTTGCTAAAGATTTGGCTAATCAGATTGGTGAACCCGGTTATCATCCTCAAACTTGCTTGATTAATTATTATCAAAAGAGTGGTAAACTCGGACTTCATCAAGATAATTCTGAGAAGAATCTAAAACCAGCGATTATCTCAATCAGTCTTGGTGATGATGCAATCTTCTTAATCGGTGGCAACAAAAGAAACGCTCCCACTCAAGAGATTTTGCTGAAAAGCGGTGATATCTTGATTTTGCATGGTGATTCCAGACTGGCTTTTCACGGTATTAAGAAGATAATTTCTGGTACTTCTAACCTTCTGAAAAACGGAGGTAGATTAAATCTGACAATTCGACAAGTTTACTAATTCACTTAACCTCAATTTAGCAATACATTGGGGTTATTTTTTAATCTCTCTTTCAATATTTATATAAATGCAATTCTAGCATAGATATTCATAAATTACCAGGAATTTTATTATAATTGTTCATTAATCGGTGGGTGCGCTATCGCGGAAAGGGGGCGTTGTTTTTCGGTATTTACAATGTTTTATCAAGCCCCTGAAATGAAAGGCAGTATTCGCAATCTTCGTCAATATTATCATGAACCCATGCGTCAGAAAGTATGGAGTTATGAATTGTATCTTGATGATGTTTTAGTCAAGAAACAGGATTGTCATTGGTGGTCTAATACCCGTGAGGAGGCGATTGCTGCCATCAAGAAAATTGGTGAACAAATCCGTAAAGATGAGTTAGTCAAACATGAACTAGCTACTGTTGGCGATCGCTTATATATCAAGTGGTCTACCGACATCACCAGAGAAGGTAAACGCCAGGGACTCGCCGGGTATTATGGTATTTTCGTTAAAGGCAGAGGATATTGTGCATTTAGTACCCAAAACCTTGATGAAGCATTGGCTAAACTACGAGAAATTGAGATTAGAAATGCCAATGATGTTGAGGAATTTAAAAGGATTCGTCGTGAAATAGGATACTAATATTGTAGTCTAATATTTATACGTTGTGTATAGATATTAGGCTTTTTTTAATGCTATCGCTTGTTGACTATGATGTTTTTGTAATATCATTATGTCAGAATATACTGAATATCATGAAGCTCATGGAATGCCAGTTTCTGTAACAAAATATGAACCGGAAGATTGGGAGTTAGAGGTTCAGGAATACGAACAACGAGATAGTGAAATGAAGACAAATTTAGCAATAGCTCTCAATAATATGTTATCGGCAAAGTTCCAAGTTGAGAACCTGAATAATCCTACTATATCGTATGAAGTAAGGATTGAATTGATTAGTAGATTTATTAACAACACCATTAAATCTATTCAGGAAGTTCAACAATTAACTGACATTGAATAAACCCATGAGTCTCTAGTTTATCTAGGGACTTTTTTTATTGCTATCGCTTGTTATTGGTGTTCTTTACATCAGCATTATGAAAGCATTTTTCACTGGACACCGAGATATCCCCAATATCAAAGATGGAATTAATCAATTAATTGATATTGCTTGGGAACGGGGAGTAACAGAGTTTTTTAATGGTATGGCTTTGGGTACTGATCAATTAGCTGCTGAGGTTTTAATTGAACGACAACTTCATTGGACTGCTGTAATCCCCTGTCAAAACCAAGACAGATTATGGACTCTTCAACAGAAACTTAAATACAAAGAACTCCTCAAGTCTGCATCAAATAAAATCGTGCTTTATCCAGAATATACACCGGGTGTCATGCAAGCTCGTAATCAGTGGATGGTCAAACATTCTGATATTTGCTTGGCTGTTTATGATGGCAGGGGAAACGCATCTAAATTATCTTGACAGAATACTATATTAGTGCATCAATATGGGAAAATATCTAACTTCATTCAAAATCTGATAAATTCCTTTATTAAAATTATAAAAATTTCATAAAT
>NZ_VILA01000031.1:0-57905 GCF_009712025.1 Dolichospermum sp. UHCC 0406
CGAATTTACCATCAAATTTTCTTCATACTCATTTATTGGCTTGATATTAACATGGTAATACTGCCCTTTTTATCTATTCATAGAAGTTACATTTTGTCAAAAAAAATTAGATGCGTTTCCCCTGGCCATAGAACAGAGTGATCGGATCACAACAGAAATTTTTAATTCATCTAAATACACTGAAGAATCAAAAGACTACCCATCTAGAAAACAGGAAGTTGATAAAGAAGATGCGACATGGAATAGCACTTGTACACAAGCATTAAAATCTCTAGAATGCCAGAATGTTAAAGAAAGATTAAATGCAGCAAATGAAAATTTAAAGCCATTATTAAGAGTAAAACGCTTTGAAGAATATACTAAAAAAATTAAAGACTATCAAGAAAATATCAAAACCTATGATGAAAATAAAAACTATAGTGAGAAGAAAAAACGTAATTTTAAAAGTCTGCAAGCATCAGCAATTCGTAAAGACAATAAGTCAATAATTTCTGATTTTCACGATGTAATTAGTGAAGGTGTAAAACGACAACAGCAAAGCTCAGAAGGTTATATCTTATTTCCCTTGGAAAAGTTATTAAGTGGCGACCAATTTGCAATTACGGCCTTTTTAATTGCTTTTCTTGTCGATGGTATAGCAATCTTGTTTGGAATGGATTCTGATGAAAATAATGGCAATAAGTTTAAAGATCTTCTTGTTATGATTTCTAGAAATATTAGGAATGAGGCGCATAGTTTTTTACCAAGGCAGATTTCTTTTTTCTCACACATTATAACCAATATAATTAGCTCATTATCAGGTGCTATTCAGAAATTAATTTCTGTTATTTTTATTGGAATTAGCAAAATTTTCTATCCATTTTCTCTGACAAGAAATATAAATACATTACAAATTGAAGGGACAAAACAAGACTTTATCTATTTGCTCCTTGATAGTCTGGATGAAACAAAGATTGAAGGATATCGCCTTATTGACAGAAAACAACTTGCCTTATATTCTTCGGAAAATGATTCTTTCAAGCGTGGTTATCAAACACTAATAGAAAGAATGATTATTTTAAAATGGATTGAAATGACAAACGAAAATGATTATAAAATAATAGAGTATGTAAAGTTCCATGATTGGTATGTCAATGAAATGAATAAAACGACTGATTATGAAATACACAGTGTTCCTTACCCAGACAAATTTTACACCATAGTAAGTATTCCAAAACAAAAAAGCTTTTTTGCTAAAACTTTTGCCAAAATGGTTGGGGTATTCAGTTTGCACACAGAAAGACGCTGAAGACGTTTATTATCTACTGAAAACCCCTGCGAAGATTCGGTTTCTCAGTTGTGAACCGATTCTGGAAGACATTGATTTATCAGAATGGTTGGATGAGTTTATTGGTGCGGGTATCTGTGATGGTTGCGGAAAGGAAAAAAGTCAACTATACGGTGTTGATGCTTATCCTGTATGTGGTGTAGCAATTTGTGATCAATGCGCTTCCAGACTACATTGGGTCATATTAGGGGGAGAGTCAGGGGCAAATGCTAGAACTACTCATCTTGAACATTTGCGTTCGCTCCTAAATCAATGCCAAAAAGCCAACATTCCTCCATTTATCAAACAACTTGGTGCTAAACCAATATTGAATAACCAACCCTATAAAATCAGCGATAAAAAAGGTGGCATTTTATCTGAATTTCCAGAAGATTTACAAATTAGGGAGTTTCCAAATGTCTAATCAAGATAATCAAAGGTTAAATAACTGCAAAAGTTGCAACTCAAAGAATACAAATAAAATATGGCGGCTGAGTAGCATAAATAATCAAATTGCTATCAATCAGCATCGTCTCTCCCGAATAAATTGCGATCTTGGCGTTGTTCACGCTGCCAAACAACTGGATCAGCAATTTCTGCAAAAGGATTTAACGCCACCGCCTGCGCCAATGCTTGCGCCAAACCTTCGCGCCTTACTTGGTTTGAAGTGATAGGCGTTTTCTCTCGTGCTTTTTGTTCTAGAGCGGCGGCATGGTGTTGAATTTGTTGCAAAATAGGGTTCATAGCTGTCGTTTCTCTAGTACCGACGATATCTATATTACAGGATTACAGGAGTTCGCGGTAAACGTAAATCTCAGTGGCTGTGAGAGGTGTCCATATTGTTAAAACGAGTAGAGTCAGCTTTAGGATCGCAACCTACGATCATGATGCGTTGACCCATTTCAGCCATAGCGGCTAAAGTATTTTGAGAAGTGGTAGATTTACCGATACCGCCCTTGCCGTAGAAAGCTATCTGTCTAATTTTTTCTTCAGTCATTGTTCGTGTTTCCTAGAATTAGTTAATTGGTGGTTTTGTCTGGTTCTCACGGCCAAAGTTCTACGGCGGTGAGCGTTTGTAGAACGTCGCTATCTATGGAGGCGATCGCTCTACAGAAAATTTGGTGGTGTTCATGGTGTTTATTGGGTTGTAGGATTTTTGTTTGTTGTCAGTTATTTTTTGTTAATGACCACTGACTAATGACTAATTTCTAAACTGCTTCGACAATAATTTCTTTACTGATGCGATCGCGTAATCTCGCTTCAATCGCAATCTTTAAAGTGGCTGTGCTGCTAGAACATGAACCGCAAGCACCTTTAAGAATGACTTTAATCTTATCGCCTTCAACATCATAAAGTTCTACATCTCCCCCGTCGGCGATTAAAACAGGTCGGACTTCTTCATCTAATACTTTTTGAATCAGAGCAATTTTTTGAACTGTAGTTAATGGTCTTTGTGGCTCTGAACTGGAAATTTCTGTTTTAGCTTTCGCCATGTAGCTGTGGAGATTTTTGTTGGCGGCTTCCTGCTTTACTTCTCTTATTATATCATCAATCTTCGTTAAACAGGAACCGCATCCGCCACCAGCTTTTACATAATTTGTTACTTGCTCTGCACTGAAGAGATTGTTTTGTGCAACTGCTTTCTTTATCTTAGCATCAGTTATTCCGAAACAGCTACAGATGAGGACACCTTCTTCATCGTCATGTGCCTCTAGAGGAATGCCACGATAATTATAAATCGCAGCTTCTAGAGCTTCTTGACCCATAACAGAACAGTGCATTTTCTCTTGAGGTAAACCACCTAAATAATCAGCAATTTCCTTATTTGTTACTCCTAAAGCTTCATCTAAAGTCAGACCTTTGACCATTTCAGTTAAAGCGCTTGAAGATGCGATCGCACTGGTACAACCAAAAGTTTGAAACCGAGCATCGAGAATTTTATCTGTTGCTTCTTCAACTTTCAAATGTAATCTTAAAGCATCACCACAAGCAATACTTCCCACTTCACCAGTTGCCAGTTTCACACCAGCTTCGCCAGTTTCTTCAATAGCACCCTGGTTTTTGGGATCGTAAAATAACTCTAATACTTTATCAGTGTAGTCCCACATAGTTAATTTTAGATTTTGGATTTTAGATCGGTGATTCGTAATTTTTGATTAGTCAGCAGTCAGTTTTTACTTGCTACTGACCACTGACTAATGACTAATGTACGGGCGAAGCATTCGGAGAAAAGCCTTTGGGAGAAACCGATAATTGATCGCCCGAATGCTTCGCCCCTACGGATTGTTGTTGTAACCAATCGGCGTTATCATTTTTGAAGGGAGATAAAGCTCGGAGACGGTCAACAATTTCCGGCATTACTGCTATTACTTGATCAATTTCAGCTTCGGTTGTGTAGCGAGAAAGACTGAAGCGAATCGAACCATGTAAAGTAGTGTAGGGTAAACCCATTGCTCGTAAAACATGAGAAGGTTCAAGAGAACCAGAAGTACAAGCAGAACCAGAAGAAGCACAAATACCGTACTTATTTAAAGAGAGCAAAATTGCCTCACCTTCAATATATTTGAACCCGATATTTGTAGTATTTGGTAATCTATGTTTGATATCACCATTTACTTCACAGTCAGGAATTTTGGATAGAAGAGATTTCTCTAAATAATCGCGCAACTTTGTTAATCTCTGAGATACTTCTTCTAAATGTAACAGTTCTAATTCCGCAGCTTTGCCAAGAGCAATAATTCCCGGAACGTTCTCTGTACCGCCTCTGCGTCCTCGTTCTTGATGTCCACCAACTAAGAGAGGACGGAAACGAACCCCACGTCTCACATACAAAGCACCAATACCTTTAGGAGCATGAATTTTGTGACCAGATATAGTTAACATATCTATGGTGCTGGTCTTCATATTCAAGGGTATTTTGCCTACCGCTTGCACTGCATCAACGTGGAAGAGAGCGCCGTATTCCTTAACCATAGCACCAATTTCTTCAATTGGAAATATCGTGCCGGTTTCATTGTTGGCATACATCATTGTTACCAAAGCAGTATTACCAGTTAGAGCAGCTTCTAACTCACTCAAATCCATTTGTCCATGAGAATCTACCGACAAATAGGTAACTTGATAACCTTTAGATTCTAATTGTTTGCAGACATTTAAAACTGCCGGATGTTCTACTTGGGAAGTGATGATATGACGTTTTTCAGGTTGAGCTAATAAAGCAGCATGAATAGCAGCATTATCGCCCTCAGTTCCGCAACTGGTAAAAACAATTTCTGATTCGTCTGCTCCCAGTAAAGCAGCAACTTGTTCTCTAGCTATTTTTACAGCCTTCCCAAGTTGTCCACCAAAAGTGTGCATACTAGAAGGATTAGCATAATAGTCCGTCAAATAAGGCATCATTGCCTCAACAACTTGAGGATCTATTTTAGTGGTGGCATTATTATCAAGATAGATACAATTATTTTGCATGATTTTCCATATAAAAGTATAAAGTAGGGGCGAAGCATTCGGGCGATAAATTATCGGTTTTGTCAAAGACTATTTTCCCAATGCTTCGCCCTTACAGGGGCGATAAATTATCGGTTTTGTCCAAGACTATTTTCTGAATGCTTCGCCCTTACAGGGGCGATAAATTATCGGTTTTGTCGAAGACTATTTTCCCAATGCTTCGCCCTTACAGGAGTCAGAAATTCAGAAGGAAGATAAATATAAATATTCTCTATTTCCTATTTCCTCTTAACTGTTACCTGTCACCTATATAACTATTGGTCCTTGATGCTTTTGCAATTGTTGGGCAATCTTTTGGGAATAAGATTTATACCAATTCTCCCAATAGTCTTGCTTATTGGTTAACTTTGCTCTCACACGGTTGTAAGTAGCAAACCAACTTTCCCAATAATCACTAGGTTGTTTAACGCAACCATCAACAGTAGGACAACTGGCTTTACATTGAGGTACGGTGTGAATACTACCAGCGCAATTTGTGCAAAGTTCCGAGTCAATCCAGTAATTACCGTCAACTTCTTGAATTGCACCGGTAGGACAAACAGATAAACACAACTTGCAGGAAATACACTGGCTAGTAATTTCGTAAGCCATGATTATTTACCTTTGTGGGAATTGGTGAAGAGGTAATAGGTGATTGGTAATTGGTGATTGGTGATTGGAACATATTACCCATTCCTATTACCCATTACCTATTACCCATTACCCATTAGCCTTAACATATTGCTCGTAAAATTCTAAAGCAACCTTTTCAATTACGTCATAGGCTTCAACAGTTTGGATTCCTGCTGCTTCTAGTTTTTCCTTGGGACAATTGCCTATTTTCGATACCAAGACTGCTTTACAATCTGCAATTGATTTCATTATATTGTCTGCGGTAGCTGCTTCGCTGTAACCACCTTGACAATATTGATCAATCTTGCGGTGACTAACAAAACGAACTTCATTACCATCAACTTCATAAACTTGAAATTCTTTGGCGTGTCCGAAATGTTGGTTAACTAATCCACCACCTTTTGTTGCTACTGCAATCAAGATTTTAGGACTATTAGCAGATTTTTTGCCAGTTGATGCTTTATCTTTTGCAGCCTTAATTTCTTCTCTAAATTTCTCAATCCCTTCGTGAACTTCTTGACGAGTTTCAAAGTTATATTCTGGAGCCATTTCCATGAACTTATCTTTAGTAAATTCTTGGCTACGATCTTCTCCTAATAATCCTACCGCATCGGCTCGACACTGGCGACAGTGGCGCATCATTTTCATGTTACCAGAACAGCTATCTTGAACTTCTTTCAGTTCTTTTCCTGTTGGTCCACGTTGACCAGTTAAACCGAAATGTGTACCATGTTCTGGTGCAGAAATGAGCGGCATAATGTTGTGTAAGAATGCTCCTCTTTCACGAATAGCCTTATTAACTTCTACCAAATGTTTGTCATTAATTCCGGGAATCATTACGGAATTAACTTTGCATAAGATATCAGCTTCTTTGAGAGCTTGCAATCCTTCCAATTGTTTTTCTAGAAGAATTTTTGCCCCTTCAATCCCTCTGTAACGTTTGCGTTTATAGTGAACCCAAGAATAGATTTCTGCACCTATTTCGGGGTCAATGGTATTAAGGGTGATAGTAACGTGATCTATATTTAATTGCTTGATGCGATCAATATGTTCTGTCAGCATCAAACCGTTAGTAGATAAGCACAATTTAATATCTGGTGCTTTATCGGCAATTAATTCAAAAGTCCGAAAAGTTTTTTCTGGATTAGCCAAAGGATCACCAGGACCAGCAACTCCCAACACAGTCATTTGAGGAATTTTTCCGGCAATTACTAACACTTTATGGGCAGCTTCTTCCGGTGTGAGTAATTCACTCACTACTCCAGGACGACTTTCGTTAGCGCAATCATACTTGCGGTTACAATAGTTACATTGAATATTACAAGCTGGAGCAACGGCAACGTGCATCCGTGCATAGTGATGATGAGCCTCTTCACTATAGCAGGGGTGTTTAGAAATGCGTTCTATGAGTTTTTCATCCATTTCTGGAGTTGTGGTGCTGTCGCAACCGCAAGCAGCAGATGTAGCAGGGGCGATAATGGCATTCTCAAAGTCGGAGGTGAGAATATCTGTAGCAGGTAGTGTCATTGAATTTCGCTGTTGGAGGTGGACTTGAGAGCCACTGTGGGAGATGCTTTTACTACTGCCAATATCTAAATTATTTTAGACATGGTGCTAATCTCATCCCTCCACTCACTTTTGACTGCTAACTTGGTTTTGTTAAGGAGCGTTAAGTGATTGGCGATAAATGATTTATAGCAGCCCTTTTTTTTGCCCCCCTTCGTTGACAGGGGATAGAACTTATTGGATTTATTATGTTTGTACTCAAATCCTTAAATCCTTGCATTGCAACGATACAAAAATTAAAAAAGATTTTTTCGGGTAGGGGTACGAGTATTTATAGTGAGGGGTACGAGTATTTATCATGAGGGGTTCAGGATTTCTTTGTACTCATCTCCAAGTCAATACCTGTAAGGATTTCAGCTATCTTTTTATTGGGTTTTCTTGATATTCGACTGTACTCAACTTTTCGGCAAATTATCCTGAAAACTCTTGTTTATCAGGGATTTGAGGATAAAAAACTGGAGTAAGACTAATCCGACTACTCCAGATCCGAGCGAAATTCAATTCTGTATACAACCTATCATTTTTTTTCGGGTAAAAATGCAATTTATATTTTTTTAATTTTTCGATTATTAATGATATAAATTGTAGCTGTACATCTTGCTGTATAAGGAATATACCTTTGCTATATCATCTATATTAATGCAGATAATTTGCAAAAGATTTAATTTTTTGATCATTATTTATTGGTGATTAGTTATAATTTTGTTAGCCATAAACTTTCGATTATTACTACTATATATATATAGTGAACAAACCAAATTAGGGAAAATGTGATGAAAGCTGTTATTATCCATATAGATATAAAAGGTGTGAAACTTCTGTTCAATGAGCCTGTTTCTGCCAGAAAAGTTGTAAACTGAATAATAAACAGATTTGATATACATTACTAACTAAGCGTAATTCCCAATGACCACTAAACGCCATTACCACATTATTACCTTCGGTTGCCAAATGAATAAGGCCGACTCTGAGCGCATGGCTGGCATCTTAGAGGACATGGGCTTTGAGTGGTCAGAAGACCCAAATCAGGCAGATTTAATCCTTTACAACACCTGCACCATTCGGGATAATGCGGAACAAAAGGTATATTCTTATTTAGGTAGACAGGCCAAACGCAAGCAAGAAGAACCTGATTTAACTTTGATTGTTGCTGGTTGTGTTGCCCAACAAGAAGGGGCAGCTTTACTGCGACGGGTGCCAGAATTAGATTTAGTCATGGGACCCCAACACGCTAACCGTCTGAAAGATTTGCTAGAGTCGGTTTTTGCAGGTAATCAAGTTGTCGCTACTGAAGAAGTTCACATTTTTGAAGATATCACCCAACCGCGTCGGGATAGTCAAGTCACAGCTTGGGTAAATATCATTTATGGCTGTAACGAACGTTGTACTTATTGTGTAGTTCCTAACGTCCGTGGTGTGGAACAGTCTCGCACACCAGAAGCGGTTAGATCCGAAATTGAACAGTTAGCGAGACAAGGGTACAAAGAGATTACGCTCTTGGGTCAAAATATTGACGCTTATGGACGAGATTTACCCGGTTCTACTCCCGAAGGTCGTCACCTGCACACATTGACAGATTTACTTTATTATGTACATGATGTACCGGGCATTGAACGCATTAGATTTGCCACGAGTCATCCGCGTTATTTTACAGAAAGATTAATTAAAGCTTGTGCAGATTTGCCCAAGGTATGCGAACATTTCCATATTCCCTTTCAGTCTGGTGACAATGAGCTTTTAAAAGCTATGTCACGGGGTTATACACACGAAAAATATCGCCGGATTATTGATACTATTAGAGGATATATGCCAGATGCGTCAATTAGTGCTGATGCGATTGTGGGTTTTCCCGGTGAGACAGAAACACAGTTTGAAAATACTTTGAAATTGGTGGAAGATATCGGTTTTGATTTAGTGAATACTGCGGCTTATTCACCCCGTCCTGGCACACCTGCGGCTTTGTGGGATAATCAACTCAGTGAAGAGGTAAAAAGCGATCGCTTGCAAAGATTGAATCATTTAGTTAATATTAAGGCAGCCGAGCGATCGCAACGTTACTTTGGCCGCATTGAAGAAGTATTAGTAGAAGCGCAAAACACCAAAGACACAAATCAAGTCATGGGAAGAACCGGCGGAAATCGGCTTACGTTCTTTACTGGTAATATTAATGAACTTAAAGGACAAATAGTCAAAGTCAAAATTACCGAAGTTCGGGCTTTTAGTTTAACTGGAGAAGCAGTAGAAGTTCGTCAACCAGTGACAGTTTAAAAAAAATACAGGAGTATGGTGTCAGCTATACTCCCCGTCCGTAATCTCAGGCAAAAAACCTGAAAAACGACTTTGCATGGGGCGTTATGCTTCGCTAACATACCCTAACAGGTAGATTTTAATATTTCTAACTCCTCTCTCACAGATAATGATTGATAACCCAAAGCAAAAGCCTGGGAACTATCTAAAGAAACATCTTTTGGCCTTGGTGCTGCCATTTTCACATCTGCCTGCAAACAGGATTTTAATTTATCATTTGGAAGTTGTAAGATTTCAACTAATATTTTCCCAAATTCATAACGGGAAATTCTCTCTTTTCCACCTAAATGAATGATCCCATTAACCTTTTCTAAAGCTAATAATAACCCTTTCGCGGCTGTATTTGCACTAACCGGAGTGCGAAATTCATCTATAAATAAACTTAGTTCTTTTCCGTCTTTCAATATTTGGATAAATTGCTGAATAAAGCTTTTAGCTGTGGGTGTTTCCCTGCCAAACATTAACGGCATTCGACAAATAGCCGCTTGGGGATATACTTTTAATATACCTGCTTCAGCTTCGACTTTTTGTTCACCGTAAATATTAACAGGTGATACTTGATCTATTTCTTGATAAGGTGCATTTAAACCATCAAAAACTAAATCGGTAGAGGTAAAAGCTAAAGGTAAAGAATTATCAGCACAAAGTCCCGCAATATCACAAGAGGCTGTAACATTGATTTTATAAGATTCCTGGGAATGAAGTTGACAATAATTTGGTTGAGATTGGGCAGCAGTGTGAATTACTGCATCCGGTTTGATATCATTAAATATCCCTTTTAATTCCTGAAAGTCTGTTAAATTAACTTTCACCATTTTCATATCAGGTATTTCTAGAAAATGGGTATGATATGTACCATAAACTTCCCATCCTAGCTGCGCTAATTGACAAAGATGCCAACCTAGAAATCCACTAACACCTGTAATTAAAAGTTTTTTCATATATCATATATATTTGATTCTCAACTACAATAACTTGATTTCTCTCCGTGCCTCTGCGCCTCTGCGTGAGAAAGAAAAATGTAATTAATTCACCCAAAAATAGCTGTAATTCAATCTCACGCAAAAAACCCCAAAAACAACTTTGCGCCTTTGCGTGAGAATCATTGGTGTCAACTTAACGCAAAATCTTCATCCCGCAAGAAACTCAAGTTCCTTGCTAATAGCGAAAGTCATCTAAAAGATGACTAAATACTAGGAAAATTTATTAGTCCGTTTTAACGGACTTGAGCTATGAGACAGGGAATTTATTCCCT
Source organism: Dolichospermum sp. UHCC 0406 (assembly GCF_009712025.1). Classification (NCBI taxonomy): domain Bacteria; kingdom Bacillati; phylum Cyanobacteriota; class Cyanophyceae; order Nostocales; family Aphanizomenonaceae; genus Dolichospermum; species Dolichospermum sp. UHCC 0406. The sequence continues at coordinate 10,554 of NZ_VILA01000031.1, forward strand.
GGCGGGTGTGGAAGCTAAACAAATAAGCCACTTGTACTGAGCTTGTCGAAGTATCTGTAACCTAAGTTGACACCAATGCGTGAGAATATCTGACTACAGAGTTTGGAAATAAGCCTCCAAAGCCTCATGTACCAAATCAGTCATCGGTCGTTCTTGTTTTTCCGCCGTTTCCTTGAGTTGCGCGTAAAAATCATCCCGCAGACTGATGCGGTGACGGGACTTACCGCTGCTAGTAGGATCTCCTGGTGTGTAATCAGCCACAAATTCCCTAATTGCATCAAAACCCAATCTGTCGCAAAAATCCCCAAAACTTTCTTTCGGTGTCCGCGACTTTTTAAAGAAGACAAAAATCGGTTCTAGAAAACTTTCAAGATCATTGTGGTGCAGTCTTTCCACAAAAGGTTGCGCTAACCGAGTTTGATTTGGTGAACCACCCAACCATACTTGATAAGACTCCACAGCGCTACCCACCAAACCCAATTCTGCCATATAAGGACGAGCGCAACCGTTAGGGCAACCGGTCATCCTCACCACAAAATGCTGATTTTGTAAACCTAATTTATCTAATAAAGCCCGAATTCGTTCTAAAATTCCAGGAATGGCTCTTTCCGATTCTGTGATTGCTAAACCGCAAGTAGGTAAAGCCGGACAAGCCATAGCATAGCGGGTTAATGCTGCTATTTGGCTAGGATCAGCAACAACGCCACATTTATCCAGAATCTCTTGAATTGCTGCTTTATCTTCTGGTGCAATATCGTAAAATAGCAGGTTTTGATTACCTGTGAGCCGAATAGGCAGATTAAATTGCTCAACAATTGTCCGCAAAGCGGTTTTTAGTTGGAATGTTCCGTCATCTTTCACACGCCCGTTATCAATGGAAATACCCAAAAATAGTTTACCATCGCCTTGTTCATTCCAGCCCAAGAAGTCCTTATATTTAAACTGGATCAGAGGTTTAAAAGGTTCGAGTTTTTTGCCAAGGTATTCTTCTACCTGAGTGCGGAATTTATCTACACCCCAATCATTAATTAAGTATTTTAACCTCGCGTGTCGTCTGTCCGTGCGATCGCCATAATCTCGTTGTGTCGCAACTATAGCCTTTACAAGATTATATACATCAGCTTTGGCTACATAGCCAATGGGGTCAGCGGCTCTGGCAAAGGTTTCTTCTTTATTATGAGTTCTCCCCAAACCACCACCAGCAAAAATATTAAATCCTGCTAATGCACCTTTTTTATTGGTAATCACTACCAACGTCAAATCTTGGGAATATAAATCAACGGAATTATCTCCCGGAACTGTGACGCAAATTTTAAATTTGCGGGGCATATAGTGAGTTCCATAGATGGGTTCTACGGAATCATGAAGAATAGTACCATTACCGTTGGTTTGTCGGGCTGCTTTGACATCTGGATGTTCTTGAGCGCTAATGGCTTTTTCCCCATCTAACCAAATTTCATAATAAGCACCGGTTTGGGGAGAAAGTAAATCAGCGATATTTTGGGCATATTCCCAAGCATACTGATATTCTGAGCGATTTTTAAAGGGGGCTGGAGGAGCCATAACGTTGCGGTTAATGTCACCACAAGCGCCCAAAGTTGAACCGAGATTTTCGACAATTGTAGCGATCGCCGCTTTCAGGTTCTTTTTTAAGATACCATGTAGCTGAAAGCCTTGGCGAGTAGTAGCTCTGAGGGTATGATTACCATATTCATCAGCCAGTTTGTCCAAAGCCAAATAAAGCTCAGGGGGTACTAAACCACCGGGATTTTTTGTCCGCAGCATCATTTGGTAATCTTTTTCCTGACCCTTGATGCGGTTATCACGGTTATCCTGTTGATAAGAACCGTGAAACTTGAGAATCTGAATTGCGTCTTCACTAAAGTGGGTAGTGTCCTCAAGGATTTCCGTGGCTACAGGTTCACGTAAAAAATTACTATTTTCTTTGATACCTTCGACTTTGGAAGGCTGACGATTGGTCGTAGGAGAAGCAGCAGTGTTAACCATTACGGTAGATACGTTTCTGAATAAAGCGGTAGACAAAATTAAAATTAAGCAATTAATAGCACCTATTTGGCTAAATAAACTACTTAAAATCAGTCGGAATTATGAATATTATTTTGATTTTAACATGGTCAGAGGCCACCTTGATCAAGCGGCGGTTAGAGTAGCTAACTACTCCAACCAGCAAATATTCGCATTGCCTTAGACCAAAGACAATGAGTAGACTTGACCATCAATCAACAGTCGCGTAATCCCTTTAGCTTGTAAATGGCTACTAGCTTTATGGAGCATTTGACTATCGGGAACTTTAATCACGCGATCGCGCTTAGTAGAAAAGCGTTTAGCTACACGATGGTTATCAAAAATTGGCAGTGTTTTCTGTTGATTTTCCAAACTAGGAATGAGACCCAAATCACCAAAATCCTTGAGTGGCCGGGTAATTAACTCCGCAGAACGATCAATTACCAAATAGCAAGTTTTCGGTAAATTAGCGACTGACAATGGTAAAACTTGTACAGATACTTCCCCATTTCCCCGTCTAGTAACTAGGGGTTTTGGAGCTTCATAGTCTTCGTCCTCAAAGTCCTCCTCATCCTCATACAAATCATCATCTAAATCGTCATCTTCTAAATCATCAGGTTCATCCAACAAATCTTCATCGAGAATTTCCGCAAACAGACTCGGCTGTGAATATCGAGTTTCTACCTCTATCTTTGGTTTGGGGACAATGGGCGTTTCCGTTGGCTTGTGTCTAACAATTTCCAGTTCTTTGACAATAGGAGTTTCCTTGATAACAGGAAGCTTGGGTTTTTCCACTGCTGAGGAGCGTGTTTTCACCCGTCTATTAGCCGGAATCGGTTGATCAAAATCAAAATCATTCTCTGGTTCTGGTTTTGGTAATGCTTCTGCTTCTATTGTGGGCTTTTCTACTTTTGGGTTCAATAACTCCCCACCACTGCTGACGCTGCTAGAAGCCTCTACTAGCAATGGTGGTTGGGTCAACAGCGGTAACTGCTCATAACTTACCTGCGCTCTGCCTTCAGGGGTTCTAGCAGCACGTTTTAAAGAGACGAGAAATTCGTACTCTTCTTCTGGTAAGGTACTTTTAAGCAGACGGCTAATTGTAGAGTTACTCACACCATAGCGTTCTGCTAAAGTCGAGGTTGTTTCCGCAGTTTCTCGATATAGCTTGAGAATTTCTTGTTTGTCAGAATCTGTTAATTTTCTCACGGTAGACACCAAAATTTGTTAAGTTCGTTTGCGTCCACGGTCTCGGCCTTTAAGACTCAATGATGCGTCATATTCTAGAACAGCACCCAGACCGAATAACACTCCACTAAACACCCAGAATACTTCTAGTATGTCTCCACTTTGATAATTAGGTCATTGGGCGAATTTAAACCACATATCTGCATATCTGCAATGTAGAGCGAAAATGCGGCTGCGGCAATCATTCGCCAAGACAAGGAGACTTTACGTCCCCAAAAAGCCAGCAGCATAGTTGTGGCAATAATTAATAATGCCACATCGCTAACTATGTAAAACAAGTTGAGAAAAAAGGCTATCTGTTCAGTTGATGTTTGCTCTTTTTGAGCAATCAACCAAGGGAGAAAACTGCCTAATCCGCCAACTGCTGCTACAATTAGCCATTGCCATGGGTCTAGATGAATGCGGCGAGAAAGCAAGGCTAAAGCCATACCAGTCCCTAAACATAAATATGTGAGGACAAAAAATATATCAGCAATAGATACATCTGGCTCTTGTTTTAGGACGATTTCTATATAGCCGAAAACGAGTCCACCTATAAAATAAGCAAACATTCCTAACCCGATTGAGAGCCAGACTTTTCCACTACTAACCATTTGGGTACTCCGCCAGTTCCTCCAGCATAAGAGACTTGCACCCAAATAAGCCACAGCTTCAAAAATATTTGTACCAATTACATACCACTGGGCGCGAACTTCTATTCCTGCTTGCTCTGGGTCAGAGATTTTGGCACTGAACAACAAAAAGTATAACAATGCTAAAACAGCCCAGCTAAAACAGCAAAGAACAAGGTTTTGAGTAGTTAAGTAGGTGGGCTTGAGATCAGATGAGTTGTCGTAAGATTTACTCATAGAGATTAACTATGTAAATGCTCTGAATGTAATATTGTTTACAAAATTGATGAAATAATTGGCATTTACGTACTTGTGTGATAGACAATAGCCAGTTAAAGGCAAGTGCCAGTTAAGAGTTGTTTTTTAACAAATCAATATCCACCTTAACGCCAAAGCTGATGAAGTGGAGATTTTTGTAACCAACTGATAAATAGTTCTTGGTGTCACCAAAGTATGTTTTTCCTAATCTGTGCAGTTCTTCTAAAAAAAGAATTACATGAGTTTCTTGCCAAGCTGGCATTTTACTCATCTGTGACAAATTCGCGGTTAGGAAAGATTTTACTGCATTTGCGGCAGATATATCGGGAAATTGATTTTTCTGTAATACCCCGGTTATCTCTGTGGCAAATAAACGGTTAAAAACATGAGTTTTTTCTGTTCCCTGCGATGCACTGAGCTTGTCGAAGTGTTGCCCGTTCCCTGTTCCCTCTGAATGAAATTAGGAAATTTTTAATTTTCTCTTGCTTATTTAGACAATTTTAGCTATGATTGTGAAGGCTTCATGGGTACGTAGCTCAGTTGGATAGAGCATCCGCCTTCTAAGCGGACGGTCACAGGTTCGAGTCCTGTCGTACCCATTAAAATTGGTATACATAGCTATTAATAACGCGCAAAGGTTATAGTTGTACAACAATAATTAATGACAGTTATATTTTAGAAGCCACCGAAAGTGGGAAAATAAAATTATGCCAAGAGAAGACTTAACAGAGGAAAAGCCGATAATATGCACTTGAGTGAAATTACCCATCCTAACCAGTTGCATGGTTTGTCAATTCGGCAGTTAGAACAAATTGCCCGGCAAATTCGTGAGAAGCACCTACAAACCGTAGCAGCCTTTGGAGGGCATTTGGGTCCGGGTTTGGGCGTTGTCGAATTAACACTGGGGCTTTATCAAACCTTAGATTTAGATCGGGATAAGGTCACATGGGACGTAGGACATCAAGCTTATCCCCACAAATTAATTACCGGACGCTACAGTAATTTCGACACTCTTCGCCAAAAAGACGGCGTTGCAGGTTATCTTAAACGCGGCGAGAACAAATTTGATCATTTTGGGGCAGGACACGCTTCTACAAGTATTTCGGCCGCCCTGGGAATGGCTTTAGCCCGCGACTTAAAAGGGGAAAAATTTAAAACCGTTGCTGTGATTGGTGATGGGGCTTTAACTGGAGGCATGGCGCTAGAAGCGATTAACCACGCGGGACACTTACCCAAAACTAATCTCCTCGTGGTTCTCAATGATAACGAGATGTCCATTTCTCCCAATGTGGGGGCGATTCCTCGTTATCTGAATAAAATGCGTCTGAGTGCGCCGGTGCAGTTTCTCTCAGATGGAATTGAGGAACAGTTAAAACATCTGCCTTTTGTGGGTGAATCGCTTTCCCCAGAACTGGAACGCATCAAAGAAGGTATGAAGCGGTTAGCAGTTCCCAAAGTCGGCGCTGTTTTTGAAGAATTGGGCTTTACCTACATGGGGCCAGTTGATGGCCATAATTTAGAAGAATTAATTGCCACATTCCAACAGGCACATCAAATTACTGGCCCTGTTTTGGTTCACGTAGTGACAACTAAGGGTAAGGGCTATGAACTGGCGGAAAAAGATCAAGTAGGCTACCATGCCCAAACTCCCTTTAATTTAACCACTGGGAAAGCGATTCCTTCCAACAAACCTAAACCCCCCGCTTACGCTAAGGTCTTTTCTCATACTTTAGTGACACTGGCGGCACAAAATCCTAAAATCGTCGGCATCACAGCCGCAATGGCGACTGGTACAGGTTTAGATAAACTACAAGCTAAATTGCCTAACCAGTATATTGATGTGGGTATTGCTGAACAACACGCTATTACCTTGGCTGCCGGTTTAGCCTGTGAAGGTATGCGTCCTGTTGCTGCTATTTACTCTACTTTCTTACAACGTGCCTTTGACCAAATTATTCATGATGTTTGCATTCAAAATCTACCTGTATTCTTCTGTTTAGATCGGGCGGGGATTGTTGGTGCTGATGGTCCGACTCACCAAGGTATGTATGATATCGCTTATCTGCGTTTCATTCCGAATATGGTGGTAATGGCTCCCAAGGATGAGGCGGAATTACAACGGATGGTTGTGACTGGGATTAATTACACTGATGGACCGATTTCGATGCGTTTCCCCCGTGGTAATGGTCACGGTGTCCCCTTAATGGAGGAAGGTTGGGAATCTCTGGAAATCGGGAAGGGGGAAATTCTCCGTCAAGGGGATGATGTGTTAATTGTGGGCTATGGTACAATGGTTTACCCGGCAATGCAAGCAGCGGAAATTCTCAGCGAACATGGGATTGAAGCAACTGTGATTAATGCCCGTTTTGTTAAGCCTTTGGATACTGAGTTGATTTTACCTTTGGCTAAACACATTGGTCGGGTTGTGACTTTGGAAGAAGGTTGTTTAATGGGTGGTTTTGGTTCTGCGGTGGCTGAGGCTTTACTTGATGCTGATATTGTTGTCCCTGTGAAGCGGATTGGTGTTCCTGATATTTTGGTAGATCATGCCACACCGGATCAATCTTTTGCGGAGTTAGGTTTGAGTAGTCCTCAAATTGCGGAAACTGTTTTACAAGCTTTTTTTAAGAAACAGGCTGCTGCTTTGGTCTAGTTGATTTTTTGTCTGAATCAGGATTTACGGGATTTCAGGATTTTTCTGTATCCTGTTTATCCTGGTTCTTAATATTTCCAGAATTATTGACCGCAGATGAACGCAGATAAACGCAGATAAATATGGATGATTATTTTTTTGTGCAGTTTCACATAAAATTTGGTATTAAATATATTGGTAATTTTTCATAATTATGAAGTTGCTAAACAATCGTTATCAGGTTATTCAGGTTTTAGGTGCAGGAGGGTTTGGTGAAACTTTTCTCGCTGAAGATACCTATATGCCTTCCCGTCGTCGTTGTGTGATTAAGCAACTTAAACCTATTAGCAATGACCCCAAAACTTATCAAGTAATTCAACAACGGTTTGAGAGGGAAGCTGCGACGTTGGAGTATTTGGGGGAAGCTAATGACCAAATTCCCCAACTTTATGCTTATTTCTCGGAAAATGGTCTCTTCTATCTGGTGCAAGAATGGGTGCATGGTCACACTTTGACTAATGTGATTAAATCTCAAGGACAATTACAGGAAAATACTGTTAGAGAAATTCTGTTAAGTTTGCTGTCTGTGTTGGATTATGTTCACAGTAAAGGGATTATTCATCGAGATATTAAACCAGATAATATTATTTTGCGGGAGATAGATAATAAACCAGTTTTAATTGATTTCGGTGCGGTTAAAGAAACTATTCGGACTACTATTAATGCTGCTGGACATCCTACTCAGTCTCTAGTGATTGGGACTCCTGGTTTTATGCCTAGTGAACAAGCTATTGGTCGTCCGGTTTATGCTACTGATATTTATAGTTTGGGTTTAACGGCTATTTATTTACTTACGGGTAAATATCCTCAAGAATTAGAAACTCATCCTCACACGGGACAGGTTATTTGGCAACAATTCGCTGGGGGGATTTCTCCCCAATTAGTAATGCTACTAACTCAAGCGATTGAACCCCGCACGAGCGATCGCTTTACTACTGCGAATAAAATGTTATATGCTTTAAAATCTGACACTTCTATTCCCTCACAAGTTTATCATATTAATCAAACAGCAGCAACAATTCATCTCACTCCTGCCGCACTAAATCAACCTATATCTTCACTCTCTCAAAATCCCGTGGTTAAAACTGGGAATAATCCTCAAATTTGGCAAAAACCAGCGGTGATTATTGGTAGCGTTATGATGGGAAGTTTAATGGGTGCAATGGCTATTTCTAGCATAAACCGACCACAAACCACAAATTCCATTGTCACTAATTCCAACATCACAGAAACACCAACCCCAACCCCAACACCAACATCAATCCTAACACCAACACCAATACCAACAACTGTAAATACTCCCATTTCTGAAGCAACTGTATCTCCTACTCCTTCAATATTACCTGAACCCACAGAGACAATTCCTGAAAATACTCCTACTCCTTCCATAGAATCAACTCCACAACCAGAAATAAAAAATGAACAGGAACAAACGTCTGTAGTTCCTACTACAGAACCGACTTTAACTATCAAAGAAACATTAAAGAAAAAAAGACAGGAAAAACGTGATCAAGTAGCTACTAATATTAGGGAAACTGTCCCAGCATTTCCTACAGGTACATCAAGAAGTAGTGTAGAAGAAACGCTAGGTAAACCAAAGAAAGATTTAAGAGGATTATGGGGAAATACCCGCGCTGTTACTTATAAAGTTGTTCCTAAGAAAATTGATTTAGGCTACTTATTTGATAAGAAAACTGGAACGCTAAAACAAACAGAAGCAGCTTTTGCATCATCAGTAGAACCTGAAGTTATGCAGACAACTCTCAATGGTTTATTGAATGGAGAAGCTACAGCAGAAATTAAACAAGGACTGCAACAAGTTCAACAACGACAAACAGATAATTTTACTTTTAGTAAGGGTGGGGTAAAAGGTCAAATAGTTCGACAAAGTTGTGATTTTATCTATATTAGTATTTGGGATGCTGATTTACATGATTTTGTGAATCCAGCAGATGCAAAACAGTGTTAGAGGAATAGGAGTGAGAATGAACTTTATCACCAAAAGTCTGAAAAGAGGCAATTTCATTAAGAGGATGTTTGAAAAGTATCAGAATTAATCGAGATCCCCCCAACCCCCCTTACAAAGGGGGGCTAAATTCCTCAAAGTCCCCCTTTTCAAGGGGGATTTAGGGGGATCTGCGGGTGTCAGATCCCACACGAAAAAGTTTTCAAACAACCTCTAATACATATAATCGTAAATTTGTCCAGTATATAAGTTCTCTCTATTATGTATTCCGTTCTAAAAACTTACCAATATCCCCATTATATAAATGAATTATAGAAACAATCATTTGTTTAACTTTCAAAGGATTATTATTACAGAAATTACAGAAATCATCCTTTTCTTGATCAGTTCCCCATAGTGGTTGTGATTCTATCAGAGACAAGGCTATTTCTGAGGAATTAGACAACTTTAAACACCTTACTGATGATAGCCAATATTCTAAAAAAGTGAATTCTGGATATTGTTCTCGACAGGTGAAAATCACACAACTTTGATGATTTGTTTCAGCAATTATTTTGATGAATTGCATATATTTTAGATGATCAATATCTACATGATCCAAAATAATCAGACAACGATGGGTACGCAAATAATAGATAATTTGATTAATATTCAGTTTGTTTTCTTTGTGATGGGAGAACAAAGATAGCAAGTCAGTCATCATACTATCAAAACATGGAACTGTCGGTACTGAACGCCAAAAAACGTAATCAAATTGATTCTGAATTTGTTTTGCTAGTTGAGTAGCTAAGGTTGTTTTCCCAACTCCACCTATACCGAATAATCCTAGTAAGCGACAACCATCTTGTAAAATCCATGACTGCAATTGTGTCAGTTCTTGGCTATATCCGTAAAATGCTGAAATATCAATTGCAGTTCCCCAGTCTGGGAATTGATTTAAATTTGGTTTTTTTTTGCGTATTTGTGCGTATGCGGGGGGGGGGAAATATTACTTCAGCACTGGTAGTAATTTCTCGCCAATCTAGATTTAATCGCCGACATAGTTCTTCAAAGCTTGTATAACTAACAGGTTTACCAGTCAGGAAATTACTAATTGTAGCTAAGGACAATCCGGTATCATAAGCTAAAGCCCTTTGGCTGGGGTAGCCATTAACTCCAAGTGCCATATTAACCTGTTGAATACGGTCATTGCTTACCTTAAGTGACTTTGACATAATGTTAAATAATTTACGTCAAGACGGTAATAATTCACTTGTTCAGGCAGATTTGACTAAATTCAGATGTTTTGATTGATATATTCTCATAATCAGTGCGTCATGTAAATCTATCTTTAGATAGATGACATGGTTGTTTTGTTTTTTGATGTCAAAATTAGCTCTCAAGTCAGATGAAGTCAGATGAAGTCAGTGTTTCTCAGTACGGAAGTCAGTACAGCGTTGGGTAGATTGAATATATGCTAATTCAACTAATTAGCACCCCATGGAAATATCACGAAAACAATATCTTTTTCTGGAACTAAACAAGGAGAATCTCAAATGGCTAGATATGGAAGCAATGGAAATGATGATTTATCTGTTGAGGGATACTGGACTAACCCATGGTGGGCACCTTGGGGAGTTTGGAATTGGGCTTATGATAACCAGCTATACGGATTGGCAGGAAACGACTTTCTCAAAGGCGCATATAATGCCGACTTGATAGATGGTGGGGATGGCAATGACACCATCTGGGCATGGCAAGGAAATGATACTCTTTATGGTGGTAACGGTAATGACAATATTGATGCTGGTCAAGACCACGATTTAGTCTATGGCGGAAGTGGTAATGACACTATTTACGGCGATCGCAACAGTTGGATTGATCGAGGAAATGGTAACGATACTCTTTATGGAGAGTCTGGAAATGACTACCTTGATGGTGGGGAGGGTAATGACTATCTTAATGGTGGAACTGACAATGATACTCTGATTGGTTTTTGGGGTAATGATACTCTTTATGGTATGGAAGGTAATGATTATCTTGATGGTGGAGACGGCGATGATGTCATAGATGGTGATTCATGGTATTGGGTTTCTGGGTCTGCCAGAGATACTATTTATGGTGGATCTGGCAATGACAAAATTTGGGGTGGTGAAGACAACGACTTCATAGATAGCGGATCTGGAAATGACACTGTAGACGGTGAAAGTGGTGATGATACCATCTGGGCATGGCAAGGAAATGATACTCTTTATGGTGGTGACGGTAATGACAATATTGATGCTGGTCAAGACCACGATTTAGTTTATGGCGGAAGTGGTAATGACACTATTTACGGCGATCGCAACGATTGGATTGATAAAGGAAATGGCAATGACACTATTTACGGCGAAAGTGGCAATGATGTTATATATGGTGGTGCCAGTAATGATGTTATAGATGGTGATGCTTCGTATACAGTCTATGGCTCTGCGAGAGATACTATCTATGGTGAATCTGGCAATGACTATATTTGGGGTGGTGAAGACAACGACTCCATTTATGGTGGGTCTGGAAATGACACCATAATTGGTGAATCTGGCAATGACTATCTAAATGGTGGTAAGGGAGCAAATACAATATACGGTGGAGATGGAAACGACGTTTTTGCTGCGGTACAATTTGATGGTCAGAGAGATATTTTTAATGGTGGTGAAGGTGTAGATACATTTTTTGTGGGAGTTTCAGGGGATAGCAACGATTTAGATACTGCTAGTAAGGTCTTGTCTTATACAGGACAAATTACCTCAATAGTGGGTACTGTAGTTGGTGTTATCAACCCTCTGACTGGGGCTGTGATAGGTGCTTTGGGCGGTGCATTCGGTCTAGGATCTTCAATATTACAAGACCTTAAACCAGCTATTGGAGGTTGGAATGATGTTGTGATCATTGATGATTTCCAGCCACAGAAAGATATATTGGTTATACCGAAAGGTTTTAATTGGACTGAGAATCGTAATCTAGGAACGAACATAGATAACGTATATTATCAAGGAATAAACATCAAACAACAGAATCAAGCTGGTGGGGAGGATTCTTTAGTTTTCCTGGATATTGCCGGGTACAACTCACAACATAATTACAGTTTGCAACTACTTAGTCAAACTGATAGTTCTTGGTTTTACACTGTGGCGTGATCATAATGCGGTGTATTTAAGGCTATTTATCAACTTTCCCGTCAAGCAGCACCGTCAACCCAATGAAAGCCAGTAGGTTGGGTTGAGGAACGAAACCCAACATTTTGCCCCATTTACAACATTTTGGCGCATTTGTTGGGTTTTCCCACGTTAAGCCCAACCTACCACTACCAAAGGAGAATGGCTTATTGATTTGGCTAACAAACCCGCCATGAAATTCATTTCATGGCTAATAGCCAAAGTTTACTAAAGTAAACTATAAATTGATGGTTATTTCTAGTCATCTTCAGATGACTTTTGCTATGAGACGGGGAATTAATTCCCCGTCGGGTAATAGGTTTTACGTTAAGTTGACACTTATGAATCTCTTGCTTTACCCCTACTATCCTACTTTTATGTTAGAATAATCAAATAGATTCTATTGCATCCGACCGATAACCGCTATATGGTATTTATTGCCTCGAATAGTGTATAGTCAAGAAAAAATTCACTAATTGCTAATAGCTACAGTATTGTTAGTGCAAAATTAATAATGATATCGGCAAGAAATAATAGTTACATAGACATCATCAACAGCATAAACCAAACGATTTGTATCATCAATTCGCCGTGACCAAAATCCGGCTAAATTTTCCTTGAGAGGCTCTGGTTTACCAATACCCTCAAAAGGCATCCGCATCGTCTCCTCAATCAACTTATTGATTCTTTTGAGAGTCTTTTTGTCTTGCCCTTGCCAGTAAAGATAATTACCCCAAGCCTCATCAGTCCAAGCCAACATTCTACTCATTTAACAAATCTCGCTGCACCACTTTCCCCTGCTTAAATTGAGCAATGGAACGTTCTAAATGGGCTGCATTTGCCGGAGACTTCAATAAATGCACAGTCTCCATGAGACTATTAAAAAACTCCAGGGACATCACCACCGTATCATCAGCATCCCGTCTAGTGATAATTGTATAGTCGGCATCTGCCGTCACCTGGTCTAAAACCGTTTTCAGACTATTTCTGGCCTCGCTAAAAGAGATAATTTTCATTGGCGGAGAACCTGTACTGTTTATTGTACAAGTATAGCAGGTTTGGGCAAATTGTACAATCCCCAGACGCGGATGTAGTATTTCGTCTTCCTAAAAGAGCCGCACCCATATATGGTATTTATTGCCTCGAATAGTGTATAATCAAGAAAAAATTCACTAAAAACATATATATAATTATGAATACATTAGAAAAATTAGAACTGTTGGGTGAAAACTGTAGCGACAACACAGAATTAGATAGAATTATTGGACAACTTTTAAATTTAATTTTAACCCGTTATCGTCAAAAAATAGCTATCTATAACTTAGATATAGATAAATTTGAGAAAAAATATCAACTCACTTCTGAACAATTTTTAGAACAGTTTAACTCAGGAAATTTAGGAGATGAAATGGACTTTTTTGAGTGGTTTGGCTTATGCGAACTACGCAAAGATATTTTACAAAAAATCCATAAATTAGAACGAGCTTTATGAAAAATGTTAGAAATGCTGATAGCACTAACAAAAATTAAATTCTCAACATTAATAATTACTTCTCATACTTGATTTGATCACCCCATTTTGATAATATTGTGTACTATAAAATTTTATGCCTATGTTATGTCTAATATCTCCAAAAAACCCAAACGCATTTTATTCTTACATCCCAATTTTCCTGCCCAATTTCGTCACCTAGCCACAGCTTTAGCAAAAGATGATAATTATCAAATAGTATTTACTACCAATCGTCAAGAAGGAACAATACCAGGTGTACATAAAGTCATTTATGAACCTTCCCGTCAAGCTGCACCCCAAACTCATCATTATGTCCGCAATTTAGAAAATGCCGTTCTCACCGGACAAGCTGTATATCGAATCGCAGAAGACCTCAAAGCACAGGGTTTTATCCCAGATATAATTTATGGTCATTCTGGTTGGGGTCCAACATTATTTATGAAAGAAGTTTTTCCCAAAGCAGAATTATTGTGTTTCTTTGAATGGTTTTATCATCCTCGCGGTTCTGATGCTGATTTTGATCCCAATGAACCATTAAATGCAGATGATTTATGTCGAATTCGTGTAAAAAACGCCCCGATTTTAATTGATTTATATAATTGCCATAGAGGTCTTACTCCCACTAATTGGCAACATCAACAATTTCCCCCAGAATATCATAGTAAAATTAATGTTTGTCACGATGGGATAGATACTAATTTTTTTCAACCTCAGTCAGATGCTAAATTAGTTTTACCCCGCATTAATCTTGACCTTTCCCATGTCTCAGAATTAGTCACCTATGTAGGCAGAGGAATGGAACCTTATCGGGGTTTTCCTCAGTTTATGGAAGCAGTGGCATTAATTCAACAACAACGACCAAATTGCCATATTGTAGTTGTGGGAGAAGATAGAGTAGCCTATGGTAAACAGCTTCCTGATGGTAAAACCTATAAACAATTAATGTTAGCAAAACTGGATTTAGATTTATCCAGATTACACTTTACTGGTAGATTACCTTATCATGAATATCTCCAAGTCTTACAAGCATCTTCAGCCCATATTTATTTAACCCGTCCCTTTGTTTTATCCTGGTCAATGATGGAAGCAATGTCAACAGGATGTTTGTTAATAGCTGCTAATACTCCACCAGTTTTAGAAGTAATTAAAGATGGTAAAAATGGACTTTTAGTAGATTTCTTTTCTCCTGAACAAATTGCAGATAAAGTCAACAAAGTGTTAGATAACTTCCAAGATATGAAAGCTATTCGTGCAGCCGCAAGAAAGACTATAGTAAATAATTATGATTTAGCAAAATTATTGCCACAGCATTTAGATTGGTTGTTAGGGAAGAAAACTTCCGTTAAATCTCATGGGTTTGCAAAAATATAAAAAATAAAATAAATACCCTCATACTTTGACAAACTAACCCCGCAGATATTAAAAAATGTATGCTGCGTTGGTTAAGTAATATTAGGAAAACTGTTGAGTTGATGTGATATGTAAGGGTTTAGTAGTGCTCATTGGTGTCAACTTAACGCAAAATCTTCATCCCGCAAGGAACTCAAGTTCCTTGCTAATAGCGAAAGTCATCTAAAAGATGACTAAATACTAGGAAAATTCATTAGTCCGTTTTAACGGACTTGAGCTATGAGACAGGGAATTTATTCCCTGGCGGGTGTGGAAGCCAAACAACCCACATTCAGCATGAGTAAATATACTCAAAATATTTTTCCCAGCAGGTTATTTTGTCAAAAAAAGAATTTCATAAAACAGCTAAAACCCAATCATAATAACCAGTTCATGCTTTTTGCTATCTAGGTCGGTATTCAATGAATTTAATCTCAAACCAACTAATTTATTGACATTATTCTCAATAAACTTGATTCGAGCTTTAAATATATCGGCGATGGCTACGCCGCGCCGAAGGCATCGCTCTAATATAGAATTGCGTGTCATTGTCTGAAAGCCTTGTTATCATTGGGTTATGGATAATTCCGAAAATTCAAAAAACACCTGCGGAATGTGGGAAACAAATAAGCCATCTGTAACCTAAGTTGACACCAATGAGTAGTGCTAAACCCCTACCATATATCGAAGTTAAAGTGATTCATATTGACTTCATATCACTAAAATTAATAACGTTGAAAGGTTACTAATCACTTATTTGTCAATTTGTCAATAGTAAATTTTTACTATCGCTCAAATTAGATCATTTCTGAGCAAATTTATGGCTAAAATTTTTGTAAAGTTTTGTATTAGCCGGGGAAATTAATTTCTGAAACTACTGTCAATAAAGGGTTTGAGACTAACATCTTCTGAAAAATCCAAAATTGACAATAGTAGGCCAATTATGAAATTCTCTGAAATTATAGCAAATCGCGGAAAGTATTGCAACCTCGTTGATAAATAGAAAAGATTCTCAATTAATTATTAAGGAAATCTAAAGACAAATTGCTAAAAGTTATAAATATCAAAAGTATTATTGATTTTCTATAACTCAAGCTTATCATACAGCCATAAGAATTGAGAATAAATAGAATCTGGAATTAAACTACAAGCATATTATTTCATGATGGTAAGCGAAAGGCTACCCATTTACCCGAATGCAGTATAAGTACATTGGTACTTTCCCCAGCGACTATATGCGCCCGATTCAGACAATAATATATCAAAAGCTGATAATATATCTTAAATCACAGAATATAGCAATCAACTGATTATGTCCAATTTAACAACTATCTCCCGACTACGGAATATTATTTTCTCGATATTTCTAACTCTGATCATTAGTTGCATAGTTCCTGCAACTGCTTCGGCTTCTGACTTGGGAATTGAATCAGGTTCTCTTCGTCCTTGTCCAACTTCCCCTAACTGTGTTGTCAGTCAAAATGCTGATGCTAAACACGCTATTGCACCAATCACTTATGATGTAACACGAGATAAAGCTAGAAAAACCTTACTCAAAGTTCTCACGGTTGTTCCCCGCACCACAGTTATAGAACAAACAGATAATTATATTCATGCGATTTCTAAAAGTCGCATTTTCAAATTCGTTGATGATGTAGAATTTTATTTTCCTAGCAATGATTCAGTTATTCATATTCGTTCTTCTTCTCGTGTGGGAGATTCTGATTTTGGTGTCAACCGCACTCGCTTAGAGCAAATTCGTTTAGCTTTACGAGATTTGAATATTTAATATGAAAATTGTCAGAATATTGTCAGAAATGGCTAACGCCACGCTTCGCTATCAGGATGTCCAGGATTTAAGGATTAACAGGATGAAAATAAGGATTTAATCACCAATCACCAATCACCAATCACCAATCACCAATCACCAATCACCAATCACCAATCACCAATCACCAATCACCAATTCCCTATTCCCTATTCACCAGTGCAAAAATACTCCCGACGACAAAACCTCCAAGATGCGCCCAATAAGCGACTCCTCCCATTTCTACACTCATATTAGCTGCTGCTTGGAGACTAGCAAAACCAGAAATGAGATTTTGCACAAAGAAAATACCAATAATTACTAATGCCGGAACATTAATTGTGGTGATAAAAAAACCTAAAAAGATTAAAGTGGTAATTCTTGCTTGAGGAAACCAGATTAAATATGCACCTAAAACTCCAGAAATTGCCCCACTTGCTCCCAAGGAAGGAACAGCAGAGTACATACCAATAAACCATTGACATAGAGCAGCTATAGCCCCACAGGTTAAATAAAACAATAGATATTTAAAATGTCCTAAGCGGTCTTCAATATTGTTACCAAATACCCACAAATAGACCATATTGGATATTAAGTGCCACCAACCTCCATGCAAAAATTGTGATGTAAATAAGGTTGTCCACTCTCGACTCCAGTTAATGGTTAATTCTTGCGGTATTACCGCATACAATTGAAAAAATTGTTCTAGTTGTAGACTTGACAAGTTTATTTCATGGAGAAAAACTAGGACATTCATTCCAATTAACCCATAGGTAAAATATGGAGTAATTCGGGTGGGGTTGTCATCGTAGAGGGGAAACACAAATATTGTTCCAAATCATCATTAATAGAACTATAACAGGAGTCAGGAGTCAGGAGTCAGGAGTCAGGAGTTCAGAAGTATGGCTAACGCCACGCTTCGCTATCAGGAGTATGGCTAACGCCACGCTTCGCTATCAGGAGTTCAAGAATGAAGAATGAAGAATGAAGAATGAAGAATGAAGAAAATTTTCCTCCTATGGGAATCATAAATGATATTTAAAAAATTTTAAGTAGGTAGGCAATGCCCACCCTAGGTATATTTCAAAAATCAAATATTATTCCTATGTTTCCTGTTTCCCCGTTCCCTAATTACAAAAGATTTGCTGATTCATAGAGTCTTCTGAGAATAGCTGTAATTTTAATTCCGTAGTCTAAATCAGCAGACCAGCGCCCTGACAATTGATGAACTGACGACGCAACTCCTCTAGTCACAAAGCGAAATCTAGGATCTACTTCTTGTTGGACTAAAGGTTCTAAACTGGCATAGGCTTTTAAATGTTGAATATGCGCTCTGACACCAATTCTGGCGCTGGGAAATGATGCTCCTTCCGCACCACCACCAACTGCACCCAAACCGGCAAAGTTATTTTGCTGGGATTTAATGTCAGTACCAAACCGTAAAAATCCAGTTTCTAAACACATTTGACAAAAAGCAATATCATGATTTATGCCTTCAATTGTTGCTTCTTCTCGATATAGTTTAGGAAGATCAGGAAACTGTGTAATGGCGGTTTCATTATTGGTTTTTAGAAATAGTTGTAGCTGTACTTCTGATGTATTACCATTGGAGATAAGTTGCTCAATTTGTCCAGGACAAACTGTTGAAATTGAGCGTAATTTTACTGTGCGCGTGGCACTATCCCAATCAATAGAAATATGAGAGTCTCGAAGTTCTACAGCTTTAATATACACTATTTGGCGATAGGTAATTCGGCGTAAATTAGCTAATTTGGAAATATCAATCCGTAACCGATCTACTAAATCAATTGGGATGTAAGCATTCCCATTAATTAATACTCCTTGTTCAGCGTAATTTTGTCCATTAATATTGATATTAATGCTAGAATAATTTTCGGTCGTTGGTTGCTGAGGATCATTTGCTTGATTCCAAGTAGTCAGTCCTTCGGCAATTCCGATGGCAAAATCACGACGACGACTTTGTAATAAAGCCCGATCTTCAGGACTGCTTAAAAACCCGACTTGTAGTAATAAAGCTCCAATCACAGTTTGACGACAAAATTGTAAATTACCCAAGCCACTATCTGTATCTGGTTTCACTCCGCGATTTGGTAATTGGGGGACACGACGCAAAAGTGCCATTAATACCATTTCGGCATTTTGTTTGCGTTGGTCATTTTTGGCAATATAAAATGCACTTGCTCCCCGCACCGATGGACTATTAGCAGCATTGGCTTGAATTTCTAGCGCTACATCCTTGGTATTAGCACGAGCATTAATCCAAGCGATGGTTTGAGCCGCACTCAAATCATCAGGAACAGCTAAAACTTCTACGTTACGGGTGCGGAGTTCTGTCACCACTAAATCTCGCAAAAGAATCATTTCCTTTGCTTCCGTTGTGCCACCAGCGATCGCACCGGGGTCATTTTTACCCGCTTCTGTGCCACCATGTGCCGCAGAAATAAAAATCCGCCCCATTTTTACCTATTTCCGTTGCTAAGTCTCAGCAATTGCAATTCTTTGACACTCTCAGGGAGCCAAGCCACTGAGATTCTACTGACAGAATTAGATTAAGGGTTTAGCCCAATCCCATCTCGCTGCGACCGCCAAACGCCGCCTAGACGCTCAAAACAACTGCCAATCAAGGTGTTGAAATTGCGCTTACTTTTATTGTTTTCAATGTTTTCAGAATCCATCACTAAGCCAAGACTCGGTAAGCTCCACACCCTGCCATTACTCGCTCTTTTAAGTCATACTGCCGTTAGGACTTGAACCTAACCGTTGTTTCTTATGAGCCGGGATTGCTCCGTACTAGGATGCTTCAACACATAGATGTTTTTTGTTCTTACTCACAATTTAATTCTAACATACCACAGGGATTAAAATCCCTCGTGTCGCTTATATCTCAGGGAGCCAAGCCGCGCTCGTTTTACGCTTACCGGATGCTCTTATAAATTAGCGATCGCTTCTGCAATTCTTCCAGACACAAAAGGTAAAATTTCCCGACTCTTAGCTTGCGCTTTCCCTTCCGTAAACACCACCAACAGATAAGGACGTTGATCTGGTAATTCAATATAAGCCGCATCATGGCGGACTGTGCTTGTCCAACCTGCTTTTGACCAGATTTGACTATTTTGAGGTAATCCACCGCCTAAGAAGCCTGTAACCTGGTCTTCTTCCACATCTTGGGGTAAGTCATCAGGGTTAATATTACGTTTGATTAAATTCATCATAGATTGCGATCGCTCACTAGAAACCGTCACCCCACCCACGATACTATGTAATAATCTCGCAGTGGCATCCGTCGTCACCATATTCCGATTTTCAAACATCTCCCCATAAAAAGCCCTTTCCCGGCCATAGGGACCATCACCCCAAGTTTTTTGACAGACATTAATTGCTTGCATTTCCTCCCACCCCAAGGACTGGTAATACCGATTAATAATATTGCGTTGATATTTCCAAGTTTCAAAAGGACCAGGACTTAACAGCGGACCAGAAGTAGTCCCACTGATGATATCCACAATTAAACTGGTAGCATCATTACTAGAATCAACGATCATATCCGTCAAAGCCCGGTTTAATTCTCCCGAAGGTTGACTCATACCTTTTTCTAGCCATTCTTGTACCACCACCAGATAAAATAACTTCACCACACTGGCCGGATAAATCCGTTCTCCTCCCCGATAGCTAAAACCCCGCACCGGATGTTCCCAAAAAGCGTTAGGAGTCAGCGCACCACCTGTATTAACTGGTGCGGGAGGATCATAGACAACCCAAGTCAAAGCAATTTGATTTGCTGCTAAAGTGGGAAACTCTGCCCAAGTTGCCTCTACAATTTGATTACCGATATTTTCTAGTTGTTGATCTTGATTAAAAAAAACCATTTGTGAATAATGTCCTTATGGTATTCAGAGTCTAGTTTCTAGCTTCATTCTATCATTACCTGTATAATTGCTGAGGTATGAAATCTAATTAAACTCATTTTAGGTAATTTAATATGATATTTGATTTAACAAAACTTAATCAAACTTGCAATCCTCATAAAACTCTTGATCAACAAAATGACGAATTACACATTGCATAGACTTTCAAAACATCTTTTAAATTATTTCCCCAAAAAATGAGTAATCTAAAATTAGCACAATATCAATGTTTAACTAACTTGAATCTCTATGATTCTCCTGAATGTATAAGTTTATCCACCCAAGCCGCAACAGGACGACATTTACGAATAACATCAAATCATCAAGATACAGCAGTTGAAGTTTGTTTATGTGAAGATGATTATCCCGGATGGTTATCACTTGAAGATTTGCAGTTTCTCCAACCCGCAGAAACAGTATATCAACCCCAATTCATCTCAACCGCAGAAATTCAACAACACATACCCACAGTTATCGCTTTTACCCAAGCAGCAAAAGCACAAGACAATTATTATCTTTGGGGTGGCACAGTTGCACCTAATTATGACTGTTCTGGTTTAATGCAAGCAGCATTTAAATCTGTAGGAGTTTGGCTACCAAGAGACGCTTATCAACAAGAAGCTTTTACCCAAACAATTGATATTAAAGAATTACAACCAGGGGATTTAATCTTTTTTGGCACTCCTCAAAAAGCCACCCACGTAGGCTTATATTTGGGTAATAATTGCTATATTCACAGTTCAGGAAAAGATCAAGGACGCAACGGTATTGGTATTGACCAACTTTCAGAACAAGGGAATAAAGTTAGTCAGGCTTATTATCAACAATTACGCGGTGCTGGTAGAGTTATGAAAAGTTACTCCCCAGATCCCCGACTTCTTTAAGAAGTCGGGGATCTATTTCCCTTTCAAATCAGTTATTAGCAATGACCAATTACCAATTACCAATTTTAGATGTATCCGTAGTTGTTCCTATTAAAGATGAGGTCGAAAGTTTACCCTTATTACTAGAAGCCATTTCTACGACTCTCACCGCTAGTGAATTAAATTATGAAATTATTTGTGTAGATGATGGTTCTAGTGATGGTACAGCAGAATTTCTCAAGGAACAAGCCCAAACGCGCACTGATTTAAAAGCGATCATTCTGCGACGTAACTATGGACAAACTGCGGCTATGTCTGCGGGTTTTAATTATGCTACAGCTAAAGTAATTGTGACTTTAGACGCTGATTTGCAAAATGACCCCGCTGATATTCCCATGTTATTAGCAAAGCTGGATGAAGGTTATGATTTAGTTAGTGGTTGGCGGCAAAATCGTCAAGATGGGGCATTAAATCGGTTGCTTCCTTCTAAAATCGCCAATTGGTTAATTCGTCGGGCTACAAGCGTCTATATTCATGATTATGGTTGTTCTTTGAAAGCTTATCGATCCGAATTGGTTGCAGATATGAATCTTTATGGAGAACTACACCGCTTTTTACCTGCATTGGCATATATTGAAGGGGCGAGAATTACAGAAGTACCTGTCCGTCATCATGCGCGGCGGTTTGGACAAAGTAAGTATGGCATATCGCGGACGTTCCGGGTATTAATGGATTTATTAACTATTCTGTTTATGAAGAAGTTTCTCACCCGTCCCATGCACGTTTTTGGGCTATTAGGCTTAATTTCTATGGTTTCTGGGGGAGGAATAGGTATATATTTGACTGTTATCAAATTGGCTTTTCATGTAGATATTGGTAGCCGTCCTTTATTGATTTTGGCAGTGTTGCTGTTAGTAACAGGAGTACAGCTATTTTGCTTCGGCCTTTTGGCAGAATTACTGATGCGGACTTATCATGAATCTCAAGGACGACCAATCTATCGGGTGCGGGAAGTTGTGGCGAAAAATGTTAAGTAACGTAACAATAGAGAAATAATACTTTTTGCATTATTGCATCTGCCGTGAAAGCCTTTGATACTTTTGACGCTGAACTGCGAAAAAACCTGCTCATGTTATTTGCAGCGGGTTTGTTTTTCTGGTCAGGTTTGGCCTCGTTATTGCCTACCTTACCCTTATATATTGAACATATTGGTGCAAGCAAACAAGAAATTGGCATTGTTATGGGTAGCTTTGCCATTGGGATGTTGCTATGTCGCCCGTCAATGGGGGCTTTAGCAGATATACGGGGTCGTAAGATAGTATTATTGATTGGAATGTCCGTAGCAGCGATCGCTCCTTTGGGATATTTATGTGTAAAATCAATTATCCCCCTTATGGTAATTCGTACCTTTCATGGCATTAGTATCGCCGCTTTTGCCACAGCTTACATTGCCCTAGTGAGCGATTTAGCACCAGAACACCGTCGCGGTGAAGTCGTCGGTTATATGAGTTTAGTTAATCCCCTGGGAATAGCACTTGGCCCCGCTATCGGGGGATTTTTGCAAGCAAGTGCTGGTTATACTCCGTTATTTTTATCATCTGCGGCTTTAGGTGGCATGGGTTTATTATGTATAATCCCCATTGTCAATCCACCTATTATCACCAAACCACATAACAGCAAAAATGATAACTTTTGGCAAATATTAACTAGTCCTCGCGTGCGAATTCCGGCCATTGTCTTATTGCTGAGTGGTTTGACTTTAGGTAGTTTGCATACTTTTATCTCCCTATTTATCAAATCAACCGGCGTTGATTTAAATCCAGGTTTCTTTTTCTCTGCTGCCGCTGTCTCCAGTTTTAGTTGTAGATTATTTAGTGGTAAAGCTTCTGATAGATATGGTCGGGGTTTGTTTGTCACCATGAGTTTAATAGCTTATACACTCTCTATCATCTGCGTTTGGCAAGCAAATAACTCTTTCATGTTCTTATTAGGAGCATTGATGGAAGGTGCTGCTTCTGGTACACTCATTCCCATGATTTCTGTATTAATGACAGATAGGGCTTTACCCCACGAACGCGGGAGAATATTTGGTGCTTCCTTAATGGGATTTGATATCGGTTTAGCTATAGCTGGTCCAATTTTTGGGACATTTGCCGAAACCCTGGGTTATCGGAATATGTTTGGTTTGACTACGGGTTTAACTGTGATAGCCATGATCATCTTCCTTACCCAGTCTAGTCGTAATATCCCTCAATCTCTACGTTTTGCCTTTGGTCGCACAGAAGATATCTATGCTGTGAAATAATATCTTCAAAAATTAGATATGGATTATCAACAACCCTTGTAGAGACGTTTCATGGAACGTCTCTACGATATTTGTCACCAAATCTCTGTTAGAAACTACCAAATAAAAAAATATCCCAAAACTGACGCAAAAACCTGCTCTATTTCTTCTTTCTCTGTGTTCTCTGTGCCTCTGTGGTTCGTTTATTCAACCCATTAAAAATGCACAAACTCCAAAAAAGGAACCTGTGCATTTTTAATTATAAAATGGGCGAGGAGGGATTCGAACCCCCGACACCGTGGTTCGTAGCCACGTGCTCTAGTCCACTGAGCTACACACCCTTGACCCACGAATTTAATAATAGCACATACTTTCCCAATGACGCAAGCTAATTTTTCAAATTCTTTTCCACTAACCCATTTGGATGCCCAAGGAGAAGCCCAAATGGTTGATGTATCCGGCAAAGTCGCCACCATTCGCCAAGCTGTAGCCACTGGTAGGGTGCGAATGTTACCTGAGACGTTCGCCGCTATTCAAGCCGGTAACACCCCCAAGGGGGACGTTTTAGCAACTGCTAGGTTAGCGGGAATCATGGCTGCTAAACAGACAGCAAACTTAATTCCCCTTTGTCACCCCTTACCCTTACAGAAAATCACTGTGGAGATTATCCCCGATGCCCAACTACCCGGTTATCAAATTGATGCCACTGTGAAAACTAAAGCGGAAACTGGTGTGGAAATGGAGGCTTTAACAGCGGTGTCTATTGCTGCTTTAACTTTATATGATATGGCTAAAGCGTTAGAAAAAACGATTCAAATTGAAGCGATTCATTTAGTTAGTAAAACAGGTGGAAAGTCTGGAGATTGGGGATAGTTGACATTTTTTGTACTAGTGGATAGACTATATTTGTTAGGACATTTGCCGTACATTTACATTTATACATCACATTTATTGTGTAGGGGCTATCATGACTCATACAGTCGCTAAAACCAGCCAAGAAAAATCCTTGTGTTCTAAATTAGAAAGATTAGAAGCCCGTGTCAGTGCACAGAATAAGGAATTGTTCCAACGAGCGGCTGATATTCAGGGAAGAACACTATCAAATTTTGTGGTTAGCAGTCTTGTCAGTGTTGCAAACCAGATTATTCAGGAAAATGAAATCATGGTTTTAAGCAGAAAAGACCAAGAAATTTTTGTAGAAGCACTGCTTAATCCACCAGAACCCAGCGAAAAGTTACGGCTTGCGGCTCAACGCTATAAAAAGAATATGGGTGTAGTAAGTGCAGTTAACAGATAATTTTGATGCTTTTAATCATTATTTAATAGAGCCGCTAGGAAAAAAGCATAACCGGGCGGCTTTTTGTTCTGGTGTTGATGAACTAGATAAATATTTTAAAGCACAAGCTGGGCAAGATTTACGTAAACGGACAGCAGCCCCATTTGTTTTAGTAGAAAAAAATTCTGGTTTCGTCGCAGGTTATTATACATTATCAGCAACACGTATTAAACTAGGAGAATTGCCCGTAGAAATCACGAAAAAACTACCAAAATATCCTGAACTTCCTGCTACCCTTTTAGGTAGATTAGCCGTTGATCAAAATCATCGTCAAAAAGGTTTGGGGGAAATGTTGTTAATGAATGCCCTAGATCGTAGTTTGCAAAGTGAAATTGCGACAATTGCGGTAGTTGTTGATGCTAAAGATGATCAAGCCCGTTCTTTTTATGAGCATTATCAATTCATTCGCTTTGCTGATTATTCTCATCGGCTTTTTTTGATGATGGAAACGATAGATAAGATGATCAATTCAAATTAAATAAATTTACTCAAAAACTACGGTTCTATTTCCATAGACTAAAACACGATTTTGTAAATGCAATCTTACCGCTCTTGCTAACACAATTCTTTCTAAATCTTTCCCTTTTCTAATTAAATCATTCACCTCATCTCGATGACTTACCCGCACTACATCCTGTTCAATAATTGGACCTGCATCTAAGTTAGGGGTAGCATAATGGGCTGTTGCACCAATAATTTTTACTCCTCTTTCAAAGGCGCGATGATAGGGATTAGCCCCAATAAATGCAGGTAAAAATGAATGATGAATATTAATAATTTGCGGGAATTTTTCAATAAAATCCGCGCTAACTATTTGCATATATTTTGCTAAAACTACCAAATCAATTTTGTATTCATGCAGTAATTCTAGTTGTTTAGCTTCTTGTTCTTGTTTATTGTCTTTAGTAATGGGTATATAATGGTAATCAATACCAAATTGTTCAACCACTGGTTGTAAATGGGGATGATTACTCATAATTAACGGAATTTCTGCATGAAATTCTTTAGCGTGATATCTCCAAATTAAATCAAATAAACAATGATCTTGACGACTTACCCAAATAGCAATGCGGGGAAGAGTATCAGAAAAGTGTAATTCCCATTTTGCATTTAAAGATTGAGCAATAGCATTAAAAGCGGGAGCAATTAAATCTTTTGGTAAATTAAATCCTTTTAATTGCCATTCTATGCGAGTTAAAAATAATCCAGCTTCAAAATCTGTATGCTGATCTGCATGAGTAATATTGCCACCATGATCATAGATGAAATTGGCAAATTTCGCTACCAATCCCTTTTGATCTGGACAAGAAATTAATAAAGTTGCTGTTTGTTTTGTCATTGAAAATAAGAAATAATAATTTTTGCTATTTGAAATCTCGTTCCCAGTCTCTGACTGGGAATGCTATCACAGAGGCTCTGCCTCGACTATAATTGAGAGCAGAACCTTCTAGAATTGCCCCGACTATAATGAAGGCAGAGCCTTCTAGAATCCATCCTTATACAGAGTATGGGAACGAGATTATACATTATTTATTTGTAGGAGTTGGGGAAGGAAGATTAGGTAATGGTTGTATATCAATCTTTTCTGCTGGTTGTTTCCATTCAGATATGTCTCGATTGACTGCATTTACAAAATCTTTAGACACTAACAATAAGTTCATATTTTTGTTACTATCAGCTTGAGCATATAAAAATTGATTATTAAAATCACCTTTACCTAAAATCAATTGATGGCTTTGTTGATTTTTTAGTTTAATATCAATAGTTGCTACAGGTTTATCTAAACCAAATTCTGATAATTCAGCGGATGAAATTAATACTGTTCTTTCACTTTTACCGTCAACTAATAAATCCATTAAGTAAGAAACAATTGCATCATTTGCTAGTGCTGATATGGGAGATTTGATTTCCCATTGGGGTTTTTCAGATGTATTTCTTCTTTCTAGTTGTAATGTTGTCTCCTTGATTTTAATTGTTAAAGATTGGACATCATCAGCAGTAAAAGCGAAAATTTTCTGGTTTTGGATTTTTATTTCTGCTTGCTGATTTTTTCCTTTGATTTCATGAAAGTAGACAAAACCACCCAAACCCAGGGCTAAAAGTATTAAAATCAAAGTTGTTTTTGGCAATTTCATATTGGATATTAATTAATAAATTACCTAATTAGTGAGGAATTAAAACTGCTTCTCGCCATTTTTTCACTGAGTTAATTATATAGATGCGATTGCTATATTTTAACATTTCTATTGTCATAATTTCTTCTCTAATTTTACCTTGGTCAAGTAAATTAGCGCGAAAAGTTCCGGCTAACAAACCAGATTTTACCGGGGGTGTCAGCAATTCTCCATTTAACTCTACCACAATATTACCAATAGAGGTTTCTGTAATTTCACCTCTTTCATTCCACAATAAAACATCATCACAATCAGGAAAAGCTGCTTTTGCTATTTCATAAACTTGGCGATTAGTCGTTTTATGATACAAAAATATATTAGTAGAGTCAACAGGTGTGCAACACATACCTAATTTGACTAGTTCTTTATTTTTTACAGGAGATAAAGACATAGTTTGATATGTAATCTCACCATCAGAGTTTAACAGTAATCGCACTTTATAAGCTTGATTTAAAAATGATTCTGCTAATTTATTAAGTTGAGTTTTTAGGCTATTTATATCAACACTAAAATCAAAGTAAATTGCTGAATTTTCCAACCGTTGTAAATGATAATCTAAAAGAAAATAACCATCATGAGCTTGCCATAATATTGTTTCTAAAAGTGAAAAATCTGATTGATTTAATGAGAAACCATCATCAATTACTAATTGATTTTTCATCGGCGTTTCCACCAAATCACAAAACCTGTTCCTAAACCAATTAAAGGTAATACAAACACGGCAGCTATTGTTAATAAGTTAGCCTCAAGAGTTGAGATAACAATCCGGCGATTTTTTGGTTCTTTAGGACGAATTGAAAGAAGTTGTTGTTCTTGTTGACTTAGCCAACTAACTGAGTTTAAGAATACATCTCCATTTAATTGTTGTTCAAATAAACCATCAGCGGCAAAATTTGAGTTTCCAAATACTACTAATCTTGACTCTTTCGCAGTAGGTTGAGAATTTGTGGAAATTGGACTTGGTGAATTTGTGGGAATTGGACTTGGTGAATTTGTGGGAATTGGACTTGGTGAATTTGTGGGAATTGGATTTGATAAAGTTGTGGGAATTGGATTTGGTAAAGTTGTGGGAATTGGATTTGATAAAGTTGTGGGAATTGGATTTGATAACTTTCTAGTTAATGCTACTCCTAAAGTTAAAGGTCCTTTTAAGTCTTGACCTTCATTAAATTCTAATTTTTCACTTTTCTGATCACTTTCTGCCCAACTGCTAGGGTAGGGTTTGGTTTTCAATAAAGCCATAGACTCGATACCAGGAACAGGATCAATTTCCAAAGGACGAGTTAAGGGATATACAGAAATATTTTTCCCAAAATCTTTAGTAATAGGATGTTGTCCATATTCTGTTACTAAGATAGCAGCGGGTCCTAGTTGCAAATTTGCCCCAGAAGTGTCAATGGCCAAACGATTATCTAAACGCACACCCCAATCTTTTAAAATAGTGTCTATTTTCGGATCGGTATTAGGATCAATCATCAATAATAAGTTACCACCACGATTAAGATAATTTTGTAAAGCTATGACTTCCCCTGTCAATAATTCTTTCTTTGGTCCAGCGACAACTATAACAGTAGCATCATCAGGAACTTGTGGCTGTTCTGCTAAATTTAAAGCTGATGTTGTCAAGTTTTTATCGGTTAATCCTTGAATTGCTTGGGAAATTGCTCCTTTACTAGCTGTAAGTGGATGTTCACCATGACCTTGAAGAAAGTAAACTTTAGCAGTTGTAGAACTGGTAATTTGTTGTAAACGAGTAGTTAATTTTATTTCTGACAACCGTTCATTTTCATTAATTATCTGGACTAATTGCCGTTTGTTTTGAAATTCAAGATAAACTTCACCATAATCTTTAACACCAAATTTTTCTGCTATTCCTGGCTTTAATTGAGGATCAAGATACTCAAATTTAAATTTATTACTTTGACGATGATAGTTATCTAATAATTCTCGATCTTGAAGATTTTGTTCTTTACTGAATAACCAAACTTTCATTGTTTGGGGTAAATTACTCACTAATTCCCTTGATTGAGGGGATAGAGTAAATAATTGACTATCTGTTAAATCTAGCCGCAAATGATAGCGAATACCTAAAAAGTTAATTAATCCCAAGATAACTAATACTGATAAAGTAGCGACTAAAGCATTAGTACCAGATTGGGTAGAACGTTTTTGCCACCATTTACTTTGTTGACTTTGTATTATTATCCATAGGCTACAAATTACTAGACCTAGTATGGTTAATAATAAAGGGATTATTCCCCATTTTTCTGATATTAAACCAATGGTTAAGCCAGCAGCTAAAAAGAATGGTCCGAGCCAAAATACAAGTTTCCAAAGTTTATTTTTATTCATTAGGGAACGGGGAATAGGGGGAGTAGGGGGAGTAGGGGGAGTAGGGGGAGTAGGGGAAGTAGGGGGAGTAGGGGAAGTAGGGGGAGTAGGGGAAGTAGGGGGAGTAGGGGAAGTAGAGGGGAGAAAGAATTTTCCCAATGACAACTGACAACTAACAACTAACAACTAACTACTGACGTTGAAAACGAAGTGCATCAATTGATTGGGCAGTGAGAAAAATACCTAAAATAATGTAACTGGCAAATAAAATCAAGCCGCTAGTATCAAAAATTCCTTGAATCAGAGTGTTGTAATGTTTAAGCAGAGATAGATGACTCACGGCTTCACCAATTGGTCCAGGAATGGCTTTGGCAATTAAATCAATGAATAACAGCAAAATCACGACGGCAAAGGTAAGAACAGCCGATAAAATTGTACTGTCTGTTAATGAGGAAATAAACATTCCTAAAGACAAAATCGCTGCTGCTAGTGAGAGTAATCCTAAATGACCAAGTAAGGGAATTATGGGTGATATGGGTGGATTGGAACTAGATAAAGCGATCGCTTCCAATCCTATTAAGGGTAAAATCATTGTCAAGAAAAATGTTAATACCCCTAATAATTTACCCACAGCCACAGCCCAATTGGTAATTGGTGATGTGGCTAATAGTTCCAAAGTTCCTCGTTTGCGTTCTTCAGCATAGAGTCCCATTGAGAGAATAGGCAATACAAATAACATTAACCATCCCATTCTATCTAAAAATGCCCGCACAAATTCATAGGGAACATCTATTGTTGGGACGGGAACTCCCATTTGTTGCCCTTGTAAATCATAGCTAGAAACTGTGACTAAAATTCCTTCTGGTCCTAACAAAATCATCACGAAAAATAAACCAGCTAAAAACCAAAATGCACTAGCTATTCCATAGGCTAATGGGGAAACAAAATAACTCTGTAGTTCTCGACGATAAATGGCAATAATATTGGCGATGACTATACCCATTTATGCAGTTTCTCCTTCTTCAATTTCTGAAGTTATCTCTGGTGGTAAATGCTTTTCTGCTGTAGTTAATTCTAAGAAAACATCTTCTAGTGTGGCATTTATTCGCCGCATTTCATATAAATCAAATCCAGCCCGAATTAAAGCCGCCGTAATTTCTTTTCCTGGTTCTATTCCTGGCTGTAATATGACCCGTAAGCAAGTATGATTTTCTGATAATTGCTGATGGTTAGGCATTAATTCTACTAAACTTACACCGGATATATTTTGCAGCATTTGTTTAGCTAAAGCTGCTTCTCCACCGATTTCTAACTCATATCCTGCCCCAACTGTTAACTGTGTCATTAAATTTTCTGGGGTATTAGTTGCAACTATTTCCCCCCGATTAATAATGGCAACTCGGTTACAGGTCATACTCACTTCTGGGAGAATATGAGTAGACAAAATTATAGTGTGTGTTCCTGCTAAACTTTTAATTAAGTTCCGCACTTCGATAATTTGCCGGGGATCAAGACCAACAGTAGGTTCATCAAGAATAATTGCTGGGGGATCATGAACGATCGCTTGGGCAATCCCCACTCTTTGCCGATAGCCTTTAGAGAGTTTGCGAATAATGACTTTGCGCTTGTCTTCTAAGTTACAGCGCTTAATGGCTGCTGTTACTTTTGTTGGGCGATCGCCTGAAGAAACTCCCTTAATCCGAGCAACAAAGTGTAAAAACCCTTCCACCGTCATCTCTGGATATAATGGCGGCGTTTCCGGTAAATAACCAATTCGCTGCCGCACCAACAGAGAATGATCATGGACATCATAACCCGCAATCTTCACTGTCCCACTGGTGGCAGGTAAATAACCGGCTAAAATTCGCATAGTTGTGGTTTTACCAGCCCCATTAGGACCCAAAAACCCCAAAATTTCCCCCGGTTCTACGCTAAAGGTAACATCCGTAATTGCCGTTGTCGAACCGTAAATTTTACTCAGATGCTCAACTTCAATCATTTGCCCAATCACCAATCATGAGAATACCCACATAATCTTAGCTTCTGCTCCCTGTTCCCTGTTCCCTTTTTTTGCAATAATTCAGAATATAGAAAAATTTTTACGTAGATTATTCAAATACATAAGACTTTAAGGAAAAGGTATGGAAGGGAATGAGACAGAAAAAATTCGCCATTTATTAGTTGTCCAAGATCCAAAAGGGCAGCGCACTCTTCCCTTGCTAGAAGCAACATACTCTCTAGGAAGGGATTTAAGAAATGCTATTGTTCTTTATTCTCCGTCTGTATCCAGACAACACGCGATTTTATTAAGGGTAACAATCCCCAATACTGATCAATATGGGTTTAGGATTATTGATGGTAACTTCCAAGGGAAAAAAAGCACTAACGGTTTATCTGTAAATGGCCATAAATGTCTTCATCATAATCTTCAAAATGGAGATGTTATTGCATTTGATAGTCACACTCAAGCTAAATACTATGTAATTACTAATCTTTCAAAGCAAATATTTTCTGAGTCTTGTGGAACTGGTGACTTGTCTAATTTCCTTTCTGGCAAGGTAAATTCTCTTTCTCACGTTAGTAAAGCTATTATGGAAAATATTAATTTTGAAGCTGCTAGTGAGACAGCTTTAGCCCGCCTAGCTTCTTTTCCTGAACTTATTCCTAATGCTATTATTGAAATGGATTTAGCAGGAAGAGTAACATATCTAAATCCGGCAGCAGTGGCCCAATTTCCGAACTTGAGGCAGATAGCTCAGGAACACCCAATTTTGACCCAATTATTAACAGCAGTTAAGAATCAAGCGCAAAATTCCTTTGTCCGGGAAGTAACAGTTGGTAACCAAATTTTTGAACAATCTGTTCATTACTTACCTGAAAGTAATTTAATTAGAACTTTTATTATTAGAGAAATTACTGAGCAAAAACAAGCTGAACTAGAACTAAAACAACGCGATCGCCTATTACAAGCAGTAGCGGAAGCGGCAAATTATTTATTAGCAGAAATGAACTATGATCTAGCTATCGAAAAAGCACTGGCAGCATTAGGAGAAGCTACCAATGTAGAACGAGTTTATCTATTCCAAAATCATCCCCATCCAGTGAGCGGAGAAATGTCCATTAGTATGCAGTGTGAATGGATTAAATCTGGTGCAGAAACTCCCCACTCCCATTGGCAAAATCAGTCTTATCAAACCCCTGGATTAGAACGGTGGTATAGCAAACTTTTTCAAGGTGAGACTATTAGCGACTTTACCCAAATATTTTCCTCGGAGGAACAAAAACTGCTCATGGGAGATAATATTAAATCCCTTCTATTTGTACCGCTAAGATTAGAAACACAGTTCTGGGGCTGTTTGGGTTTAGTTGAATGCAAATCAGAGCGTTATTGGTCAAAACATGAAGAATCTAGTCTGATCACAATGGCCGCAAGTATTAGTGGCGCTCGTCAACGTCAGCAAGTAGAGGAAAAGATCCGCTATCAGGCCATGCACGACTTACTGACTGGACTGCCCAATCGGTTACGATTCAACGATATCCTCAACCAAGGCATCCAAAAAATAATTCAGCCAGAGGAAAGTATTGCCGTGATGTTCCTGGATCTGGATCGCTTTAAAATTATCAATGATACTTTGGGGCATACAGTCGGAGATGATTTATTAAAAATTGTCGCCCAAAGAATCAGAGACACAATTAGAATTGAAGATGTTGTGGCTCGTTGGGGTGGTGATGAATTCACTATTTTCTTACCACGAGTAACTGAAATTCCACCCATTATCCAAATAGCTAAAAATATTCTCCAGACTTTAGAAGATGCTTTTTATATTAACGGACATGAACTTTATATTAGTTCTAGTATTGGCATAGCCCTATTGGGTAAAGATAGTCCTGATGCCGAAACTCTCATTCAACACGCAGACGCGGCGTTATATTATGCTAAGAATCAAGGCAGAAATAATTACCAATTTTATAAAGAATCTCTCAGTCAAAAAAATCCCGAATTATTGAAGTTAGAAAAAAATTTACGCCATGCCATAAAACGCGAAGAATTGATGGTTTACTATCAGCCTCGTGTTAATATTACCACGGGTAAAATTACAGGCATGGAGGCTTTATTGCGTTGGAATCACTCAGAAATGGGTGTAATTTCTCCCGCTGTTTTTATTCCTCTAGCGGAAAAAAGCGGTTTAATTATCTCTATTGGTGAATGGGCATTACGTCAGGCTTGTATACAAAATAAAGCTTGGCAAGATGCAGGATATCAACCAATTACAATTGCCGTTAATCTTTCTCCTGGGCAATTTCGCCAACCTAAGTTAGTAGAAATATTAACTGATATTTTAACAGAAACTCAACTAAAACCAGAATTTTTAGAATTAGAAATTACGGAAACTACAGCGATAGCCGATATCAATTTCACGACAACTGCACTCCAAAATTTAGCAGAAATGGGGTTACTTTTGGCCATTGATGACTTTGGTACAGGCTATTCTTCCCTAAATCGCTTAAAAGTCTTACCATTCCATAACTTAAAAATTGATCAATCTTTTATCAGAGAACTAACTACAGATCCAAAAGTTGCTCATATTATCCAAGCGATAGTTACCCTAGGACAATCTTTAGGATTGAGATTAATCGCTGAAGGTGTAGAACATCCCGCAGAATTAGAATTTTTACGCTCGATTCACTGTGATGAAGTCCAAGGATACCTATTATATCGTCCACTGTCAGTTGAACAAGCTACAGAAGCTTTGAAAAATGAAAATAAATAGTTATAGGCGGCAGGCAAAATTAATTATATAAAAGATTTGGATTTAATGTAGGGGTAGCGCCCCCGTGCCTACCCCGTGCCTACTAAAATAAGTGAAAAGATAACTTAGTCAGGAACAGATGAAATCATGAGAGTTTGGTTTGTATGCTTTTTTGTTCTGTTTGCATTCGCAGAGTTTTTTAAGTGGTTACAAGGTTTTTCTGTCCCATTACCAATATATATTTTAGGGGGGGCATTTTTAGCTGTTGCCTCTAACTATGATCAGATTTTTGGTTATAACCTCAGCAATATTTCTACAATCAACCCGGTGGAAATACCCCAGGAAATACCTAAGTTGGAATCAGCAGCAAATTCAACCCTAATTTCTTTAAAGACTTTCAATTAAAAAAATATCCCAAAATTTCTTGTAGTGCGGGCATACTATGGCTAACGCCACGCTGCGCTATCGACAAGCTCAGTACAAGTCTTGCCCGCTAATAATAAAAGGACGATGTTAGATACTGGCTTTACAGGTTTTCTAGCAATTAATAAACAAGATTTAGAAGGACTATATTGGCAATTTCTTCGTAAAAAGGTGGTTGGAATTTTTGCCTTTGGTGGTGAATTTTCAAGTTGGTATTTTGACTTTGGGATAATTACAATTAGCTTATTAAGTAGGGTTTGCTGAAAAAGTTATCTGTGACGGCTAGGAGTCAGGAGTCAGGAGTCAGGAGTCAGGAGGAACAATTAGAAGAAGAGAAGAATAGTTTTGAATCTGGTCAAGTGATAGGTTTTTGCTAATTTCAACCCTTATTCCTTGCACCTGATTCACCTTTTTCACCTTGAAACTCTTGATATATCTAAGTTTTAGCTTTATTAAGCAAGCCCTAAGTAGCTAATGTCTATCTACATCAACAGCTTCAGATTCAATTTTATTAACCTCTTCTCCGATTTGATAGGTAATTATTGCCTTTACTTGATCTTTTCCAGCATAGCCGATTTTATTAGTTAGATGAATATCAATTACCGAATTTTCTAAAGGTTTTAATTCAATTTGTTTTGGCTGAAAACTAAAAGATTGTAATTTATGATCAGAAATATTACGAACTTCAATATTTTTAATGATCACCGTTTTATTTTTCAGATCATGATTTTCTAAACTGACAAATACAGTCGCAAAACCAATATCTCGATTCCTTTGGGGAGGAATACCTAAAGGTGGTAATTTATTCTCTTGAGACAGTAAAGAAACCTTAATCATAACTTTCTTATTAACAGCCTTTGACTGTAAGTGTGACGATGGTTGACCGTGAAAATCTCTAGGTAAATAATGACAACAATCCACCATACTATCAAAACTTAATAAACTAAACAACAATAATAATGGTTTCATCCCTATCACCTGATATTATTGAAATCATGATTACATCAATAAACAGCAGTACAAATAATTAATATTCGTACTGCTGCCAATAATGTCTAGGTATTAGACCACTCAATAATACCTCTCAAAGAGACTAATTGACTCCATGTGACATCAGCATGGGTAGAACCCCAAGGATTCCGTAAGTAAAAAGTTCCATTAGTGGCATTATAAGATGTAATGGTGTAAGCATGACCATCAACAACACCATAACCAGCGCCATAGACAAAACCCGCTGTTAACACCTGATTAGAATTAACCAAATTAATCAGTTGAGTTTGAGTCATATTGCCGACAGATTGGGAAGTAGCACTTAATCCCGTTACCTGGCGAATTACTGTATCCATCCAACCACCTTCTATAGCTGCATAGGAGTTATTTTGAGTACCACTGTAAGTACGACTCCAACCAGATTCAGCTAATTGGGCATAGGCTTTTTCTGCTAAGGCTACCCAAAGTTCATTGCTAGTGGAAGTAACAGAGCCTCCACCCCAACCAGCATAAGCGGCATAGTTTCCATAGGTTGGTAAGTAGCGATCTACTGTGACATAATCAGCTACACCGTTGTTATAAAAACGCACAGTGAATGTATTATCACCATTGTCCGTAAACATATTCTGAATGTACTCAGGTTTTTCCTGGGCAATAGAAGCCAAAGTTGCTACATAATAGCAATCTCCCACCGCTCCTTGGTAAATATCATCAGCACTAGCACCATTTTGGAACAGAGAACCACTAGCATAACTATAGATATAACCTGTATCGGGGCGATCAGTACCTAAGAACCACTTACCAATCAGATTTTCCATTTGGGTATCACTACTATCGGCAAACAAGTTACCAAAACCGGAACGAGTGTTAGCTGCATCACTATTGGCAATCTTATTAGACAGGACTTTCACGGAATCAGCCATAGTGAAGAGGGTAGAGTTACTAACAAGAGTCCGTAAGTCAGTTAACTCACTGGCATCAATTACACTACCATCTTTAGCATCACGGAAAATAGCAATCATGTCATTGCGACTCAAATTACCATCAGCAGCTAAGGAACGGGTTAAAGTGGTAATTTGAGCATCTACTAGATTTTGAGTATACCAATCTGTCGGAGTGGGAGTTGGAGTGGGAGTTGGAGTGGGAGTTGGAGTGGGAGTTGGAGTTGGTGTAACCTCAGTGGCATTTAACGACAAGCTGTAAGTAGTATCACCACTATAGCGATTTACCCGCGCATAATAAGTACCTGCACTCAACTGACTAGTAATGGATTCAGAAGTAGTACCATATATAGAACTGGAAATTACAGTACCAGAACCATCGAGTAAGTAAAGATCTACATCAGCACTCAAGCCTGTTAAATTCAAATTCACATTAGAGGGTGTTGTGACATTGAAACTATAGTAATCGTCAATATCAACACTTCCTACCCAATCACTAAAACTTTGAGTTGCTGTTAATGCACCAACATCACGGGCTGTAGCTAGGGTATTTCCCGCATTATCAACAGGAAGAGCAGTAGCAGTTAACGACAAACTGTAGTTAGTGTCACCACTATATTGATATACCTGCACATAATAAGTACCTGCACTCAACTGACTAGTAATGGATTCAGAAGTAGCACCACCATTCTCAGAACTGGAAATATACCCACCAGAACTATTGAGTAATTGAACATCCGCATCGGCACTCAAGCCTGTTAAGTTCAGACTAAAGTTACTTTGTGTTCCCACATTGAAACTATAGTAATCGTTAGTATCAGCACTTCCTACCCAGTCACTAAAACTTTGAGTTGCTGTTAATGTCCCAACAGCACGGGCTGTAGCTAGGGTATTTCCCGCATTATCAACAGGAAGAGCAGTAGCAGTTAACGACAAACTGTAGTTAGTGTCACCACTGTATCGGTATACCCGTACATAATAAGTACCTGCACTCAACTGACTGTTAATGGATTCAGAAGTAGTACCACCA
Organism: Dolichospermum sp. UHCC 0406; assembly: GCF_009712025.1. Lineage (NCBI taxonomy): Bacteria > Bacillati > Cyanobacteriota > Cyanophyceae > Nostocales > Aphanizomenonaceae > Dolichospermum > Dolichospermum sp. UHCC 0406. The sequence continues at coordinate 48,285 of NZ_VILA01000031.1, forward strand.
TTCTCAGAAGTGGAAATTACACCACCTGAACTATTGAGTAACTTAACATCCGCATCGGCACTCAAGCCTGTTAAGTTCAGACTAAAGTTACTTTGTGTGCCTACATTGAATTTATAGTAATCGTTAGTATCAGCACTTCCTACCCAATCAGTAAAAAGTTGACTTCCTGTTAATGTACCAACATTACGGGCTGCAGCTAGGGTATTTCCAGCATAATCAAGAGGTGCATTTAACGATGGAAGTTGCTGTGAACTATACTCTGTTAGACTAGAACTTAAAGGATCTTTATCCAGGTAAGTTGAGGAATTGCCCAATCCTGATAAAGAGGAATCAAAAGACTTTTCAGAACTATCAAACATAATGCGCTCCTAAATAATTTATGAAAATCTTGATTACGTAGGGTGGGCAATGCAGACTGTATCCAGCTTGTGGTCAGCAATGCTCATCTTGGATGTACTTAAAGAGTGAAATATTAGTATCACTGAGAATCTAGGATAAACTACTGCTTTTGTGGAGGATATTTTGACTAAACTGTCACTTTCATTACATAAATATAAAATGATTTATGTTAACTTGACTACGGTACAAAATACTATTTTACTAAAAAAATTATACTAAATTGTGCGATAATTACGCAAAAATGACGTAAAAGCCTTGATTTACCTGATGACGACTGATTTTAATTTGTAAATCTTAATACTTATTCGTGCTTCTGCGTGAGAAATAAAATGTCAATCACACGCAGGTGGGCTTTATTCGGATAGCATCCAAGAATATTACATATTTTGATATCTCCACATAGCAGACATAGTGTCTAAATCAATCCCGTTCATATCACCTGCCGCCGTATTTTTAAACAACGCCGTAAAAGCACCAGCACCCAACCGATATTGAGGAAACATCCGATAACAAGGAATACTAGTTAACCGAGATTGAAAAGTAGATAAATGCTCAACTTCCACCGCTTGAAAATGCGGAAAGCGTTCTAAAAACCATTCACAAACCTGCTCATTTTCTTCAGCAGAATAAGTACAAGTCATATAAGCCAAATAACCTTGAGGGGCGACAACTTGGGCAGAATTAGCAATAATGCGTTTTTGGCGATTGGCACTTTTATTAATTGAAGTCGCGTGAAAACATCCCGGTGCTTTCTCATTTTTAGCTAGTAAAGATTGCCCAGTACAAGGGGCATCAACTATCACCAAATTACTCGAAGCTGGCAACAGTTCTGCAAAAATACTCGAATCCCTATTTACTACCCCACTGGGTTTAATTTGACAACGTTTTAAATTAGAAATTAGCATTCCTAACCGCTTACCAATCACCTCATTAGTAATTAATAAATCAGGTTTTAAAGCCCTCCAAGCAAACACACTTTTACCACCAGGGGCAGCACACATATCAAAAACTACAGATATTGATTCGGGAATTGCCAACAAAACCGAAGCAGAAAATACCGAAGAAAAATCTAAACAATAAAAATGTCCTTGTTCATGAAGAGAATGCTTACCTGGTTTTTCTCCTAAAGATAACCGGTCTACAAAATGCGGTTGCCAATGTGTTGGTGTTTGCACATTAAAAGGCGAAATATCGGGTTTATCTTGACACCACAGAATACAAGGTGCAAAAGGTTGAGGATGAACTAAAGCATCAATAAACTTTGTTTGTTCATCTACATTTGCAAATAACTGTCGCGTAACTTTAAGCAATAAATTAGAAGGTTTTTGCATATTAATTTCTACCAAATTAAATCAGAAGAGAAACTGTTACATGAGAACAATGCAATCAATATATTTGGCTGCATACTAAAAAGACATTGACCGATATTCAAATGGCGTTTGCAAAGTTCGTCCGGTATGGCTTCTGGCTTTTGGCTAGAAGCTAACCTTGTTTTAATGCTTGTCAAACTCATACCAAATTAAGATCTTAGATTTGGTATTCCACTTATGTACCGGAGAGGTCATGATATTTAACAATTTTCAGCAAAAACTCCGCCAAGAATCACAACGTTGGCGAGACGAAGGAATTATTAATTCTTCCCAGTATGACCAAATAGCCAAGCGGCATCAATTTAATAAGATAGAAGAATCTACCCGTGATAGTTTTGGTGTCATTGCCATTGTCATTGGCGGTTTACTATTAGGCTTAGGTTTAATGACCCTTGTGGGCGCAAATTGGCAGGGTTGGTCACGGGATGTTAAGTTTATCTTGTTAATGAGTTTATTTCTCTCCACAGCCATTACTGGGTTTTTGACTTGGCGAGAACCTACACTTACCACAAATCAGGGTAAAAAATCTCAAGAGGGTAAACGGGTACTCGGAGAAGCATTGTTAATTCTCAGTGCTTTTATTTTAGGGACAACCCTCATGTTAATGGGGCAAATATTCAATATTAGCGGTTCAGCTTCTGAGTTATTTTTAGCTTGGGGGTTTGGAGTGTTAGTCATGGCTTATAGTCTTTCCCTCAATTCCTTGGGAATTATGGCCATTGTCCTCATTCAAATCGGTTATTGGATAGGAATTGGTAATTTAGGATCTGAATCTGGGGAACTGACTTGGGCGCGGTTAGCTGTGCGCCATATGCCCTTACTATCATGGTTACTGTTTGTTCCCTTAGCTTATATTTGCAGATCCCGGTGGATTTTTGGCATGGGAGTTCTGGCATTTATTATATCTTTGCAATATAACCTCAGACCTTTACCACTCTTAACATTTTCTGATCTAGTTTCTTGGATAGCTTCCTTTGCGTTGGCTTTACCACCTGCCTTACTTTGGAGTTATGACGATTTACTTTTTCCCACAGTTAATTATAGATTGTTTCAACCCCTGGCACGTAATTTAGGCTTGATTTGTTTTGGGGTGGTTTTTTATCTTTTATCTTTTCGTTCTCAATGGGAATCTGTAGACTCTAGTAGCAGTTTATTATTTTTAAATCCCTTCGATCAAACTAGTAATTTATCGAATGTATTGCCATCTTTGCCCATTATTGATTTAGGAATTCTCAGCGGTTTGGCAGTGTTGCAATGGTTATTTCTAATTCGTCAAAGCAACAGTCCACTTCGTCGGGAAGTATTTTTCAGAATTGGCATTATTACTACTTTTTTGGGTTTCATTCTGATTACTCCGTTTTGGCATCAAGCTATCACCAGAATTACTGAACTAGGCATTTTTATCTTCAACATTTTGTTGGCAATATTAGCCTGGGGATTAGTTCAAGAAGGGTTAAAATTACGGAAAAGAACCGCCTTTTGGTGTGGTATATTATTATTTACCTTGCAAATTATCAGCCGGGTTTTAGAATATAATACTGAGGTTCTTTTCCGGGCTTTAGTATTTGGTATTTGCGGTTATTCTCTCATTGCAGCCGGACTTTGGTTTGAAAGTCGTTTTACTACTTCTAAAACTAGTAATAGTGGAAATAGCGGTGGTAGTGGGAATAGCGGGAATAGCGGAAATAGCGGAAATAGTGGAAATAGCGGAAATAGCGGGAATAGTGGAAATAGTGGTGGTAGCGGAAATAGTGGTGGTAGCGGGAATAGTGGAAATAGTGGTGGTAGCGGGAATAGTGGAAATAGCGGTGGTAGCGGAAATAGTGGTGGTAGCGGGAATAGCGGTGGTAGCGGAAATAGTGGTGGTAGCGGGAATAGCGGTGGTAGCGGAAATAGTGGAAATAGCGGGAATAAAAGTAGTAATGGAGACAATAGCGATAACAGAGGTGATAAAAGAAGCAATAGTGGGAGTGATTACAGAAGTAGTAGTGGAGACAATAGCGATAACAGAGGTGACAAAAGAAGCAATAGTGGGAGTGATTACAGAAGTAGTAGAGGAGACAATAGCGATAATAGAGGTGACAAAAGAAGCAATAGTGGGAGTGATTATAGAAGTAGTAGAGGAGACAATAGCGATAATAGAGGTGACAAAAGAAGCAATAGTGGGAGTGATTGGAGTGATTATAGAAGTAGTAGAGGAGACAATAGCGATAATAGAGGTGACAACAGACGTGATAACAGGGGTGATTAATGGGATAATTTTCAATCAGAATGAAGATATATTCATCAAGAATAATTCAGCAGTTAAAACAAATTAATAGGGGATATTCTGCCGGATATTGCTACATTACTCGCACAAAATTAGATTTTGACTCTTACTTTCTTTCTTCTGACTCGGTGACTCCTGAATTCTTGCTATATAAATCTCTGCGAATAAATTTCTATCTAAAAATTAGCAGTAATGGGAAAAGTATTTTTTCCGATTATCTATTACCAATTACTAAATTAATCCCATGAAAAATGACTTCCCTGAATCAAAAAAAACCTCAACCCCAGAGACGCAATTTTCTGAAAAGTTAACTTTTCGAGATTATCTTATTGCTACAGAACAGAAGGCTAATAAACCTTTACCGATTTGGCGATTAATTGCCCCTTTATTGGTTCAAGTAGGTTTAATTTTGGCTGTACCTTCTCAAGCCATGTATACAGACATGACTGGTAAGACGGTAATTTTGCAAACTGTAGCTATAAATCCTAATGATGTTGTCCGAGGTTCTTCATTGAACTTGGATTATAATATTTCTCGTCCCGAAACTTTGAGAAGATTACCAGGTTGGAATAATTGGCTGCGAAGAAATTCCCGCAGAGGTAGACAAATTTCCCAAGGAAGTACCTTATATCTAATTTTGCAAGAACGACAATCTTTTGATAGGAATGAACTCCAATCTTGGAAACCTATCCGAGTAAGTAGTAATCGTCCTGTTGATTTATCTAATAATCAGGTAGCTTTAAAAGGTAATTATCAAGACGGTTTAGTTAATTATGGGTTGGAAAACTATTTCATTCCTGAAGAACAAAGACAACAGATTAATGAAGATATTTCACAAGTTCAGGAAAACAGAAATGGTAGACAACAACCAATTTTAGTGAGGGTAAAAGTAGATCCTCAAGGTAATGCTATTCCTACGGGTTTATCCATAAGAGATGCTTCTGGTGAACGTGGCTATCGCAATTATCGTTTTCAATAGGATTAATTTGTCAAAATCATGATTTACAAGATTTAAGGATTTACAGGATGATAGAAAAAATTCCCAAATTTTATCAACCCAACAACAATCAAAAATCCTGATTCTGACATTTTCACTCTTTTTATTGAGAGAGTGAATTGACACTCCCCGGTCTAAAGACACTGGGATTCCTGGTTCAACGAGGCCACTTAAACCAGAATCCTGGCGTTATCTAGTCCAAAAGAATATAATCGGCTTTTTTCGCCTTTCCCCGGCGTGTTTGATTCCCTTGAACATAAATCCAACCATCAGTAAAATATACCTGTTCTCGGACTTGCTTGGTGATATCCCACCCTGAACGCACCAAAGCAGGTAAAATATATTTTGTACAAATATCCTGTTCTGAAAGTTCGCGTTTATCAGTTATCTGTCATTAAAAAAGATAAACTTTCTCAGATCAGACAAGATTGCTATATATGATCAAGTAGAATAAGATATTTGTCTGTTGTCAAAAATTGCTGCTATATATGTCCAAAACTTACACCGTAGAAATTAACCACCAAGGTACAACATATACTCTGCAAGTTCCTGAAGATGAAACTATTCTCAACGCCGCCTCAGCTACTGGTTTAGACCTACCAACTTCTTGCGGCGCTGGTGTTTGTACAACTTGTGCGGCTTTGGTTACAGAAGGAACTGTAGAGCAAGCAGATGGTATGGGTGTAAGTCCAGACTTGCAAAAACAAGGCTATGCACTACTTTGTGTTGCTAAACCTCTTTCTGATTTAAAAATTGAAACAGAAAAAGAAGACATCGTTTATCAAGCACAATTTGGGAAAGGGTAGATCATAATTATCAAATACCAACCAGTTCCTGTATTCTCAAAATCACAAATACAAAGGATTTAGAATCATGACAACTCACTTTATTACCGCCGAAATCGAATTGCAAGAAACCCCCACAGAATTAGAAAAAGCCATTACAGCGGAATTACAAAAACAAGGTGAACCCCTGCGTTGGGCTATTACTGCTATTGACGAAGAACAACAAACCGCAACAGTAGAAGCAGTAGTTACCGCTTAAATTTCTTCTTTGCGTCTTTGCTCCTTAGCGTCTTTGCGCGAAACAAAAACCTGTGATACCCATTCAAAAACCATACACCGTAATTTTAATTATACCCACCGGCATTGGGGCAGCGATTGGCGGTTATGCTGGTGATGGCTTACCAGTAGCTAGAGTTATATCACAGGTCTGCGATCGCTTGATTACTCACCCCAATGTCATGAACGGTGCAAGTTTATACTGGAATATTCCCAACGCTTTCTATGTCGAAGGATATGGTTTAGATAAATTTGCGGCTGGAGAATGGGGTTTACGTCCTGTCCGTAGTAACAGAGTCGGGTTACTTTTAGACCAGGGTATTGAACCGGAATTAATGCTGCGACACTTGCAGGTAGCCGACGCAGCCAGAGCAACCTTAGGATTAAATATTACAAATCATGTGATTACTGACGCACCGCTAAACGTAGAATTACGAACTTCTTCATCAGGTGCAAGTTGGGGAACAATTGGGAATCCTGATAGTTTATTACGGGCTGCCGAGAAATTAATTATAGCAGAAAAAGCCGAAGCGATCGCAGTTGTTGCCCGGTTCCCGGAAGATATAGACGAAACCGCAGTCCAAAACTATCGTCAAGGTCAAGGAGTAGACCCTCTAGCCGGTGCAGAAGCCGTCATTAGTCATTTATTAGTTCGTACCTTTAAAATTCCTTGCGCCCATGCTCCCGCCCTTTCTCCCGCCCCTGCGTCCCCCAATTTATCCCCTCGTGCAGCGGCTGAAGAACTAGGCTATACTTTCTTACCTTGTGTTTTAGTTGGTTTGAGTAACGCCCCGCAATTTATCATTAATACAAAAAATTACAATTCTTTGTCCACTGATATCTGGGCAAATCAAGTTGATGCTTTAATTATTCCCGCCACCGCTTGTGGAAATAGTGCTTTATTGAGTGTAAGTCATAAACAATGTCAAATAATTACAGTCGCAGAAAATAAAACTTTGATCCAAGTTCCTGCTTCTATGTTAAAAATTCAAACCTTACAGGTAAACTCATATTTGGAAGCAGTAGGCGTATTAGTCGCTCATAAAGCAGGTATCAATCCTTCCTCATTAACAATTAACAATTAACAATTACTAACCACCAATGACCAATTACCAATTATTTTTCTAAAATCCTGTGATTGAACAAAAAAATCAAGAACCAGAAATCCCCTACTTAACACGCACCCAAGTCTTAGTAGCAATGGGTGTAACCGCAATTATTCTCTGGATAGTTGCTAAATTATGGTTACGTTGGGGCGATATCATCCTTTTTAAATGGTACTGGCGCGAACAAGATTTATTATTAGGAATTAGTTTAGGTGTAATTATTACCATATTAAGTGGTTTAGCTTATCGCCTTTCCCCTCCCTATCGCAAAAGCGCCGATTATTATCTAGAAATGGTTCTTAAACCTCTAGCTTTACCAGATTTAATCTGGTTAGGATTACTTCCCGGTTTAAGTGAAGAATTATTATTTCGGGGTGTCATGCTACCCGCTTTAGGTGGAGATCATACCGCTGTGATCGTATCAAGTCTTTGTTTTGGAGTTTTGCACCTTAGCGGTCACCAACAATGGCCTTATGTAATTTGGGCAACTATTATTGGTATAATCCTTAGTTATAGTGCCTTATTAAGTGGCAACTTGTTATTACCAATAGTTGCTCATATTGTGACAAATTGGCTATCTAGCTATTTATGGAAAATCCAAAAACTTTAGATATGGCTGGTAGCAGCCAATTCCTCCCCAGATTTTTGTCAAACGAGTCAATCCCATAAAAAATCTCTACATGATAGCTGCTTTGATTTTTAAGGATTGTCGAGCTTTTAGCAATAGGCAAAATTAGGAAACCAATGACCAATGACTAATCACCAAATAGAACGAAAGGCACGGAAGCCACTTGGCAATAGATGCGTGGAGGAAGTGCCAACGGCGTTCGCGGAGCGTGCCGGAGGCTCTATTTATTCGCCGTGACATGATAGAATTAATTAGCAAGTAGGAATAACCATCAACGCCAAGAAGTGTTTTATTAAGGAGAAACCCCTGATTTATCTCGTCTCGGCATAGCCGTAGCCTGGGTAAACAAGCAATGGTAAATCATGGAGCGTTTAACATTAAAAACTGATGGACTCACAAAAGCAGCAAAAAAATCAAAAGTAAGCGCAATTGCAATACCTGTTGTACTGGTAGTTGCCTTGAGCGTCTAGGAGGATAATTGACTATCCTTTTTAAGCAGGTTTTAAAGAATCTGCGTGTCTTTAGACCGCAGAGTGTCAACAACTGCCCCAATAAAGTTAAGATTCTAGTATCTGTCAATGAAAATTTTTTAAGCTATATAGTAAGCGGCAACGGTAAACACATTATGTATGATGTCCTAGATTCCCACGCAGTCCTGGAAGTATTGCGACCAGTAGAAGATCCAGAACTTCGCAAAAGTCTGGTAGAACTGAATATGATTCGCAACGTCAAGATTGACGGTGGCAAGGTTAGTTTCACTTTGGTGTTAACCACTCCCGCTTGTCCTTTACGGGAATTTATTGTTGAAGACTGTAAAAAAGCTGTTAAAAAACTCCCTGATGTCACAGATGTAATTATAGAAGTAACAGCAGAAACACCCCAGCAAAAAAGCTTACCAGACCGGAATGGCGTACCTGGGGTGAAAAATATTATTGCTGTTTCTAGCGGTAAAGGTGGCGTTGGTAAGAGTACAGTGGCTGTAAATATTGCCGTGGCTTTAGCGCAAACTGGGGCAAAGGTCGGTTTATTAGATGCAGATATTTATGGACCAAATGATCCCACAATGTTGGGTTTGAGTGATTCCGAAATTAATGTCCGTTCTACAGAAGCAGGAGACATCCTCGAACCGGCTTTTAATCATGGTGTCAAGCTGGTTTCAATGGGCTTTTTGATTGATCGAGATCAGCCAGTAATTTGGCGCGGTCCCATGCTGAATGGTGTGATTCGTCAGTTCCTCTATCAAGTCGAATGGGGAGAACTGGACTATTTAATTGTGGATATGCCCCCTGGGACTGGAGATGCTCAATTAACTTTAACCCAAGCTGTCCCCATGGCAGGAGTAGTCATTGTCACCACACCACAAACTGTAGCTTTGTTGGACTCCCGAAAGGGGTTGCGGATGTTCCAGCAGTTAAATGTCCCAGTTTTGGGAATTGTGGAAAATATGAGCTATTTTATTCCCCCAGATCAACCAGATAAGCAATATGACATTTTTGGTTCTGGTGGTGGTTCCAAAACAGCCGCAGAATTGGGAGTTCCTCTGTTAGGATGTGTACCATTAGAAATTTCTACCCGGATTGGCGGTGATACTGGTGTGCCGATAGTAATTGGTGAACCCAACTCAGCCGCAGCCAAAGCCCTAACAGCGATCGCTCTCACTGTAGCAGGTAAAGTATCAGTTAATGCTTTGACATAAGATCAGGAGTCAGGAGTCACCGAGTCAGGAGTCAGGAGTCAGGAGTCAGGAGTTTAGAAGAAGGAAGAAGGAAGAAGGAAGAAGGAAGAAGGAAG
>NZ_VILA01000031.1:58095-91872 GCF_009712025.1 Dolichospermum sp. UHCC 0406
TGCCCCCTGCCTTCTGCCCAACATCCTCCTCACACAATGTTATTAAAACCTTCGTTCCCTAAAATGCGTTGGCAATCTTGGCTTCAGCCCTGGCAACAAATAGATGGGCTACTATTTTTTCTCCCCGTTGCTGTTAGTATGTTCGGGGGGCTAATGATTCTGAGTACAGAACTGAAGCAACCTGTAACTGACTGGTGGTGGCACTGGTTGACAGCCGCTATTGGGACAATAATCGCCTTATTTTTAGCTCGTTGCCGCTATGAAACCCTCATGGAGTGGCATTGGTTTATCTATGGGCTGACCAACTTTAGTTTAATCGCTGTCATGCTCGCTGGTACTAGTGCCAAAGGCGCACAGCGTTGGATTAGTATTGCGGGTTTTAATGTTCAACCCTCAGAATTTGCCAAATTAGGATTAATTATTACCTTAGCAGCTTTGTTACATAGGCGAACTGCTTCTACTCTAGAGAGTGTTTTCCGTGTCTTGGCAATTACGGTTGTACCTTGGGCATTGGTATTTTTACAACCAGACTTGGCAACATCGCTGGTATTTGGGGCAATATTTTTAGGAATGTTGTACTGGGCAAATGCCAACCCCGGCTGGTTAATACTCATGGTTTCCCCGGTAATGGCAGCAATATTATTTAGTATATCTTGGCCATTATCAACGCCCATAATGTTATCTAAAGACATATCATTAAGCATATTAGGTTTAGTATGGGCAGTAGTGATGGCACTAGTTGGTTGGTTTAGTCTGCCTTGGAAGCGGTTTGGTATTGCTGCTATTGCTTCATTCTGTCTAAATATGCTCGGTGGCGAATTAGGCCTTTTTGCCTGGAATCATGTATTAAAGGAGTACCAAAAAAACCGACTTAGTGTATTTATCAACCCTGAGCATGATCCTCTTGGTGCTGGTTATCACCTGATTCAATCTCGCATTGCTATTGGCGCTGGTGAAGTTTGGGGCTGGGGTTTGTTTAAAGGTCCCATGACTCAACTGAATTTTGTTCCGGAACAGCACACAGATTTTATTTTCTCGGCTGTTGCTGAAGAATTTGGTCTTGTGGGTTGTTTACTTTTATTATCCGTCTTTTTCTTGATTTGCTTCCGCTTGCTTCATGTAGCTCAAACCGCCAAAGATAACTTTGGTTCACTTTTGGCTATTGGTGTTTTGTCTATGATTGTGTTTCAACTAATTGTGAATGTTGGTATGACAGTTGGTTTAGCACCTGTGGCGGGAATTCCCTTACCGTGGATGAGTTATGGACGTTCGGCAATGCTGACTAACTTTATTGCCATCGGTATAGTAGAATCTGTAGCTAATTATCGTCAACGCCAAAAGTATTATTAAAGAGGAGTCACCGAGTCAGGAGTTCAAGAAGCAGGAGAAAGAATAGAATTACCAATCACCAATTACCAATTACCAATTAAGCTAGAAATAAGAAACCAATAAGGGTAAATATGATGATCCTACCTGGAGCAACTGTTCGCGTCAAAAATCCTGCTGATACATATTATCGGTCAGAAGGACTTGTCCAACGAGTTAGTGATGGTAAAGTAGCTGTACTGTTTGAAGGTGGTAATTGGGATAAAATAATTACTTTCCGTCTTACAGAATTAGAACCCGTGGAAACTACAATCCAGAAAAAAGGGAAATAGTAATTTAGTTATTAGTCAGTGGTTATTAGTTTTTCACTAAGACTATTGACTAATCGCACCTTCAGAAAATATGTTTATTCATTTTTAATTTTTAATTGATAATTTTTAATTGCTTATGCGTCTACCTTTACCACAGTTTGCTATTGACAATCGCCATTCCCATCACTTTGCAGAGATAATTGAAACCACAACTACAGAATTTTTGGCTCAATGTTTAGAACCAGAAGACTTGAGTTTTCCACCAATGCCACCTTTTGGAAGTTGGGTTTGTGCTGTAGATGAAGAATCAGGTAATCAAGTTTATGCCGTAGTTTATCATGCCACAACGATGCCTATTGATTCTGTACATCGGGCAGTTGCACTAGGATTATCTTTAGAAGCTTTGCGTGAGGAACAACCCCAAATATTTTCCATGCTCAAAACTGAATTTCGAGCAGCGATTGTGGGATTTAAAGAAAAATCTCTAAATAGTAATAACAGCAAAATGTATCAATATTTGCCACCTCGTCCGCCACAAATTCACCAAGCTGTTAATCATTGTCAAGCAGAAGAAATTATTCAGTTTACAGAAGAACTAGATTTTTTACGAACATTACTTTTTATTAGTGGTGCGCCTGTAGATTCTTTGGCCGCAGCCGCTATTCGGGGAATATATCAGTTACGAAAAACTGACCGAGAATGGTTGATTAAAGCTGGAAGACATCTGAGTATGTTACTCAAAGATGATTATGATCGGTTGCGGTTTATTTTGAGTCAAATTCATCCATAAACTTTGAAGTTTGCTGTATTTCGTCTGAGTGATTCGAGACAACTGGGATTTTAATAATAAACTCAGAACCTTCTCCAGGAGTAGATATACAATAAAGTTCACCACCATGTTTTTCAACTACGATTTGGTAGCTAATTGATAATCCTAATCCTAATCCTGTTCCTTTGCCTACAGCTTTGGTAGTAAAAAATGGGTCAAATAATCAATCGTTTTTGGACTTCTTCTGAAATGCCTGAACCATTATCGGCAATGCGAACAATAACATAATTATCATTAGTTATTTCTGTGCGAATCCGAATTTGCAAATTTTTACGGGTTTTTAGAATTAAATTATCACTTTCAGAAAGAGCATCAATAGCATTGGCAAGAATATTCATAAATACCTGATTCAGTTGCCCTGCATAGCACTTTATTAATGGTAATTTGTCATATTCTTTAATTAATTCAATTTCTAACCGCTCGGGTCTAGCTTTTAAACTATGTTTGAGAATTATTAATGTATTCTCTATACCTTCATGGATATCAACAAATTTAATTTCTGCTTGATCTAATCGGGAAAAATTACGTAAAGATAAGACAATTTCATTTACTCTTGTAGCACCAACTTTCATGGAAGATAGTAATTTTGGTAAGTCTTCCAGAATAAATTCTATTTCAATTCCCTTCTCTTTAGCTTTAGATATTGCGTCAGCATAGGATAATTCTTGTTTATAATTTTCCAGGATGTAGAGTATATTTTGAAAATATTCGATAGCATAATTGAGGTTGCCATAAATAAAATTCATGGGATTATTGATTTCATGGGCAATCCCAGCTACTAATTGTCCCAAGGCAATCATTTTGTCGTTTTGTAATAATCGGCTATAGTTATGCTGAAGATAACGAAAGTCAGCCTTAGCTATTCTGGCTTTTTCTGTTTCTTTTTGCAGGCGATTTAATGTTAAAACATGAATTTGGGAATTGGCTAAAAGTAACTGATGAAAATCTAGCAATCCATATTGATAAGATTTATCTGTAATCACCAGTGGTTCATATACCTGTTTGTGCGATCGCCCTAAAGCTATTTGAGTTGCTTCGACAATTGGGGTATCCTCTGGATAGATAAATGTTTTAGGTTGTAAAAAATTATAAAGATATTCGACAGGGCGACCGGCAAATAGTCCTAAACCATAGGGACGACTCATTTGTTCAAAAAATAGCCGTCGAGAAATCATGCCTACATATTTTTTTTCTTTAGTCAAGATAATCCCTGGCAGCAAAGGATCTTCTTCAAAAAGCATTGCTAATTCATTACCTGGATGATTTGTTTCAATTTGAATTGTCCAAACTGGTAATTCCTGTAAAGTTGATTCTAATTTGAGATTTAGCTGATCCGCATTCTGAATACTATGCATAGCCAGCATTTTTTTGTCTTTAACCTGAAGTTAATATTGGTTCGTGTCTCTGGCATTATTCCTAAGACTCCGGCAAATGTTACTTTTTTTAGGCTTAATTTTCTCAGTTTAATTGGGAATTGGGGTAATTTTCAATTGCAATATGACGGTTATCTGGTGGGGATAAGCATTAAGAGTGGGTAATTTTCAATGTAAAATATGACAGTTGTATTAGATGCTGTGAATGTGATTGAGCGTTATACCCTGCCCGAAATGGGCAATTTGTGGAGTGAAACCTATAAGCTGAAAACCTGGCTAGATGTAGAGATCGCGGTTTGCGAAGCACAGGCAGAACTGGGTTATATTCCAGCAGCAGCAGTAGAAGAAATTAAGGCTAAGGCGAATTTTGACCCGCAGCGGGTGCTAGAAATTGAGGCGGAAGTCCATCATGATGTCATTGCTTTTTTGACAAATGTTAATGAATATGTAGGTGATGCAGGACGCTATATTCATTTAGGTTTAACTAGTTCTGATGTCTTGGATACTGCTTTATCACTACAATTAGTTGCTAGTCTGGATTTGTTGTTAAAACGCCTAGAAGATGTAATTGATGCCATTCGTAAGAAAGCCACAACACATCGGCATACGTTAATGATTGGGCGATCGCATGGTATTCACGCTGAACCGATTACCTTTGGCTTTAAGTTAGCTGGTTGGTTAGCGGAAGTATTACGACACCAAGAACGGCTACAAATTCTCAAGAAAACCATCGCTGTTGGCAAAATATCCGGTGCGGTAGGAACTTACGCTAACATTGAACCACGTGTAGAAGCGATTGCCTGTGCAAAACTCGGACTGAAACCCGATACTGCTTCCACTCAGGTAATTTCCCGCGATATTCATGCAGACTTTGTGCAACAGTTAGCATTACTCGCTGCATCCATAGAACGCTTTGCTGTAGAAATTCGCAACTTGCAAAAAACAGACGTTTTAGAAGTTGAAGAATTTTTTGCTAAAGGGCAAAAAGGCTCTAGTGCTATGCCTCACAAGCGTAATCCCATCCGTTCCGAACGGTTAACAGGGATGGCGCGACTGGTGAGAAGTCATGCAGGGGCAGTATTAGAAAACGTCGCTTTGTGGCACGAACGGGATATTTCCCACAGTTCTGTAGAACGAGTAATTTTACCAGATGCTTGCATTCTGACTCATTTTATGCTGCATGAAATCACCAACTTGGTAAATAACTTGTTGGTTTATCCTGAAAACATGGCCCGAAATCTCAACTGTTATGGGGGAGTAGTCTTTAGTCAAAGGGTATTACTAACCTTAATAGACAAAGGACTTAACCGCGAAGAAGCATACTCTATAGTCCAAGAAAGCGCCCACACTGCTTGGAATAAACCAGAAGGCAACTTCCGTGATTTAATCAGCAAAGATCCTCGCGTCACTCAAAACTTGTCACCCGCAGAGATAGAAGCCTGTTTTGATCCACAACATCATCTCAAGCATTTAGAACAAGTTTATCAACGACTGGGTATTTAGAACTAGGATTGGTAATTGTCAATTGGTAATTGGTATCAATTGTCAATTCCCTCTGACCACTGACTCCTTCCGTGTCGCAAAGTGAAGAATAAATATATGGCTGATTACTATACTCAAAATATAAAGCACCTTTGCTAATTTGGTAAAGTCGGGGATATACCCATGATTGAAATTCTCGCTATATTATCTGCTGGTGCTGCTGCTGGGATGAGAATAGGTGTACCTTTACTAATTATTGGTATCCTCCAAGGGGAGGCACTCTGGTCACAGATGCCAGTCCTATCACACATTTCTCCCCATGTTTTAATCGGACTACTCACCAGTTGGTCTTTATTTGAACTATTAGCTTCCAAAAAACTCATTGGCCAGAGAATAGTCCAGCAAGTTCATTTATTTTTCTCTCCCTTGGCAGGAGCTTTAATGGGCTTGTCTGTTGCTTCAGCGATAACCGCACCAAGTTGGTTAGTTGCTTTGATTGGTGGTTTATTAGCTTTGGTATTGCAGCTAGTTTTATTAGGCTGGTTTTATCGCTTGCGTGGATTGCCAATATGGGCAGTGTTTATGCAAGATGTCCTGTGTGTTACACTTGTATTTTTTGCTGTGGATGCTCCTCTTCAAGGAGGATTAATTGCTTTAATCCTCCTCTGGCTGGCTGTTCTTAGTGGAAAATACTGGTATGACTGGTCTAAAGGTAAAAATTGATAATTGACAATTACCAATTATGAAGATTAATGTAAAAGCCCGACCACGTGCAGTAACCCTTTACCAGTAACTAACTCAATAATTAGCCCGATAAATCCTAGCATGGCTATCCGACCATTCCAGACTTCGGCACTGGTGGTTATTCCCCATGCCCAACGTTCTTGAGGATACATTTTTACCCTTTTTTTCATTTGGGTGACTTGAGAGAGTTTCAGGTCAGGTTGTTTGAGAGCATCAATGATCAAGTCGGATAGGGCTTTAATAAATACCGGATTGGTGTTGGGCGCAGGGACACGTCCGAAGTTGTGTATTCCTGCTTCTTCCGCTATTTCTCGATATTCAATGTCAATTTCTTGTAGGGTTTCGATGTGTTCGGAAACAAAACTAATGGGGACAACTATTAAATCTTTCACACCTTTTACACCGAGTTCGTTCAGTGCATCTTCTGTATAAGGTTTTAGCCATTCAACAGGACCAACACGACTTTGATAAGCTAGGGTGTGGGGATTGGGACGGTTGAGGGTTTGCATAATTAAGTCGGTGCATTCCTCAATTTCTTGCTGGTAGGGGTCGCCGGCTTCCTCTACATAGCTTTTAGGTACACCATGGGCGCTAAAGAAGATATGCACGTCCTTAGGATGGGGAAATTTCTCCAGTTCGCCAACTATAAGTTCTGCCATTGCTTGCAGATAACCTGGTTCTTTGTACCAAGAGTCAATAACGGTATACTCAAGACTTTGGAGTTTGGGGTTTTCCTTCCATAGTTGTTCTAATAACCGGAAACTAGAACCGCTGGTGCTGATGGAAAATTGGGGGTAAAGCGGGAGAATTACCAACTTATCAAGGTTATCTTGAGTAATTTGGGCGATCGCTTCTTCTGTGTAAGGATGCCAATAACGCATTCCCACGTAGATCTTAACTTCTTGTCCTAATTCACCTAACTGAGCTTTAATGGCTGCTCCTTGCTCTTCTGTAATCCGTCGCAATGGAGAACCGCCGCCGATTTGCTGATAATTTATTTGAGATGTTTTTTCTCTACGCGTAGCAATAAACCAAGCTAGAGGTTTTTGCATCCAGCGAAACGGTAAGCGGATAATTTCTGGATCAGAAAACAGATTATACAAAAACGGTCCGACATCTTCTGGTTTGTCGGGACCACCGAGATTAAGTAATAATACCCCTATACGACCCATAGCAGTTACTTTCCCCCAATCCTTACAGATTTTTCACTAATGTTAACAATATATCTTTATTAAATATAAAGCTTTATCGGCAGGAAAAAAAACAATGGCCACAATTTTTAGAGATTTAAGTTACAGATACCAATGGCTGTATGATGGCATCTCCCGGTTAGCGGCTGTGACTGTGGGTGGTGAACCCCGGTTTCGTCAACTGGCTTTACAAAATTTAAAACTGCAATCTGATACTCAAATTTTAGATTTATGCTGTGGTAGTGGTCAAGTAACCAGATTTTTAGTGAATTTTTCGGAAAATGTCACTGGCTTGGATGCTTCCCCATTATCTATCCAGCGAGCGCAGAAAAATGTCCCAAATGCCACTTACATAAAAGCATTTGCTGAAAATATGCCTTTTGCTGATAATTTATTTGATGTGGTACATACTAGCGCGGCTTTACACGAAATGCAATCTGAACAACTGCAAAAAATCATTAAAGAGGTTTATCGGGTGTTAAAACCGGGAGGAGTTTTCACTTTGGTAGATTTTCACTCTCCCACAAATCCGATATTTTGGCCGGGATTGGCGGTATTTTTCTGGTTGTTTGAAACCCAGACGGCTTGGGAATTGTTGAAAACGGATTTACCTGGTTTGTTAAGAGATTATGGTTTTGATGTGGGAAAACCTACTTTATATGCTGGTGGAAGTTTGCAGGTGATTCAGGGCAGGAAGATGATTTGAGTTTCTTGTGCTAATTCATAAGTTTAAATTATTGATTTGCTATTTTTAAATAAGTTTTTTCAAAAAAATTTTTTATTTTGAGGGTGTGGGGCGGGCTAAATGTGCTAATATAGTTATATTATTACAATGGAATGTAAGCAAAATTTTTATTTAGGCACGCATTCCCATTATCAAAATATCACGCCGAGAAAATAAAGTCAATAGGTTTTGACCCCAAAAAAAGAAATTTTTTTTATTTTTTTGAACATTGAGAACATCAGTACCAATATTCAGTTGAAAAAATCATACCACAAATACACTCTGCCATAGCAATCGCCTAGACTTGCTCTTCTTGAAAATCTGTTAATCTAGCTGTATCAAGAATTAGTAAAAGAGTCAATGGAAATTAGTAACTTATTCAAAGCCGGTGGCGTAGTTATGTGGCCACTGCTATTTTTTTCGGTTTTAGGAATCACTCTCATTCTGGAACGGATTACGTTTTGGATAGGAATTAGTGGCCGTCAGAATCGCGTAGTCAAGCAGGTGTTAAGTTTTTATCGTCAAGGTAATGTAGTTACCTCTCTAGATATACTACACAAAAATGCTGATTTACCGATTGCGCGAATTTTTCTAGCGGCTTTAGAATTGGAAGAACCCAACCCAGAGGAATTCCGCTTGGCTTTAGAAAGTGAGGCCCAGGCGGAAATCCCGTTATTAAAAAGGTTTCAAAATATTTTTGATACAATTATTGGTTTAGCTCCCTTGCTGGGATTATTAGGGACCGTTTTGGGTTTAATTGGCTCTTTTGCATCATTAAATATTGGTGATGTCGGTAGTACAAAAACCGCTGGTGTCACTTCTGGGATTAGTGAAGCCTTAGTATCCACAGCATCGGGATTAGTTGTAGCTATTATTACCTTGTTTTTTGCGAATAGCTTTCGGGGAATGTATTTACGACAAATTGCCTGGATTCAAGAATATGGTGGGCAATTAGAATTAGTTTATCGTCACCAGTATGAAAGAGGGGATAAATCATAATGCGTCTACCAGATGAACCGGATATTCCAGCCCAGATTAATATTGTGCCGATGATTGATGTCATCTTTGCTATTTTGACATTTTTTATTATGTCCACTTTATTTTTACATCGTTCCGAAGGGTTGCCAGTTAATTTACCTAAAGCTGGGACAGCCAAAGCCCAATCATCAGCCGCACCAATTACCGTTACTGTAGATTCAGCAGGGAATGTGAGTTTAAATCGCCAGCCAGTAACTCTGGAAACTTTACCAGTAAAGGTACAGGAATTAATGGGCAAAAATACGGAAGTGGTAGTGATTATTAATGCTGATCAAAGTGCTACTCATGGTCAAGTCGTGGTAGTGATGGATCGGGTGCGGCAGGTAAAAGGAGCAAGATTAGCAATTGCCACACAAGCACCTTAACAGGTTAGTGATCAGAGTAGCAACTGCGTGGGGTTCTTTTTAGGAACTACGGTCAGAAACGGTAAGTTCTACCGAGATTGTCTGTGGAGCGGGCAAACAAGATTGGAAGTCATTCTAAGACCGCGATGAAGCAGGAAATAAACACTAAGATTATCGCTGTCCAGATGTGTCTAGACTTTGGTAATTTTGGGTAAGTTTTATAGAACGGAATCTCATTCTTTAATGACAATTATTCATCACCTGATTTGCGTTTTAATTGTTTAAAGAATTGATATATTTCTGGCAAGCGATTATAAATTACTGCCGCCTTGATGTACACTTTGTGCGGCATTGCTGGAGTACCTGAGACAATTTCCCCCGGTGCGACATTGCCGTGAATACCAGTTTGAGCAGAGGCGATCGCCCCATCCCCGATTTTAGCTTGATTGGCAATTCCCACTTGTCCAGCTAAAATTACCCGATTTCCTAGTCTTACCCCTCCAGCCATGCCTGCTTGACCTGCTATGGCACAACCAGCCCCAATTTGACTACCATGTCCTATCTGGACTAAATTATCAATTTTAGTATCTTTGCCCACCCTGGTTTCCCCCACAGCGGGACGGTCTATGGCTGTATGACAACCTACTTCTACCCTATCTTCTAAAACTGTATAGCCTGATTGTTCCATTTTAAACCAACCGGTGCGGGTAGGCACAAAGCCAAATCCCTCTGCACCAATGACAGCACCGCTATGAATAACGCAATCTGCACCGATTTGGCTGCGTTCGTGGATGGTACAATTAGCGTGTAAGGTAGTGCGATCGCCTATTTTGACTTCTGGATAAATGACAACATTGGGATGAATAATGGCATAATTGCCAATTTCCACAGCTTCAGAAATGACAACAT
Source organism: Dolichospermum sp. UHCC 0406 (assembly GCF_009712025.1). NCBI lineage: Bacteria > Bacillati > Cyanobacteriota > Cyanophyceae > Nostocales > Aphanizomenonaceae > Dolichospermum > Dolichospermum sp. UHCC 0406. The sequence goes on from NZ_VILA01000031.1 coordinate 68,366, forward strand.
GAGCGCCAATATAAACATCATCACCAATTTTGGCGGTGGGGTGAATGACCGCGCTGGGGTGAATTTCGGGACTAGGACGGTAGGGTTGATAAAAAAGAGTGACCGCTTTGGCAAACAACAGTTTTGGTTCTTTCGTTGTTAACCAAGCAATCCCCTTTTCTGTGGCTTGATTCTGCAATTTTTCATCTGGGGGTAAAATTACAGCGCTCGCATTGGTAGAATTGAGCAATGAAGCAAATTTAGAGCCTTCTATATAGCTGAGAGTTCCAGATGTCGCTTCGTCTATGGCTGCAACTCCAGTAATTTCTACATCAGTTTCAAGGCTACTTTGGGTAATATAATCACTAAGCTGGTTGAGAATTTCACTAAATTTCATATTGATTTGCTAACACGATTTATAGATTTTTGTTTCGCGCCCAGACGCAAAGGAGCAAAGGCGCAAAGGAAGAAATTAGTTATCTTCTGTTGATTTTGTCATGGATTGACCGGCTAAGTAGGCTGTTGTCCAAGCACTTTGGAAGTTAAAGCCACCGGTGACACCATCAATATCTAATATCTCACCTGCAAAATGCAAGCCGGGGACTATTTTACTTTCCATTGTTTTGAAGTTGACTTCTTTGAGGTTGACTCCTCCACAGGTGACAAATTCTTCTTTAAATGCGCCTTTACCTGTAATTAGGTGTTCTCCTTGGGAGATTTCTAGGACTAGTTGATTTAGGGTTTTGTTGGAGATGGTTGCCCAACGTTCTTCTGTGGGAATATGGGTACGATTGATAATATATTGCCAAAGCCGATGAGGTAAGTCTACACCACGATGGAGGGCGATCGCTTTTTGTCCCCATTCAGCTTTGACTGTTAAAAGTTTTTGTCTCACTTCCTCTTGGGATAAATCTGGCAACCAATTAATCAATAATTTATGTTGATAGCGGTTTTCATGGAGAATTCTCGCCCCCCAAGCCGAAAGTTTCAATACTGCTGGACCACTCACACCCCAATGGGTAATTAACAATGGGCCTGTTTGTTGGAATGGGGTTTTTCCAGTCCCAGGTAAGCGCAGATTTACAGAATTAACACTAATTCCTGCTAATTCCCGCAGTTGAGGATCTGCAATATTAAAGGTGAACAAAGAAGGTACAGGGGGTTGGATGTCATGACCTAATTCTCTAGCGATTTTATAACCTGCTAAACTGCTACCTGTAGCCAAAAGTAAGCAATCGCATTCTTTCGTTTCTCCCGATTTGAGCAGAATTTCAAACCCGGCATTTTTACGAGTGACAGCGGTAACAGGTGTGCCAATACAAAGTTCTATTTTGGCATCAAAAGTCGCCTTAATTAAACATTCAGCAATGGTTTCTGCACGATCTGTAATTGGGAACATCCGGCCGTCAGCTTCCGTTTTTATATTCACCCCATGTTCCGTAAACCAAGCTATGGTGTCTAGAGGTTGAAACCGGGTAAATGCACCCAACAGGGCTTTACCACCTCTAGGATAATTCTGAACTAAAATTTTGGGTTCAAAACAAGCATGAGTAACGTTACAACGTCCTCCACCGGAAATGAGAACTTTCGCCAAAGGTTGACGACTAGCTTCGATTAAAGTAACCTGGGCTTGAGGATTAGCTTCAGCACAAGCGATCGCACCAAAGAATCCCGCCGCCCCACCACCAATAACTACAATTTGCAAGGGTAACAACTTCAAAAATTTTTTAATATTTCAGATTTCAGATCCCCGACTTCTTCAAGAAGTCGGGTATCTATCGGATCTATCCTATCTCCATATTACTCTTCATATAACTCAAATTCAGTTTTTTCAGCACCGCACACTGGGCATACCCAATTATCTGGAATATCCTCAAAAGCCGTTCCTGGTTCTATACCACCATCAGGATCACCTATTTCTGGGTCATAGACATAATCACAAACGGTACATATATAGTTTTGCATCTTTTTTACCTCTGATCAATGACTTGTCAGTTTTTTTGATGTAATAATTATTGATTATGAAACTAAAAACGCCACCATCTCCTTGAGCAATAACTGAAGATTGCTAAAGCTATAGCCCCAAAGAACAGTAGAGTAATTAAACCACCAGGAAGGAAGGTGATAATACCCAAACCTCTCAGTACAAATAAGGAGACACTCATCCCCAAAAGAATCCCAAAACCCTGGATGAATTTGCCATTTAAAGAAGATTGACTCACGGTGTTTTTCTCTTAACTCCAATTTACTCTCTTGAAAATGAACTTGAGACTAATTATCTGCGAAAACTCCATAAATTGAACTGTAATTAGAATTAAGTGAGTTAAACTCAATGAAATCATCAAGGTTAATCACTTAAAAAGTTACCAAAATCACTATATCTGCATTATATTATGTCAACCTCAAATCTTAAAAATGTCGCTTACGCCAAGCTACCTCTATTAGATACCCTTTGGAATCAAGATCAGCAAAGATTACTCATTCAGGGAGAAGTCTTCACAGAAATTCGCTCTCATACTAACTGGGGCGGTGCTGTTACCGCTTGTATGTATGTACCACTAGTTAGATCCCATGTCTGGCAACAAATTACAGATTACCCCCGTTGGGTACAATATTTTCCCGATGTTACTAAAAGCGAAGTTATATCCAGAGGTGATGTTAAGCGTCTGTATCAAGCAGCACAAAAAGCTTTTTTATTTTTTACAGCCCAAGTAGAAATTTATCTGACTGTGGTGGAAGTATTAGGACAGCAAATCCACTTTCAGATGGAAAAAGGCTCATTTACAGATTTTCACGCCAAGTTAGAACTTAAAGATATGGGTAATGGTACTCTCTTAGCTTATACGGTACAAGCCACTCCCAATATTCCCATTCCCTCAATTTTTATTGAACAGGCAATGAATTTGGAGTTACCAGCAAATCTATGTAAAATGCGACAGGTGCTTTGTAATCATCAATAATAGCAATGTCAGAGGTAACAACTATTTTGGATTTTTGGTTTGGTCATCCTAATGACCCAAACTACGGGAAAATTCAACCATTTTGGTTTGAAAAACAACCGGATTTCGATGCTAAAGTCCGCGACCTTTTTCTGGAAGATTACCAACAAGCGGTAGCCGGATATTTACATGATTGGATGAATTCACCAGAAACCTGTCTAGCTTTAATTCTGTTACTAGATCAATTTCCCCGAAATATGTTTCGTGATACCCCACAAGCCTTTGCAACGGACTGGGAAGCACTGTCATTAGCGCAACACGCCACAAACAAAGGCTATGATAGAAAACTATTGGCTGTGCAACGCTGGTTCATATATTTACCCTTTGAACACAGTGAAGACCCAATTGATCAACGAAAGTGCATTAAACTATTTCAACAACTTAGTCATGATCCCTACAGTGCAAAAGCGATTGAATCAGCTTTTCGACACAAGGAAATAATTGCCCGATTTGGTCGTTTTCCCCATCGTAATGCCATTTTAGGACGGATCTCTACTCCAGAAGAAGAGGAATTTTTGGAAGAACCTGGTTCTTCATTTTAAGTTGGGGACTGGGTTAATTAACCCCCGCACTCTATGTGGGTTTGAAACTGTTAATTCTCTGTGAGTATGTGTTTCCGTAGCATACAGTAGCCTCCTAGGAAATTTTTCTTTACATATCTGCCAGTAAACGTTTTAATTTGTCCAGTCACAAAGCATTAAGTCAGGGGGTTATTTCCACAACTCCCTTTTTTAGTGCGCTGCTTTCTCTAAATCGTGCTTAATTTTACTAAAAATCTTTTAATCTACGTCTTTAGATGGATGACATGGGTTTGATAAACTTTTAAAATCACTTGGGTTTTGTGTTATTGAATACACTGGATTGTAGTCTAGTTATTCTAGCTACCATTTTTTGTATTTTTGTATCAAAAATTGACAAACAACCCTATTTTTGTGGTATTTTCACCACAAATAAATGTATTTAAAACCAGTGAGGCCATAAGAATGTCTGAAAATTACGGTTTGTTATTAAACGATGATAAAGATCAATCAATTGTAACATCAGCATTAGAATTAGCAAAAAATCAATTATATAGTTTTGCAAATAGTTCAGATTTTCAAACTAAAATGCAGTTGGCTTTTGGTGTTGCAGTTGATTCAAATAGTTTTCAAATTGCTTGGCAAAATCAAGATTTCAGTGTAATTCCCAATATTGAAGTTCGTTCTGGGGCTGAACTTGGTGGAGCAATTGGAGCTTATGCTCAAGCCACTAATACTATCTATTTATCTCAAGATTATCTCAACCAAAATGCAGCCGATATTGAATCTATCACTTCAGTATTATTGGAAGAAATTGGTCATGCTGTAGATGCAAAAGTAAATATAGTAGATGCTCCTGGTGATGAAGGAGCGATTTTTTCAGCCGTTGTTCAAGGAAAGACATTTGAGCCAGAACAGTTACAGCAGTTGAAGACTGAGAATGATCATGCGACTATAAATTTAGATGGGCAAGTAATTGAGATTGAGAAAGCAAATGTTTCAGACAGCGGTGGGCAAAGATCAACTCCAACTATTTATCCACTTAGTTTAGAATATGATCTCAACTTAGTTACATTTTCATGGCAAAATTTTTCAATTCCCGATGAGTTTCAAATTTTGTATGAAGGTAAAAGAATTGTAGGAGATGTGGGACTTCAACCTGGAGGACAAAGCGACAAAACAATTATTGGAAAAAATAGTTCCAATGAATTAGAAATAAAAGTTACTTCACCTAATGCGGGTACTGCCTGGAATTTTAGTGTGGCAACATCTCCTCTTGAAATCACTGTCAATGGTCTTTTGGGAGATGTTATCAAGGTTGATATAGGTGAGGAGTTAAAAAAGCTTGGGGTTTTACTTTCAGATTTAGATTTAGATCCTAATAGCTTTGGGTTAAAAAACACAAAAAGCACTGATGATAGAGGGAGTGTTGCTACCAATATTGATGACTATACCAGTGAACTTCAAAAGGGAATATTCTATTTTGTTCCTAAAGTAACAGGAACTCCCCTTAGATTTGGTCAAGCCAGAAATGATGTTGGAATTGGTCAGAGTACATTAACTTTAACTAATGGGAAGATCGAAATTCCTGTCAAGTTTAATATCACAGAGGGTTTTTCTACAACTGGTGATAATAGGGTAACAGTCGGAACTCAAAATAAAAAGTTAGATATTTATCGTCAAGAACAAAGACTCGCTTATTTAGGATTCCCACCACAATCTGGTGCAGCCCTAACTATCAACGGTCAAAATGATGGGAATGAGTTATCTTGGGCAATCAACCTATTTGATGCTGTTATTGAAGATAAAAGTAAAGTTATTTCCGTCAAAAATTTAGGTAAAAATGCAGAAGACTTTATTAATGTAAGCAATGCCCCGCAATGGAATGAGATAAGAGTTGGAACAATACAAGGAGTTGGTATTAAAGATGGTAATGCACAAACAGAACGATGGGCTACTGATTGGGCTTTTAGAACATTACAGAATGCCCAAACAGGGTTTGGTCAAAATTTAACACTAACTGCCGCAAGCTTACAACCTGGAGGACCTCCGGGATCTCCTCATAGTTCCCATGGGGCAGGTCGAGATATTGACATAGATACACCTCCACAAGAAGCATACAATGGAGGCCGCAATTTTTTCCTTGAGACAAGAATTAATAATGTCTGGTATGTCGCTGCACCCAATAACCAAATAATTGTTAGAAACACCAATGGAACTTATCAAGCTGCTGATCGTACTCCTCAGAACTTAGTAAATGCTGTTAGGGGGCAAGATAATAGTAATAATAGTAATCCAAACCTTTCAGCCTTTAATAATCGGCAATTGCTATCTCAAATCAGAACTTTTCTGCAAGATAATACAACAATTGGCTATAGTTCAGCAAACGTACAGAATCAGATTCAAGCATTTACCAATACGGGTTCAATCACAAGAGTCTTCAACAACGATCCTCGTCTTTGGAGTTCACCTGATGGTCTAACAGGATTAATACGCTATTCTCCAGGTCATAATGGTCATGTACATTATGACATAGGAATTCCTACAGCAACCACTAATTTTGCTACATTTAATCTTCAAAGCTCTAATATTGAGACCTTTTCACCTAACCTTGATCTTGCCAATAATACCACCACGGCAATCTCTCCCTTGACCAATGTTTTAATCTCTAGCGTTAATAACAATTTTAGTAATGCTATTGAATTGGGTCAGCTTGAAGGCAATGTCGATTTGACTGGGGCAATTAGCAGTGCCAATTCAGAAATTTACTATCGTTTCACATTGGGAAATCCAATAGAAGAAGACGAAGTATATTTCTTCACTTATCGAGATTTTAGCTTACTTCTTAACGGACTTAGTTCTGATGTTGATGTAGAGCTAATTCAGGATTTTAATGGGGATAATATTCGGCAAGATTATGAGGTAGTTGCTAGTTCTGAAGAGATTGGTAATAGCAACGAAACGATAAATATAACTGATTTGAGTCCAAATATTTATTACGTCCGCGTTATTCAAAAAAGTGGAGATACAAACTACAACCTAAGCTTATCTGTTCCATCTCTCCCAGTTCCAACTGACAATGCAGGAAACACAGTAAATACTGCTAAAGATTTAGGAGTTATTGGTAATAACGTTCAGCTATCCGACTTTATCGGTCAAGTTGATACCGATGATTACTATCGCTTCACTGTTTCTTCTACTAGCGATTTGAGCATTGATCTAACTGGCTTGTCAAATGGTGATTTATTTGCTGAACTTGGACAAGATAAAAATAATGACGGCATTCTAGACTTTGATGAAACCATTGCATTATCTGACGAAGAAGGAGATACCAGTGAAGGTATAAGCCTTACAGGATTAGCAGCAGGTGAATACATTTTACATCTGGGAGTCAATAGCGGTAATACAAACTATGACCTTAAACTATCTGCACCACCATCAATTATTCCAACAGACAAAGCAGGAAGTACACCAAGCACTGCCTTTGATATCGGTTCGCTCAATGCAGTAGCTAATTTCAGCGATTTTGTTGGTAATGTCGATCTAGAGGATTTTTATCAGTTTACGCTTGCTGATGTTAAGGGATTAAAAATAGAAATCAATGGACTATCAGCAGATGCAGATTTAGAACTTGCACAAGACACTAATAATAATGGAGTAATTGACTCTAATGAAATCATCAATAAGTCTGAACAGCAAGGCTCTGATGCTGAATTTATTAATGTCAGTGCTTTAGCGGCAGGAAATTACTTGGTTCGAGTATATCAATACAATGGTGACACCAACTACAACCTATCAATCACACCTACCACTCCAGTAGGCTCTGACCTTTCCGTAACCCGAACTGATATCTCAGGAGCGGTAGATTTAGGACAGCAATACATCTATAGCTTAACTGTCACCAATAATGGTCCCGATATAGCCAACAATGTCATTCTCACAGAAAAATTGCCATCAGGAGTAAGTTTTCTCTCCGCAACCGCTACCAATTTCCAACCAGTTACTCAAAATAATGGTATCGTTACAGCTAATTTAGGAAATCTCGATAGTGGAAAAAGTGTAACCGTTAATCTCACAGGTAAAACCTTCATTGCGGGTAATCTTCTAGGCACAACCAGTGTCACATCTGATGCCTTAGATTACAATTCTGCTAACAATTCCCTTGAGAGTATAAACAAAGTTAATTCCATCGTCTCCCCTAATGCCGATCTAGAGTTGACTCAAACCATTGACAATCCCAACCCTAATGTTGGCGACAAAATTACCTTAACACTGCAACTTACGGATAAGGGACCTGGTACAGCTACTGCCATCAAAGTACAGAATATATTACCAACAACATTAGATTTTGTTTCAGCCACTCCCACAGTAGGAAGCTACGACCCCAATATAGGAATCTGGAACGTTGGAAATATCGCGCCTAACAGCGCTGTACAACTGATCATGGTAGCAACTGTTAACTCAGTACAACCTATCACCATTACATCTGAAGTGATTGCAGTGGCTGAAACTGATCCTGATTCCACACCTAATAACAATAACCCCAACGAAGATGACCAAGCCTCAGTCACTTTAAATGCAGCTTTAGCAACACCCACACTCGCAAAAACTGCTGATGATATCTTCACTATTTTTGGTGGTTCTGGCAACCCAAAACTTCAAGTTACTCTTGCAGGACGTAATTCCAATCTAGTCAATGAGTTGGCTGTATTTACCGTTGACGATGCCCAAGGTAAAATTAATGGCATTGCTTCAGGAGAAACAGGTTATACTCAAGCAGCTTTGAACAAATCAAAAGTGATTTTCTCAACTATTGCTAATGTTCCCAATGGATTTGATATCAATAACCTGACAAGCATACTAGAATTTGAATCTGGTAATAATCTGAGATTCTTATTAGTTAAAAACGGTACAATTGATAGCGTCCAAAATGGCAATACCCCAACTTCAGACATACTTTTCTCTGACCTCTCCCGCCAAAAAATTACAGATTTGGGTACTGATGGTTTCTCCTTAGCTTGGAAAGATGGATCTAATAATAATACTGACTTCAAAGATTTGGTAGTCAACATTAAATCTACAAATGACCCATTACCATTGGGTACAAATCTCCAAGGAAAACAACAAGGAGAAGTCCTTGATTTAAGGGGTATAACCAACAATGTAAAAGCTGATTTTGTTGTTAATAGAGAAGCTGCTTTTAACAACTTCGTTGGCTTTTATAAAGTAGCAGATGAAAATGGTGGTATTGATGTTGATGCTGATGGTACTATTGATTTCCGTCCTGGAGACTCAGGTTATGCTCAAGCGGCTATCAAAAATCGTGTGGCGGGAATTGACCTCAGAGTTGATAACCAAGGAACTGCCAGTTTTACAGATAAGACATTAACAGGAGGAAGTATTTTCGCTCCATTTATTCTTACTAATGGTCGGACAGTAGATCAAGTTCTAAATGGACAAGTTGACCAAGCTTACTTTGCCTATATAGGAGCTAATGCTGATAAAGTGGATCATATTCGCCTGTTAGGAAATAACGTCTTTGGTTTTGAAGATTTAGCAGGTGGGGGGGATAAGGATTACAATGATATTATTGTCAAAGTAAATTTGACTGTCGTTTAGCGGGTAGGGGTTTAGTACTGCTTAATGGTGTCAACTTAACGTAAAACCCATATCCCGACTGGGAATGAATTCCCAGTCTAATAGCAAAAGTCATCTAAAGATGACTAAATAACCCAAAAATTTTTGAGTAAACTTTAGTTTACTTTGGCTATTAGCCCGGAAATTCATTTCTGGGCGGGTGTGGAAGCAAACAGATAAGCCATTTTTAACTTAAGTTGACACCTATTAGCAGTGCTAAACCCCTACGTTTGTACTACAGGTTGGGATATTTTCTTCATTAGAAGTTTCTGTCTGAATTGTGGTCTATTTAATCTATCTGCTATTTTTTCTCTAACTAAATTAAACAATTAAATATTGATAATATCTTCATATATTTCTGCCATTTCTAGAATCAAACCAACGGAATCTAAATGTAATTTATCATCACGATTAATCAAAATTTGTATAGTCCAATTTCCTTTTTCATCTTGACGATAAACTTCTACCTTGACTTCATTTTGAGAAATTAAAACATATTCTTTCAAACTTGCTAAACTGCGATAATTTACCAGTTTTTCCCGTCTATCTATAGTTTCTGTACTTGGTGATAGCACTTCGATAATTAAACAAGGATAATTTAAAAAATAACGGTCTTGATCTTCAGTGTCGCAACTAACAATCACATCAGGATAGTAAAAGATAGTTTTATTATCATTGGCTAAATTTATTTTCACTTTCATGTCAGACATGAAAACATTACAGGAACTACCCCGTAACTGAGAACGTAGTCTACTAGCAATATTGAGAGTAATTATATTATGTTCTTTACTACCTCCAGCCATAGCAAAGACTTCACCTGCAAAATATTCATGACGAATATCGCTAGATTGTTCTAATTCTAGATATTCTTCGACAGTGAAAAAGTAAAGAGGAGATTGCATAATTTTTCCTTTTTTAATAATTCTCAAATTATTGTCAAGTCTTTACCAATTTAGCTAAAGTACATTAAAATCCACTCTGGTTAACTCAAAATCAAAAATCATCCTATTTATTTTATGCCAAAGTAGTCGGTTTTAACCGACTTTAGCTTTTAGACAGGGAATTTATTCCCTGGCTTGAAGGCTTGAAGGGACTCTCAAATCTAACCCGTAAACACCTCTGCGGGTAAGCGATTAAAGGAAAGACGCTCATTTTGGACATCTACAAAAATGGTGTCACCGTCGCTGAAATCACCGCGTAAAATGGCTTTGGCTATTTGGGTTTCTAATTCTCTTTGAATTGCTCGTTTTAATGGTCTTGCCCCAAAAACGGGATCATACCCTACTTCTGCTAAAAAGTCAAGGGCAGAACTGGATAATTTCAAAGATATTTTCCGGTCAATTAATCTTTGTTTTAATCTATCTACTTGTAACTGAACAATATTCCGCAATTCCGATTTTTGTAAACTGTGGAAAATAATCAATTCATCCAGACGGTTTAAGAACTCTGGACGGAAACTACTTCGCATTGCTTCCATCACACGATTACGCATTTCATCGTAACGAGTATCATCTCCAGATATATCTAGGATATATTGAGAACCGATGTTACTGGTCATGATGATAATACTATTTTTAAAGTCTACTGTGCGACCTTGGGCATCTGTCACCCTACCATCATCAAGGATTTGCAGGAAAATATTAAATACGTCGGGGTGGGCTTTTTCGATTTCGTCAAATAAAATCACCGCGTAGGGACGACGACGAATGGCTTCGGTTAATTGTCCTCCTTCTTCATAACCGACATAGCCAGGAGGCGCACCAATTAAACGGGAAACATTATGTTTGTCCATATATTCGGACATATCAATCCGCACCAAAGCTTCCTCTGTATCAAACATATAAGCAGCTAGGGCTTTCGCTAGTTCGGTTTTACCGACACCAGTTGGACCGAGAAAGACAAAACTCGCAATGGGACGGTTTGGGTCAGAAAGTCCAGCGCGAGAACGTTGAATGGCATCTGCGACAGCAGTAACGGCTTCATGTTGACCGACAACCCGGTGATGTAATTCATCTTCTAAATGCAGGAGTTTTTCTTTTTCTGATTCGACTAATTTATTCAGGGGAATGCCTGTCCATTTAGAAATGATTTCGGCAATATCGGCTTCTGTAACTTCTTCGCGTAATAGTGATTTTCCGGTTTTTTGAGTTTGGGAAAGTTCAGTTTCTACGGCTTGTAATTGCCGATGTAAGTCTGTTAATTTGCCATATTTTAATTCCGCAGCCCGGTTAAGATCGTAGTCTCTTTCGGTTTGTTGAATTTCTAAATTAACTCGGTCAATTTCTTCTTTAATTGATTGAATTTTGGTGATAATCCCTTTTTCGGATTGCCATTGTGTGCTAAGGGTTCTTTGATCTTCTTTGAGGTCAGCGAGTTCTTTTTCTAATCTTTCTAACCGTTCACGGGAAGCGAGATCACTTTCTTTTTGTAAGGAAAGTTTTTCCATTTCCAATTGGAGGATTTTTCTGTCTATTTCGTCTAGTTCTTCGGGTTTGGAGGTAATCTCCATCTTCAGTCTAGCAGCGGCTTCGTCTACTAAATCAATAGCTTTGTCAGGGAGAAAGCGATCGCTAATATAACGATTAGAGAGAGTGGCCGCAGCGACGAGAGAACTATCAGAAATTCTCACCCCGTGATGGACTTCATAACGTTCTTTCAAACCGCGTAAAATGGAAATTGTATCTTGAACGTTGGGCTGATCTACATAAACTTGTTGAAAGCGTCTTTCTAAAGCGGCATCTTTTTCCAAATATTTGCGGTATTCATCCAAAGTCGTCGCCCCAATACAGCGTAATTCACCTCGTGCTAACATTGGTTTTAATAAATTTCCCGCATCCATAGCTCCTTGGCTTGCACCTGCACCGACAACGGTATGAATTTCATCAATAAACAATACAATATTCCCACCAGATTCGGTGACTTCTTTTAATACGGCTTTGAGACGTTCTTCAAATTCACCTCGGAATTTTGCTCCCGCAATTAAAGCCCCCATATCTAAACTAATGAGTTTACGATCTTTGAGAGATTGGGGAACATCACCCGCTACAATGCGCTGTGCCAAACCTTCCGCAATTGCCGTTTTCCCCACACCAGGTTCACCAATTAAAACCGGGTTATTTTTGGTTCTGCGGGAGAGAATTTGTACTGTCCGTCTAATTTCATCATCACGACCGATTACGGGGTCTAATTGACCTTTGCGGGCGGCTTCTGTGAGATCACGTCCATACTTCTCCAGTGATTGATATTTACCTTCTGGATTTTGGTCAGTCACTTTTTGTTTCCCCCGAATTTCTTTAATAATATTTTTGAGTTTGCTTTCATCTAAACCAAATTCTTGCAGTAAACTCTTGCCAAACCGATCATCTTTGGCGTAAGCTAACAGCAAATGTTCAATAGAAATAAATTCGTCTTTAAATTCTTGACGATATTTTTCTGCCCGATCTAATAATGTATCTAAGCTGCGTCCTAAATAAACAGAAGCACTAGTCCCCGATACTTTGGGTTGACGTTGGATAAATTGCTCGGTGCGATCTCGAACTTTTTGCAAATTTGTGCCAGCCTTAGTGAAAATCGCGCTGGCCAGTCCTTCCTGTTCCAGCAACCCTTTCATCAGATGTTCACTTTCTAGCTGCTGTTGCTGATACTGTTTAGCGACATCGGGTGTATGAGCGATCGCTTCCCAGGCTTTTTCTGTAAATTGATCAGGGTTGGTCGGCTGCATAAACTTTTAGAATAACAAACTACTGTCTAATACGATCATTGTAAAAATATTTGGCGGAATAGCTAGATCGGTCTTCACGTCTTTAAAATGTAGTATTATTGCCCAATCTCAGATAACTGTTGCTGTATTCCGTTCTATAAAACTTACTGTGACTTACATCTGGGCGACAGGCTTTAATTTAAAATTAATGTCAAACATGAATAAGTAGCCAAAACCGTATATTTATTTAAATACAATAATTAATATCTAATCTAAATTTTACGTAAATACTTAGTAGGGGTTTAGCATTGTGCTAAACTCCCACACTCGATGCTTAATTATTGATTTTTTGGATGTAGTCTGATCTCTAGCGGAAATATTTAAAGTTTTTCGGACCTGTATAACCAGTGATCTTTCCTAATTCCTCTAGAGTCTGCACTCCGCTATAGATTTTACCATTAATAACCCAACTTGGGAAACCTTCGATTTTTGCAGCTTTACATAATTCTGGTTTACCTTTGGGACTATCACCAGCACATTCTACTGTAGAACTTTCACTAATTATTGTATAAGCTTCTTTGCCAAAAAGTAGCTTCTGTTCGTGACAGTGTGGACACCAATAAGCTACATATTCCTTAGCACCAACTTTAACAAGATGTTGAGCTAAAGCGATCTCCGCTTCACCAGATTTAGTGGTAATTTCCCAGCCAAATTGAGGATTTGGTTGTTCTTTAGGAGTAAAGGTAATTGCTGTGGGTTTACCATCAGTTGATTCAGTAATATTACCTGATGGGCTGACTTGAGAATAAACGCCTAAAGTCCCAATTAGCGTTACCATTGCCACAATCAAAGCCGTAAATAAAAGTTGTCCAATATCTTCCCAATCCTTACCTATAACAGTTAGCACTAACATAGTTAATGCAAATAAGGCAGAGGCAATACAGTAAGGACAAATAGCTTTGAGTTGAAATGCTAGGACATACATTAAGTATCCACTAAAAACTGACATAGCGATCGCTCCTACAAACAGCAACCACCAAGTCAAATTTTCCAGTTGTTTCTGACCTTTGTGATTTTCCCCTGTGTTCAAGGCTAAGGGAGCTAAAGCCAGTATCAACATCCCAATGTATGCCAACAAACCAAATAAAGGTAATGGTTGACCTAAAACCGTAGCCCAAGGACTAGAAAGGACATCCACACAACCCTTAACATTTTCTGCTGTAGTACAAACCGGAGTGCTGCCGGTCAGCTTTTCAAAAGTGAGATAACCTGTATTCAGGATACCAAATCCAGCGATGGTTGCGATCGCCGGACGTGACCATTTATGAATCCAAGGAGTAGAACGACGACGAATCATAATATTGGTGATTGGGGACTGGGAACTGGGAACTGGGGAAGAGAGTCTAAAGATCCTCATAATCATCTAAATCACTGAAATCAAAAGAATCATAGTTTAGACAATTTCTAATCACTGAAATCAAAAGAATCATAGTTTAGACAATTTCTAATCACTGAAATCAAAAGAATCATAGTTTAGACAATTTCTAATCAAGCAAATCAAAAGAATCATAGTTTAGACAATTTCTAATCAAGCAAATCAAAAGAATCATAGTTTAGACAATTTCTAATCAAGCAAATCAAAAGAATCATAGTTTAGACAATAGAGGTCTGCGGGCAGCTTCGACAAATTGACTGACGCGAATCGGATCTATCGGTTGCTGAATTTGACCATAACGTTTCAGAGAACTAGAAACAATCACCCCGTCTGCTGCTTGTAGTAGCGTCCCCACATTTTCCCAACTTGCACCACTACCAATAAAAACAGGAGTCCCAGCGGCAGCATTACTAGCCAGTTCCAAATCCTCTTGGTCAGGAGGACTACCCGTAGCCCAACCAGATAAAATTACCGCATCAGCCAAACCTCGTTCAATAGTATCCTTAACAGCAACAGTGAGATGAGGAGAACTTAAAGGACGAGCGTGTTTTACCAAAACATCAGCAAAAATTTTCACATCAGATCCTAATTCTCGCCGATATCGCAGTAATTGATGAGCTTCCCCCTCAATTAATCCTTGGTCAGTTGCCATCACACCCGTGAGAACATTAATTCTGACAAACTGGGCATTAACGCAACTAGCAATAGCGATCGCACTCCTGCCATCATTACGTAACACATTTAACCCTATAGGCACAGTGACTAAATTTTGGATGCGTTGAACAACCACAGTCATCGCACTGACAACGGCTGGATCAACTTGATTTTTGGTAAAAGGGGCATCGAAAAAATTCTCAACGATTATCCCATTTACCCCTCCACTAGCAAGGGCTGTGGCTTCTTGTTCGGCACGGTCAATCACTGCTTTGAGACTACCTCCCCAACGGGCTGAAGTCGGAAGAGGTAGCAGATGTACTACGCCAATAATTGGTGTTCGGGTTTTAAATAACTGATGTAAATCCACGGCTTTAATTTATTTTTGACATACTCACCGACCTGAAGGTGCGGTGATTCTTGACACTTCGCCAGAACCCGCCACAAGTGGTCTTATCGTCCCTCCATGTCCGTTTAAAGTCTCCCAATGCCCTATGGCGACTATGACCAAATTTTAACATAAAGCCGTCCTGGAAGGACGGGGCTTGTGTCCCGTCTTTTCGGTCACAGTCTGGAGTCGTTGCCTATCCCCACTCTCCAGACGAGGGGGTAACAAAATGGCAGCAATAAAAAATAGACAGTGAGAATCAAACAAAAAAATGTAGATTCCCTGGGCATTGCCGCCGGATGTCTTCTTGTACTAATATAAATTGCTTTCGGGAACACCGAAACAGATCAGAAATAGTAATTTCACCAATTATCTATTTCCTTGTCTAAACTAGATATAGCAGGTGGCAGTAAAAATTTCACGAATTTGGAGCGTAGATCCTCACCAGTTTTTTTATGGTCAGGTTGTTGCCTCCTCCTCAAGATGGAAATTAAATTTCAACCTTCCATAAGATATGTTAAGATAGAATCTGATAACAAGAGGAGTTTGCCACTCACAAGATGTAAGGCAGCTTCCCGGCATTTAATTCCAAATGTCCGAGTAGCATTACTGCTTGATAGGCGTAGTCGCCAGTGCGATTTCCCCAGTTGGGTAGCGGCTTCTCACAACAGACCTCTTGGTCGGCTTCCCAACGGGTAAATTAACAACTTAAGCGAATTGTTAAAAATATTATGAGTGTCAAACTTACCCAAAGACACTTAAGATTACCCTGGGAAACAAATTAGTAGAAGTATCATGGACTAGCCTCTATCAACATGATAGATGAAGGCTGTAATTTGGCTTTTACTAGTTAAAGTTGCTAGTTATATAGGTTAAATCTGGTAATTAGTGGCGGGTAGTTGGGTGGAAATTATAGCAAAATTCACCGAGTGAGTTATTAGGTAGAGCTTTAGCACTGCTAAACCCGTATTGATTTGTTTACTTGTGATCTGCTGTATTTATTCCCGACCCAATGCTTAAATGTTAATTAACAAGGAAAAACGGAAGACTTATTGAAAATATGGGTGAAAAGCCAACGATTGCCATTTCTCACCTGGGCTGCGAGAAAAATCGAATTGATACAGAACATATGCTAGGGCTGCTAGTAAATGCAGGCTATGGTGTAGATAGTAACGAAGAATTAGCAGATTACGTAATTGTCAATACCTGTAGTTTTATCGAAGCGGCTCGACAAGAATCAGTAAAAACCCTAGTAGAACTAGCGGAAGCCAAGAAAAAAATCGTGATTACTGGCTGCATGGCGCAACACTTTCAAGAACAATTATTGGAAGAATTGCCAGAAGCAGTAGCGGTAGTAGGGACAGGTGATTATCACAAAATTGTGGATGTGATCGAGCGAGCAGAGCGGGGAGAGCGAGTTAAAGAAATTACTGCTGAACCCACTTATATAGCCGACGAAACCACACCCCGTTATCGGACAACCACCGAAGGAGTAGCTTACCTGCGAGTGGCAGAAGGCTGTGATTATCGGTGTGCATTTTGCATTATTCCCCATTTACGAGGAAATCAGCGATCGCGTACCATTGAATCAATAGTTGCCGAAGCCCAACAACTGGCAAGTCAAGGTGTCAAAGAAATAATTCTCATTTCCCAAATCACCACCAATTACGGCTTAGATATTTACGGCAAACCCAAATTAGCCGAATTGCTGCGGGCATTAGGCAAAGTAGATATACCTTGGATTAGGATGCACTACGCCTATCCCACCGGATTAACAGCGGATGTGATTGCGGCTATTCAAGAAACTGCCAACGTTTTGCCATATTTGGACTTGCCACTGCAACATTCCCATCCAGAAATTCTCCGGGCTATGAATCGTCCCTGGCAAGGACAGATCAATGATGGGATTATGGAACGGCTGAAAATTGCCCTACCATCAGCAGTGTTCAGAACCACATTTATAGTTGGTTTTCCTGGAGAAACTCAAGAGCATTTTCAACATTTATTAGAGTTTACCCAACGACATAAATTTGATCATGTTGGTGTTTTTACTTTCTCACCAGAAGAAGGAACTCCTGCCTACAATCTACCCAATCAAATTCCAGCGGCAGTGATGACGGAACGCCGTAATCGCCTAATGGAATTACAACAGCCAATTTCTTTCCAGAAAAATCAACAGGAAGTCGGCAAGATAGTTGATGTCCTGATTGAACAGGAAAATCCCCAAGGTGGAGAATTAATCGGTCGTTCCGGCAGATTTTCTCCCGAAGTTGATGGTCAAGTCTATGTTAAAGGAGAGGCTAGGCTAGGAACCATCGTCAAAGTAGCAATTCAAAGTGCCGATGCCTATGACCTCTATGGTCAAGTTATCAATAGTGATAGATTATCTTCCCATCTGCTATCTGCTGTTGTATAAGACTTAATTTACAAATAAGTATCGGTTTACCAGTCCCAAATTTACAATCAAATCTAGGAGCGTTAATGAATTTATCATTTCAAGAATTAGGCATTTCCCCAGAACGGGCTACATTGTTAGAAGGCATGGGTTTTACTGAACCTACAAATATTCAAACCCAAGCAATTCCTCAACTATTAAATGGTCGGGATGTAGTTGGTCAATCGCAAACAGGAACAGGTAAAACCGCAGCTTTTTCTCTACCAATTTTAGAGCGGTTAGATGAGAACCTCAAAGCTGTACAAGCAATAGTTTTAACCCCAACTCGTGAATTAGCAATTCAAGTTCATGCGGCTGTTTCCCAATTTATTGGTAACAGTTACTTGAAAGCAGCGGCTATTTATGGTGGTCAATCAATTGATCGTCAAATTATGCAACTCAGACGTGGGGCGCAAATCGTTGTCGGGACACCAGGACGGGTCATAGACTTACTAGATCGTGGTAACTTGAAGCTAGATCAAGTCAAATGGTTTGTCTTAGATGAAGCTGATGAAATGTTAAGTATGGGCTTCATTGACGATGTGGAAAGAATTCTTTCCCAAGCCCCCAATGAACGCCAAACAGCATTATTTTCCGCGACAATGCCACCATCAATTCGGATGTTGGTAAATAAATTTTTGAACTCACCGGTGACTGTCACCGTTGAACAACCCAAAGCCGCACCGAATAAAATCAATCAAGTGGCTTACATGATTCCTCGTCATTGGACAAAAGCTAAAGCTTTACAACCAATTCTGGAAATGGAAGATCCAGAAACAGCTTTAATCTTTGTTCGCACCCGGCGTACAGCGGCAGAATTAACCAGTCAATTGCAATCTGCTGGTCATAGTGTGGATGAATATCATGGTGACTTGTCTCAACAAGCACGGGAACGCCTATTAATCCGTTTCCGTAACCGTCAAGTTCGTTGGGTTGTCGCTACTGATATTGCAGCGCGTGGGTTGGACGTTGACCAACTTTCTCATGTAATCAACTTTGATTTACCTGATAGCGTAGAAACCTATGTTCACCGCATTGGTCGGACTGGTCGGGCTGGAAAAGAAGGAACGGCAATTTCTTTAGTACAATCTTTTGAACGCCGCAAACAACAGGCATTTGAACGCCATAACCGTCAAACTTGGCAAATTCTCTCTATTCCTACCAAGGCGCAGATTGAAGCCCAACATATCCAGAAGTTAAGAGGACAAGTAGCAGAAGCTTTAGCTGGGGAACGGTTAGCTTCCTTCTTGCCGATTATCAGCGAAATGATTGAGGAATATGATGCTCATGCGATCGCTGCGGCTGCTTTACAAATCGCTTACGATCAAACCCGTCCTGCTTGGTTAATATCAGGAGTAGACCTGCCCGTAGACGAAAGCCCAACTCCCAAACCCAGAATTAACAAACGTGGTGATGGTGGAGAACGGGAACGTAGTTCTGGTGGTGGTCGCGGTGGCCGTTCCTCTTGGTCAAAAGAAGGTAGAGGTAACGATGAAAGACGTAGCAGCGGTGGCAGTGGCGGTAGTGCTAAACCAAAGTTAAAAATAGCCTACAATGAACCCTCTTCTACTCCTAGCAATCACAAGTTAGGTTTACCTACGGGTAGAGAATAGATGGGATTTGTTATGAGTGCATCACGGTACTCAGCCAGTAAATAAGGGACTTCCAACTCAAAAAATATCCCAATTCTGAGTATAAATGTAGGGGTTTAGCATTGCTAAACCCCTACCTGCTTTCTACATCACTAAACAATATTCATATTGACTCGAAGAATCACGTCATTGAAATCTTTGTCACCACCGTTTGGTAAATCCTCAAAGCCAAAGACGTTATTCCCTAACAAGCGAATGTGATCTACTTTATCAGCATTAGCTCCCAAGAAGGGGAAGTAAACTGCTGGATTATTATTGGGATTGCTATCAAGTAAAGCATCAGGTCTATCATTAACAATAATAAATGGGACAAAGATAGAACCTGGTTGGAAAGTTCCTGTGTAAGTCGCTGTACCTTGGTTATTAACTGTTAAGTCAATACCTGCAACACGCCCACGAACTGCCGCTTCAACATAACCAGGTTGTCCAGCGAAAATATCGGCTTTACCATCTCCATTGGAGTCAATACCACCATTTTCATCAGTTACTTGATAGAAGCCGATAAAATTATTGAAAGCTGCTTCTCTGTTGACCACAAAATCAGCTTTTACCTGACTTGTAATACCCCGTAAATCAATCACTTCTCCTTGGGGTTTTCCTTGGAGATTTGTACCTAAAGGTAAGGAATCATTTGTGGGACTAAATTTCACTACTAGATTATTAAAGTCAGTCGCATTATTTCCAGAACCATCTTTCCAAGCTAGGGAAAAGTCATCATTCCCCAAATCTGTAATCTTTTGGGTTAAAGAATCTGAAAATAGTATGTCTGTAAATGGAGTTACTCCAGCCTTTACAGCATCAGTTGTACTATTTTTCACCAAATAAAATCTCAAGTTATCACCGGAATTAAATTCCAACAAATGTGTCAAATTATCGGTATTAAACCCATTGGGGAGATTAGCAATAGTAGAGAAAATTACCTTAAATCGCTCTAAAGCCGCTTGGGCGTAACCTGCTGTTCCTGGAGCGATACCATTAATTTTACCTTGAGCATCATCAACGGTGAATACTCCCAGTTCATTGACAAGATTAGAACTTCTTTCTGTTAGAGTAACCTTAATTTTTGATTTGCCACTGCTATTCGAGATTTTAAAGACATCATCCGCAATTTTTGAAAGCTTGATGGTAACTATGGCTTTACCAGTGCCTTTAGTTTGAACCTGCTCACCAGAAGGGGGAACAATTGTTACAACTTCTGATTCAATCTCTCCAAGGAAAACAGAGGTATCTAATGGACTAGTGACTTTCCATTGGACTACGGGGAAAGTCTTTGTTCCTGCAAAAGGAGAAGAACCTGCGGATGTACCTACACCTGTTACATTAGCTATTAAATCTTGTCCATTCACTTGATATGAACCTGTTTCATAGATAGAAGTTGGGATGGGTTGTAGTCCCAAAACACTCAAGAGTGGAAAATCAAGTAAAAAGTTGAGATCAAAAATAGTTTGATTGGTGTTCGTATTGAACGTGATTACACTTGGTACATCGGGGTTCTGAATTACGGAAATAACCCCAGTGGTGAGTTGTCTACCGCCAAGCGGTAAATTAACTGAATCAAATGTTCCATAAAACTCAGCAACAGTCTGTTTGATAATTTTGTTTGCGGGCATAATAACCTCTGAATTAAACTTAGGTTTTAGCAAAGGATCTCACCTGAATCCCAGGTTAAAACCACTGCACAGCATTAGATATACAGCACTTCTACTTGATGAAAAAGTATTACTTTTGAGGACTCAAATTGACAAATTTACAAAGGCTAAATTTACTAAAAGTCTTGGGAAAAATATGATTTTCAGAATTTTACTCGTAATGATTCAAAACCCTTAAACGCTAAACTATTACGTTTGACAACAGGGGTGTAATTAGGGTCAAACATTAAATTTGGCATTCTTTTAAGCAATGTAGAAAAGCAAATTTTTAATTCCATACGAGCTAAAACTGACCCTAAACAAAAGTGAATACCCTTACCGAAACCCAAATGTTCATTGGGTGAGCGTGTGATGTTGAAAACTTCTGGATTCTCAAATTTTTCTGGATCGTGATTAGCCGCCGCAATTCCTAATGCAACAACACTACCTGCTGAGATTTCCTTGCCACCAATAGTCAGATTTTCTTTGGCAACTCGCAAGGAATGTGTGGCAGCGGCATCAAAACGAATCATTTCTTCTATGGCAGAATCAATTAGTTCGGGATTTTCTTTGAGTCGCCGTAATTCATGTGGGTGATTTAGAAGCGCATTTATACCATTGGGAATATCCAGTAAATTATCAGTTGTTTCTTGAATTATCGAACGCCAATTTTCTAAAGCTCGTGGTAGAAATCCCGGAAGAGAGATTTTACGTAATTGGGTATGGTGGGGTGGATCTTTTTCTACCATCATATTCCCCATCAGAAATCTAAAGTTCTGAATAGTGTTCAAATCTACACCTTCTAACTGTTGGACGAATAAAGAACTTCGATCAGAACTCAATCGGGTATCTTGATAGCTAGCTTCTACATCTTTATATCTAGTTAAATACCAAAACCCCCCTTTTTTGTAATAATAAACAGGGTCTTTCGAGCGGATTAGTTTGTATAATGGATAGGAATTGAACAGAAACTCTGGAGCGAATAAATCGTAATCTATTTCAGAAGAATTTAAGTTTGACATATTCTCTTTTGTCCATTAAAGATGGTAGACAAATGGTAGGCGTTAAAATTTACGTTCTACCATTTTTTCTGTAAGCAGATTATATTTCGGAAAGTCCTACTAATGATTTGCCAGATTAAATCAGTGTGGGAAATTTGAAGGATTTTGCCTCAACTTAACCGGAGATTATTGTTTTCTGGGATTCAACCATAGGGAGTTACAGTGGCTAAACCAGTAGAAACAAGGGTTTCTTTAGTCCCGTTAACAGAAAACACATCAGCCCGGGTGATGACTTGGCTAAAAGTCGATTTAATGACATAACCTCGAGCAATTAATTTTTCGCCAACGGCAGGGGCAATAAAGTTCAGCTTGTATTCGGCAGTAACTACATCTCCTACCTTAGAAGCTGCGGCCCAACAACAGGCACTATCAATTAAAAAACCAATTACAGCTCCGTGGGTAAAACCATTATGCTGTTTTAATTCCTCTCGCATCGAGACAATTAATTCCACAAAGCCATCTTCACAAGCAGTGATTTCTACGTTCATCCAAACCGTAAAGGGAGATGTCTGAATTTTTTCTTGTAAAGAAACCAGATCAGCGGGAGTTCTGATTTTGGCAATAGGTTTATTTAGTTTTTCAATTTTGCTGGTAACATCCATAAATCAATAAAATCCTCATATCTTCCAATCACTTTCTAGAAACAACTCAGCTACCGATTCCGGGATTAAATCTTTTTGCTTTTACTTGATCAGGAGTTGGCCGCTTGATATTCCAAGCCCAGCCAAGCTTCTCAAGTAAGCTAATAAATGAACCACTCGGATCAATTTGCCACCAATCAATATTCAGCAGAGCAGAACCAGAAAAAAGCGTGCCAGACATTTCTGAGCCTAGCCCAAGGTTTGTTAGCCTGAATGTAATGTGGGGAATGGAGATCGCCCTCATTATCGGCATAGATGTGATGGCAACGATGATAAGCTACATACTCAATGATGGGCGCTTCACCTGCCATTGAGCCAGCTAGTGCCAGCAGAATGCGTAGGGGTTTAGCTACTTTATAGCTTTTATGGGCAAACAGTCTGTGCATTCCTGCTTCTCCGCCCAAACCAACGAAGTTAAACATGAAAAGCAAAATTCCCAAGTCAACCAGACTAATGCCTTGATTCCGCAAAGAAGCGATCGCGGCAATTCCACCAATTAAACTGATGATATCGATGGACGGATACCACCCGTATCTAATCCATTTCCTCATCCCAGAAAGTGGTTTATATTCAGGATGGCTATTATCTATTTCTGCGGTTTGGAATACTTCAGTTACTTCTGTGACTGAAGACTGCTCTAGAATTTGAGCTACATAGCCCGGATTTCTCACAAGCGAAAAAAAATATTCATAAAAAGCGAAAAAAAGGAAGTTTATTTGATACATAAATAGCAAAGATGAAAAAAGGAAATCTTCTAAGTATATATTTGAGAAACTCAGTT
>NZ_VILA01000032.1:0-109901 GCF_009712025.1 Dolichospermum sp. UHCC 0406
AACTGAGTTTCTCAAATATATACTTAGAAGATTTCCTTTTTTCATCTTTGCTATTTATGTATCAAATAAACTTCCTTTTTTTCGCTTTTTATGAATATTTTTTTTCGCTTGTGAGAAATCCGGGAAGAAGCTTTAGGCGATTTTACTTTTCTTTACACAGATTGGTTTTATTGTGTTCACTTACTTAATCAATCTGAAATTGGGTGTAAATAGTGTCCATATTGTTAAAACGAGTTGTGTAGGATTAGTGGGCATTACAAATATGAACACTTTGTTAAAAATTATTACAGCATTAATAGGGTAGATCAAAATTAGATCAATTATTTTAGATGTAGTCAAAACCATTACTAACACTGGGTTTTAGATAAATAAATTCTGCCTTGTAATCGGAAGGTCGTAGGTTCAAATCCAACTGCTGGCCTTTATTATTAATTAAAAAAGGTGGGAAATACCCACCCTACATTTACTCAGCAAACACTCCAGCAAAAAAGTCCAAAGTCTCCTTCAAAGCTTTGATGAAAACATCAATTTCCTCACGGGTATTGTAAAAAGATAAACTGGCCCGTGCAGTTCCTGCTAAACCTAGATGACGGTGTAATGGTTGAGTACAATGATGTCCAGAACGAATTGCCACACCTTCTTGATCTAACAAAGTTGCTAAATCATTAGCGTGAACACCTTCTGCCGTAAAAGCTGCTAATGCGGCTCTCCCTTCCCCTTCAGCATTGGGTTTCGGTCCGTGGATTCTAATTTGGGGTATTTGCCCTAATTGCGCGAATAAATAAGCCGTTAATTCCGCTTCATAAGCATGGATTTTATCCATACCAATATTAGTAAGATAATCTATCGCTGCACCAAGGGCGATCGCTTCCCCAATAGCCGGAGTACCAGCTTCAAATTTATGGGGTAATTCTGCATAGGTGGAATGGTCTAAAAATACCTCTGCAATCATCTCACCACCACCGAAAAATGGCGGCATTGCTTCTAGTAATTCCAACTTACCATACAAAAAGCCAATGCCAGTGGGAGCGCACATCTTATGTCCAGAAGCTACCAACCAATCACAGTCTAGTTCTTGAACATCAATAGGAGTATGGGGGACACTTTGACAAGCATCAAGTAAGAACTTCGCACCGTATTTATGAGCAATTTCGGCTATTTCTTTAGCTGGATTTATGCAACCCAAAGTATTAGAAATATGCAGAATAGACACCAGTTTTGTTTTTTCAGAAATCAGGTTTTTAAACTGCTCTAAATCAAAAGTTTCTTCGGTCGTCAACTCCACAAACTTCAATATTGCACCCGTTTTTTGAGCGACAAATTGCCAGGGAACGATATTACTATGGTGTTCCATGACCGAGAGAATAATTTCATCTCCTGGCTGTAAATTGTTCATTCCCCAACTGTAAGCGACTAGGTTAATAGCCTCAGTTGCGTTGCGGGTGTACACAATTTCTTGGCGTGATTTGGCATTAATAAATTTAGCGATTTTATCACGCGCACCCTCATAAGCATCAGTAGCTTTTCCGCTGAGAAAATGTGCGCCACGATGGACATTTGAATTATATTGTTCGTAATAATCACGCCAAGCATTTAATACGAATAAAGGCTTTTGAGAAGTAGCTGCATTATCGAGATAAACCAGGGGTTTACCGTGGACTTCCTGATGTAAAATGGGGAAGTCAGAACGAACTTTATCAGCGAGAGATTTGGTAGAAGTGATGACCATTTTTAATAAAGAGTTCAGGAGAATTTTAAACCGCCAAGGAATAAATTCCCTGGCTAATAGCAGAAGTCGGTTAAAACCGACTATTAATTATTCAGAAATTTAGTTCGTTTTAATGAACTTAAGCTATTAGCCTTGTACTAAAGTGCAAGGCATTTATTTATTCGTGAGACTGGTAACAGTTTTCAACAAACTCTCACGCAAAGAAGCAACAGGAATAAAGTTAATAACTTCCATTGCGAAACCATTAACTAATAATTTTCGAGCATTATTTTCATCAATGCCGCGACTTTCCAGGTAGAATATTTGATCATCTTCCAACTGACTGACCGTAGCACCATGAGCGCATTTAACATTATCAGCAGTGATTTCCAATTGAGGTTTGGTGTCAATTCTGGACTTAGATGATAATAGCAAATTGCGATTTAATTGAGATGCGTTAGTTAATTGCGCCAGTTTAGGAACAAATATTTTACCATTGAAGACACCATGAGCGCGATCGCCTATAATGCACTTATGTAACTGTTTACTCACACCATGAGGATGATTTAAAGACAAAGCACTGTGAGTATCAGCCACCTGATTATCAGCAATCACAGTTAAACCATTCAGCGTCGTTTCCGTTTGTTCACCAGTTTGCAAAATCTCCAAATTGTGACGAGAGATTTTCCCCCCAACCGTCACAGCATTACAACTATAACGACTATATCGCGCCTGAGTAACAGCAGTTTTCCCAACATGAAAAGCCGCAGCACCTTCTCGCGCAATTCTATTATGACTCACCTGAGCATTTTCATTTACCCAAATTTCCGTAACACTATTAGTGAAGTAAACACCCTCATTTTGTGAAGATGCAATATACTCTTCAATTAAAGTTACTTGAGAGTTACTTTCAGCTACTACTAAAACGCGAGGTTGGGAAATAGTCGCAGACTCACCAGAAACAGAAATAAATAATAGATGAATTGGTGTTTCCAGCACCACATTTTTACCAACCCATACCACAGCGACATCATTTAAAGCCGCAGTATTTAAAGCCGTAAAAACTTCCTTCGCACCTTCCGCTTGAGCTAAATATTCCCCTACAATCTCACTGGATAAAACATTCAAATTACCAACAATTAACCCAGCAGGTAAATTTTCAGTATTAGATAAATCAGGTGAGTAAACACCATTAACAAACACTAACCGCTGAGAAACTTCAGGTAAAATATCAGATCCTAAAGATGTTTTCTGAAACATCCCTAACTTAAAATCTACCTGTTTCAAAGATGATAAATCAGTAAACCGCCATTCTTCCTCGCGGGTATTGGGAATAACAGAATGACGAACCCATTTAGCAGCACCGTCACGAAGTTGTTTTAAGCAATCATCCTTTTCCGATACAGTTACCTGATTTAACAAACCAGTTAAAAAAGGATCTCTATCTAATAGAGAATTAGGAATAGAAGTAAGAGAAACTGGAATAGACATTACACACCCACTCCCAAAGCTTCTTCGAGAACCCAATCATAACCACGAGATTCTAACTCTAACGCCAACTCCTTACCACCACTTCTGATAATTTGTCCTTGTGCCATAACGTGAACAAAATCAGGAACAATATAATCGAGAAGACGCTGATAGTGAGTAATCATAATTGTGGCATTTTCAGCATTGGTTAACTGATTAACTCCATTAGCAACAATTTTCAAAGCATCAATATCCAAACCAGAATCAGTTTCATCTAAAATCGCCAACTTTGGTTCTAAAATCGCCATTTGCAGAATTTCATTCCGCTTCTTTTCCCCACCAGAAAAACCCTCATTCACACTGCGATTCAGAAAAGAAGAATTCATCTTCACAATTTCTAACTTTTCCTCAACCAAATCATCAAAATCGAAAGCGTCAACCTCTTCC
The DNA here is from genome assembly GCF_009712025.1 of Dolichospermum sp. UHCC 0406. Taxonomy (NCBI): domain Bacteria; kingdom Bacillati; phylum Cyanobacteriota; class Cyanophyceae; order Nostocales; family Aphanizomenonaceae; genus Dolichospermum; species Dolichospermum sp. UHCC 0406. The sequence goes on from NZ_VILA01000032.1 coordinate 3,626, forward strand.
AAACCTTGAGATTTGCGACGAGAATTATAAGCCACCCGCAGAAAATCCAAATTACTCACACCAGGAATTTCCAGAGGATATTGAAAAGCTAAAAACACACCACCCCTAGCTCTTTCCGCAGCTTCCATTTCCAAAAGATTTTGTCCTTGAAAAACCACCTCACCACCAGTCACAGTATAAGCTGGATGTCCCGCCAAAACCTTAGAAAACGTACTCTTCCCAGAACCATTCGGACCCATAATCGCGTGAACTTCCCCAGCGCGAACCTGCAAATTCAACCCCTTTAAAATCGGAGTTCCATCAACATCAGCCGTCAAATCCTTAACCGACAAAATCAAATCACTATTCTCAACAATCATCTTCTCTTCCTCTCTTTCTCTGCGTACTCTGTGCCTCTGTGGTTCGTTTTCTTAACCCACACTACCCTCTAGTTTCAGACTCAACAACTTATCAGCCTCAACAGCAAACTCCATAGGAAGCTGATTAAAAACATCCTTACAGAAACCGCTAATCATCATCGAAATAGCATCTTCCGAAGAAATACCCCGTTGAGCAAAAAAGAACAATTGATCTTCACCAATTTTAGAAGTAGAAGCCTCATGTTCCACCTTTCCCGTATTATTCTGAACTTGAATATAAGGAAAAGTATTAGCTTGAGCATTATCCCCAATTAACATCGAATCACATTGAGAATAATTTCTTGCACCTTTCGCAGTGGGATTAATCTTCACCAAACCCCGGTAACTATTACTAGATTTACCAGCAGAAATTCCTTTAGAAATAATAGTGCTGCGGGTGTTTTTCCCAACGTGAATCATCTTACTTCCAGTATCAGCTTGCTGCATATTATTTGTTAATGCAACCGAGTAAAATTCACCCACAGAATTATCACCAATCAAAACACAACTGGGATACTTCCAAGTAATCGCAGAACCTGTTTCTACTTGAGTCCAAGAAATCTTAGAATTGACACCTTGACACAAACCACGTTTAGTTACAAAGTTGTAAATTCCGCCTTTACCATTGACATCACCAGCGTACCAGTTCTGCACAGTAGAATATTTAATTTCCGCATTATCTAAAGCTACCAATTCAACAACCGCCGCGTGTAATTGGTTGCTGTCGTACATTGGCGCTGTACAACCTTCTAAATAAGAAACATAACTTCCTGCTTCGGCGACAATTAAAGTCCGTTCAAATTGTCCTGTATCTCCGGTATTAATGCGGAAATAGGTAGACAATTCCATTGGACATTTTAAGCCTTTGGGAATATAAACGAAAGAACCATCACTAAACACAGCCGCATTCAAAGCTGCGAAATAATTATCAGCAATGGGAACAACGCTACCCAAATATTTTTTAATTAATTCTGGGTGTTCTTGTAAAGCTTCCGAAAAAGAACAGAAAATTACGCCATCTTTGGCAAGTTTTTCTTTATATGTAGTCGCAACAGAAACACTATCAAAAATCGCATCAACAGCAACGTTACTTAATCGCTTTTGTTCATTTAAAGGAATACCTAATTTTGCAAAGGTTTCCAATAAAGTCGGATCAACTTCGTCTAAACTGTTGAGTTTAGCTTTCTTTTGTTTCGGTGCGGAATAATAAATAATATCCTGATAATTAATAGGCGGATATTGGACATGAGACCAAGTTGGTTCTGTCATTTTCAGCCATTGATGATATGCTCGGAGACGATATTCCAGCATAAATTCCGGCTCATTCTTTTTGGCGGAAATTAGGCGGACAACATCTTCGCTTAACCCACGAGGAATAGTATCGGCTTCAATATCGGTAACAAAGCCGTACTTGTAAGGTTGGTTGACTAAGGTGGTGACGGATGCGCTCATCGGTTCTCTTCTGTTCTCTTTAAAGGACGGGCGACGGGCCGCAAAAAAGCTAATTCCCGTTTTCTGTTACCAATTCCTAACAGGACTGCTAGAATAGGTTTAACGACTAAAACAATTCGGCTGTTGTTTAATCTATTTTCATTGTACGATAGATTAACAACAACAATGTTGTTTAAGTTAAATTTTCAGAAAAAAAAGTTTTTTATTTTGGGACGTTTGCGAAGCGTCTAGTAGAGAAGATGGCGACTACCCAGCAGACCTCAACTAAGCAGGATATCCTAGAGTATCTATTGAAACACTCACAAGCAACGGCTGTTGAGTTGGCGAACTTTTTGGATGTGAGTCCCCAAGCGATTCGTCGTCATTTAAAGGATTTAGAGATGGAGGAGTTAGTTCTATATTCGGTATCAGAACAACCGAGTATGGGCAGACCCCAGCACGTTTATCATTTGAGTCGGGTGGGAAGATCACATTTGCAAAAAAGTGCTAACCGCTTAGGTGATGGTTATGGCGAGTTTGCGGTTTCTCTCTTGGACACTTTAGCGGAAACTGTGGGACGTGACCAAGTAAAATCTATTTTACGAAAACAGTGGGAACGCAAAGCTCAAGAATATCATGAACGGGTGGGTAATGGTTCTTTGCAGGAACGGGTCGCAAATTTGATAGAATTGCGAAAGGCTGAAGGTTTTATGGCGGAGTTTCACGCTGTGGAATCAGATGCTAGTGGTGCGGAAAGATTTATTTTTGTGGAACATACCTGCGCTATTTCTGATGTTGCGGAATCTTTTCCCAGCGTTTGTGGTCATGAATTGGAAATGTTTGCGGCTATTCTTCCAGATTGTACTGTGGAACGGACTCACTGGTTGATTCATGGTGAACATCGTTGTGGTTATTTGGTGGAAAAAAGTTAGGTGGGGGTTAATTGTGTGCTTCTATACCCACCCGGAAATCAATTTCCGGGCTAATAGTTTAAGTACGTTAAAACGTACTCTGGTTAACTAAATAAATTGTTACTTTACAAAACCATTAAAAATATATAAACTAAATAAAAAATTTTATTATTTTTCAGGTATATATTTTGCATCCACAACAGATTAAGGAAAAACTAAAATCATTAATTAAGGAAGCATCAACTATAGATCGCAGTTTAGCAATTAGGTTAAACCAGATTAACAACTGGATTAAAGATGTGAAACCTGGTACACTGATGTCTAAACGTTTTGTTATTTTGTTTCTTCTGGAAATTATCGGAGATGCAGATGCTTGGATCAAATTTCAATCTTTAGCTTCTGAGGTAGAAAAACAATCTGCTTTGGATGCACTACCACCGACGCTGAAGTATTGGTATGGTGATCTATTTCCCAGGTGGTTGAGTAAAGAAGACAACAGATTTTATATCTGGAGAAAAGAGCTAATGGCGGGAAATTTTACTCAGGAAGATGCACTGCTAATAGACTCTATCTCTAGAATTATTAAGCAAGATGGTGGTACAATTGTCAAAAGATATATTGCTGATTTGTCAATGGCGACTGATATAATTGTTAGTGGTAGTCAGAATCAACCGCTTTGTGTACAAATTACTAGCCTAGCCGAAGAATTTTTGTTAGATAAAGTTACTGATTGGAAAGATAGACTAATTTTCTGGGAAATAGAAAGAGGTTTATTTTTAAGTTATAACCCTAAAAATCAGTATTTTGTTAATCAGATAGTGAATACATCATTAGATAATAGTGATCATCTAAATTCAGGTAGTTATCAGCAATTGATTTTATAGTTTTATATTTTTGAAATTGATATATTTTTACCAGAGGTAATTAATTATGGTAGCCGAAAAATTATCTGACCGTCAACAAAGATTAGCAAGTTTCTTAGAATCTGTAAAAGCTGCACAGCAATTACAAGATGATATTATGAAATATGGGTTGGAAGCGGCTGATTTATATTTTGAAGATATAGATGGTGATTGGTTAGAAACTTGGGGGGATGATGACGATGAACCCGGTTATATTGAGAAACTTACTACTTTCTTAGAAAGTAATGATGTGGTTGCAGTAAAGGTAAAGGAACGTTTACAGGATAAGTCTATTGATGAAATTATTGGTGGTTTAGAATATTGTTTGAGTCAATTAACGGATAAAGATCGGATTTTTGCTGCTAAGGATTTTTTAGTTGGTGATGTTGTGGTTTCTGGAAGTTGTCGCGCTTCTGGTAATAGTTCTATTAATGAGGTTGAGTTGTTGGAGTTAGCGGAAGATTTGATGGAGAAGTTGACAGAGATTTTGGGATAATTTTTATTTAATCAAGGTGCAATAAATATGGCTAAGGGATTTGGAAAGAAGCAAAAAAAAGGTAAATTAAAACGCAGAGATTATTTAGAATTTCTGCATAAAATATTATGGACAATTCGAGAGAATAAGGCTGATACAACAATAAAAATTCTAGAAGATAATGTAGATAAACTAGATAAAAATTTTATATCTATTTTCAGAGATTGGGCAACTGAAACTCTGTCACAGTTAGAACCAGATAAAGCTTATAAAAGAGCTTTAAGTATTGCTAATTTAAGTAAAAATATTAGACACTTGAGAGATGGAAACCAATCTAATAATTTAAATCTTGCGATTCTTTGTTGCGAAGTAATTGAAATTGTTTTTAATAGTCATATAGATCGAGAAGATTGGGCTATAAATAATTTGAATTTAGCTAGTCTTTACATGGATAAATTTGATAGCATTTCTTTTTCTGAACAGCAAGAAAATATAGAAATTGCTATTCATTATTGTAAATTCGCATCAGAAATATTTAATTCAAAAAAATACAAATACGGATTAAACTGGGCTTTTACTCAAGCTATTCTAGGCAGAGCTTATTCTGAAATATTAACTCAGAATATCACTGAAAAAACAGAATACTTAGAATTAGCAATTGCAGCTTATAATAATGATGTTTTAGATATATTTAAACAAAACCAATGTTTTGAAGAATGGGCAAAATGTCAAATGAATTTAGGTATTATATATGATGAAAGAAACAGAATTAAGGGAGAAAAAAATCCAGAAAATTACAATTTAGCATTAACAGCTTATCAAGAAGCATTAAAAGTATATAATCCTAAAAATCTTCCTATTGAATATGCTCAAGTTCAGTATAATCTAGCCATTACTTATGAAATTTTAGGAAAAATTGATGCTGCAATCAACTGTTATAAAATATCTTTCGATATTTTTAAATCTCAAGGATTACCTAGTAAATTAAAAGATGTAGCTGATAAACTTGGATATTTAGCTTTTCAATATCAATTTTGGGAAACGGCTATTGAGGCTTACAAATATGCGATTGAAGCAGTTGAAAAAATTAGAACTTGGTCAAACTCTGAACAGAATAGGGAAGAATTTTTAGAAAAATATATTGAAATTTATCAAAACATAGTACAAGCCTACATCAATACAAACCAAATAGATAAAGCCTTTGAATATTGTCAACGCTCCCGTTCTCAACGTCTAGTAGACTTAATGGCAAGTTTCAACCTCTCCCAAGGTGAAAATATACCTCCAAAAGTCCAAGAATTATTACAAAAATACGAAGAATTAAAACAAAAAATTCACATAGAACGCCAAAATTATAAATCAGAAAATAACCGCCGTACAACCCGCGCTATTTGGCAGGTATACGATAAAAAAATAGAATTATTAGAAACTGCAAAACAAAAAATTTGGGAACAACTCAGAGGAGAAGATCCCATTTTAGCAGGTGAAATTCAAGTTAAACCTCTGAGATTATCAAAGATTCAGAAATTAATTGATCATCCCAAAACCGCTATTCTCAGTTTCTACACTACCAACTCTGATACCCATATTTTTATCATTACCCAAGACTCAATTTATCTCCATACCTGTATAGGTGAAGGATTAGAAAGATTACAAAACTGGATTAAACACCATTGGTCATCACCGTATCAAGAATATGTAGAAAAGAAGTTTAAAGACTGGGAATATAACATGGAATATTTTCTTTATGAACTTTCAGAGAGATTACAATTATCAAAAATAATCCATCAATATCTTCAAAACATAAAAGAATTAATTATAGAACCTCATTTGTTATTACATCAAATACCTTTTGCTGCTTTACCTACAGGAGAAAATAAAAAATATTTAGTAGATAGATTTTTAATTCGTTATACTCCCAGTTGTCAAATTTTAGATTTTTGTCATCAAAACCAAAAAAAGAAACGCCTAAATTTAGATGTTCAATATTTCCAATATGGTACAGTGGCAGATACCGTAGATAATGATCCTCTACCTTTTTCCAGATGGGAAGAGGAAGAAATTGCTAAAATGTATAATATTCCAGCAAACAAAAGATTAATAGGTAGTAGTCAAGCTACGGTTCAAAATTTCCGAAAATTAGCTGAAAATGTGCAAACTCTCCACTGCTGTCACCATGCTGTATCTTGTTTATATAATCCTTTAGAATCTCATTTAAACTTAGGCGGTGGTGATAGTATTACTTTAGGTCAATTAATGTCTCCTAGTTGGCGTTTCCCTAATCTTGTAGATGTGTTTCTTTCTTGTTGTGAAACTAATTTAGGTCAACCCAATATAACTGATAATTTATTGACACTTTCTACTGGTTTTTTATGTGCTGGTGCGACAAATATAATTAGTTCTTTGTGGATGGTTGATGATTTAGCAACTGCGTTATTGTCTATTTTTTACTATCAACAAAGACAAGAAGGTAAAAATTGTCCAGCAGCACTAAAAGAAGCACAAATTAAATTACGGGAGTTAAGAAAAGCAGACTTAGAAGAAATATCCCAAGCAGCAGAAAACCAGCGTCAACAAGCTAGAAATCAGAAAAAACAATATCCACAAGATTCAGAAGAATATTTGGAGTGCGATTTACAACATAAAAAATCTCTAAAAATACTAAATACAATTAATAACATCCAAAAATCAAAAGGAGAATTTCCCTTTGCACATCCCCGTTATTGGTCGGCTTTTATTGCTCAGGGATTACAATAATATCAAGTTAAAAATTGACAACTTTTGTTATCAACTCCTTTTTATCAATCATTTCCTCTAATTGAAATTGATGATAGTGATATAATAGAACAATTAAAACTGCGAGGTGAATTTCTATGGTAACTCTAGCACCTACTCACAGCGACACTCACACCAATAGCGTCATTCTCCATAATATTTCCTGGCAGACATTTGAACGAATTTTATTAGAAACAGGTGATGATCGCCATAACAGGTTTACTTATAATCAGGGAATCTTAGAAATTATGACTCCATTAATGCCCCATGAACATAATAAACGCTTATTAGAAAAGCTAATTGATACTTTAGTTGAAGAATTAAATCTCAATGTCAAAAGTACAGGTTCATTAACTTGTAAAAGAGAAGATTTAGCTAGAGGTGTAGAACCTGATTCTAGTTTCTATATTCAAAATGAACCAATCATGAGAAATAAAACAAGTTTAGATTTAACTCAAGATCCCCCACCTGATTTAGTAATAGAAGTTGATTATGCTAGTTCTTCTATTGATAAATTACCGATTTATTTAGCTTTAGGTGTTCCTGAAGTTTGGCGTTATGAAGAACCTGTGATGCAAATTTATAGTTTATCTGAGGATAAATATATTCCTTGCAATAGTTCACCAACCTTTGCGAATTTACCTTTAAATACAGAAGTTCCTCAGTTTTTAGCTTCTAGTTTACAAGTGGGTGAGGTGTCAATGATTAAGAATTTTCGGAGTTGGTTAAAAACACAAATTTCCTGATTAAATATAAAAAATATGAACAACCTATCAATTCCAGCGCAAACATTACAAGAAGCATGGGAAAAAGGTTTACTGCAAGGTTTAACCCAAGTTGCTATAAATATGTTACGAGAAGGTATTGATTTAGATTTTATCGTCAAACTAACTGGATTACCATTAGCCGTAGTTAAAAATTTACAAGCTGTTGATATAGATGATAATAAAATATTGGTCAAAGAATTTTTAGAAATGAGTGAATCATCATTAAATAAAGTTTGGCTTAATCCAGAGGAAGACGAAGCATGGAAGGATCTATAGAACATTTAATTAAAGGTGATGTGATATCTGTTCCTTTTCCTTTTTCTGATACATCTACCACAAAAAAACGACCAGCTTTAGTGATAGCAGAATCAGACAATAATAATATTATAATTTGTCCTATTACCAGTAAACCAGGACGAGATTATGAAATTAAATTAGAAGATGAAGATTTTAGAGTAGGTAAATTAAATTTAAGCCCTTGTTATATTCGCCCTAATATTATTGCAACGGTTGATAAAAGTAACGTAATTCGGTACATTGGAAAACTCAAAGATGATAAACTTCATCAAGTGATTAGTACAATTATTGAAATTATAGAAAAGCCATCATCACCACTACCAGCATCAAAAGCTTGGGAAAGAAGCAAAAAACCAAAATGATGAAATACCCAGATTCCAGACTTCTTTGATAAATTAACATGATTTACCAAAGATTAAATTGGGAAGTCGGGGATTTTTCGTTTATGTTACAATAAAAGTCGAATATTGCTAACTTTATTAGTAAACTATCGCCATGACAAATAAAACCATGAAAAACAAAGAATTTTATGTAGTAATTGAAAGAGATGAAGATGGTATGTATATTGGTGAAGTTCCTCAACTTAAAGCCTGTTATAGTCAAGGGGAAACTATTGATGAACTTATGAAAAATATTAAAGAAGTTATTGAAATGTGTTTAGAAGAACTAGAAGAGGAATCAATAACTGAATTTATTGGTGTGCAAAAAGTAGTATTATCATGACTAAATTACCAACAATTACAGGAGAAGAACTGATTGCTGCATTAGAAAAAGTAGGTTTTTATATAGTCAGACAAAAGGGAAGTCATGTCAGAATGAAACATGAAGATAATCGAGTTGTTTCTATTCCTTCTCATAGTGGTAAAACTATCGGAAAAGGTTTATTAGTAAAAATAATTCGAGATGCAGATTTGACTAAAGATGAACTGATAGAACTTTTAAATTAGTTCTTAGGGAGAATTTTCCATATTCCCTAAAGTGATATAATAGAATAATTAAAACTGCGAGGTGAATTTTTATGGTAACTCTAGCACCTACTCACAGCGACACTCACACCAATAGCGTCATTCTCCATCATATTTCTTGGCAGACATTTGAACGAATTTTATTAGAAACAGGTGATGATCGCTATAACAGATTTACTTATAATCAGGGAATCTTAGAAATTATGACTCCATTAATGCCCCATGAACATAATAACCGTTTGTTACAAAATCTAATTATTGTTTTAGTTGAAGAGTTAAATCTCAATGTCAAAAGCACTGGTTCATTAACTTGTAAAAGAGAAGATTTAGCTAGAGGTGTAGAACCTGATTCTAGTTTCTATATTCAAAATGAACCAATCATGAGAAATAAAACAAGTTTAGATTTAACTCAAGATCCCCCACCTGATTTAGTGATAGAAGTTGATTATGCTAGTTCTTCTATTGATAAATTACCGATTTATTTAGCTTTAGGTGTTCCTGAAGTTTGGCGTTATGATGAACCTGTGATGCAAATTTATAGTTTATCTGAGGATAAATATATTCCTTGCAATGGTTCACCAACCTTTGCGAATTTACCTTTAAATACAGAAGTTCCTCAGTTTTTAGCTTCTAGTTTACAAGTGGGTGAGGTGTCAATGATTAAGAATTTTCGGAGTTGGTTAAAAACACAAATTTCCTGATTAAATTAAGAAGTCGGAAATCTTGGTAAGTAGGTGAACACAATAAAACCAATCTATGTAAAGAAAAGTAAAATCCCCCAAACCCTCTTCACTCTTGCCTTTTGCCTCTTGCCTTGCCATAACGACGATTTTCAATGCTAACCTACTTATTATGTTTTTTAAGGTTGAGTTATACCCAACACGGCTTATTTGTTTGGCTGACAGACCCACCCTAAAATGAATTATGGCTTACGCCACGCTACGCTATCAGGGCTAATAGCTAAAGTTTACTAAAGTAAACTAAACAAGTTCAAAAATTTTCTAGTTCTTTTAGTCATCTTCAGATGACTTCTGCTATGAGACTGGGAATTCATTCCTAGTCGGGTTATGGGTTTTACGTTAAGTTGACACCATTAAGCATTGCTAAACCCCTACCAATCTAGGGTTTTCGTGATTTTACTTTCATTCCATGTCCCAATCGTTTTGAGTATACTTATTGCTCGGCTTTTATTGCTCAGGGGGTACAATAATATGATTTAATGGTAAAAAGGCAACTTCTCGATTAAACAGAATTTTGAATTTTTATGGATATCTCACCTAATCAATCATCAACCCAATTTTTATCTTCAGAAGAATCCGCTCAAGTTGACGCGGCTTTGTTATCTTCTCCTGAAAAGTTTTTAAGTAGATTGACAATTTCTTCTTTGCGGATTTTACAACATATTGCCAAGGAATATGATGTTTCTATTGAGGAATTGACGACAAAGCAAATTATTACCTGGTTTGAGATTGATGCCAAAATTAGAAGAGAGAAAGGGATTGAGGAAGCGTTTTTGAAGTGGTAAGTTGTGTCTTGCAGTAATCTTTTCACTGTTCAACGCCAATATAAAGTATTGGGGGTTGACAATTGATTTAAAATTTGCTATGATGGTTTCGATAAGGAAGAACTATCTTGTAATAAATACCATAAGAAATCGCGTGTTTGGTAGACAGCGATGTTTTAGAGAGCAAAATTAAACCTTACTAACAAGTAAATAACTATTACTGCGTGTATCAACTAATTCTGTATAAGAGTTGAAAATAATAATATGGCAATCTCTGATACCCTGCAAGAATCAAAACTTTCCCGTTTAGGTCGTTGGTTGAGTAGTTTCCGTGGCGATTTGACGGGAGGATTAACAGCAGCAGTAGTAGCATTACCTTTGGCTTTAGCTTTTGCTGTAGCCAGTGGAGTCGAACCAAAAGCGGGACTCTATACTGCTATTGTGGCGGGAATTGTGGCGGCCATTTTTGGCGGTTCTCCAGTCCAGATTACCGGACCAACGGGGGCAATGGCCGTGGTTTTGGTGGGAATTGTTGCTAAATACGGGATTGAGAAAGTTTGGATTGCTGGGGTCATGGCTGGTATAATCCAAATTGCTTTGGGTGTGGCCAAACTCGGACAGCTAGTGAAGTTTATTCCCTACCCAGTGACAGCAGGTTTTACTAATGGGATTGCTGTTATTATTTTTTGTGGTCAATTAAATAATTTCTTTGGTTTAAAACTACCCCGAAGTGAACATTTTTTGCCGGGAGTTTGGCAAAGTTTAACTCATGTAGAAGCTTTAAATTGGGCAGCAGTGGGACTGGCAATTGTGGTAATTGTCACTACAGTTTTGTGGCCGAAGATTAATAATACTATACCCGGTTCTTTAGTGGGGTTGGTGTTAGCGACGGGAATAGCTACTTATTTCCATCTGAATATTCCCACAATTGGGGCAATTCCCCAATCTTTACCCATGCCCCAAGGGATTCCCCATTGGAATGATTTTAGTGTCATTCGAGAACTAATTAATCCAGCTTTGGCTTTAGCCGCATTGGGAAGTATTGAATCTTTATTATCAGCGGTGGTGGCTGATGGGATGACGGTCAGTGAGAAACATAATAGCGATCGCGAATTAATTGGTCAAGGGTTAGCAAATATCATTGTCCCATTTTTTGCTGGTATTCCTGCCACGGGGGCAATTGCGCGAACTGCTGTTAATGTTCGTTCTGGTGGAAAAACCCGACTATCTGGAGTAATTCACGGCGCTGCATTAGCCATGATTGTGCTAACTTTAGCACCCCTAGCGGCACAGATTCCCCTAGCGGCATTAGCGGGAATCCTGATGGTAGTTAGTGTGCGAATGATTGAATGGGAAGCCATTGGTTTATTAATGCGGGCTACCTATTCTGACTTTGCGGTGATGATTCTGACTTGGTTGGTAACAATCTTGTTTGACTTAGTTCTCGCTGTCGAGGTAGGATTAATTGCTGCCGGCGCTTTGTTCATCAAACGCATGAGTGATTTGAGTTTAGTCAAGATTCCCGAAACCGAAGTATTCCCCCCCGGAACTTCGCTAGAATTAGGGAAAGAAATTGCTGTTTATCGAGTAGATGGTCCGGTATTTTTTGGGGCTGCGGAGAGATTTGCTACCTTTATTCGAGATGAACCAGAGGTAAAATACTTAATTCTGCGGTTGCGGTTTGTGCCAAATATGGATACCACTGGGTTAGTAGCGTTAGAGGATATTTACCACGACTTAGAACGCCATAATTGCCGTTTAATTCTCACAGGTTTACAACCGGAAGTTAAACAACTGCTAGAACGTTCAGGATTATTAGAAACTATTGGTTTATCAAATTGTTTTGAAACAACCACAGATGCTATTTGTTCTATTTCTCCCCAGATTGTCGGATGTTTGCAACCGGGCGCAACTGATTTAAAATCAAAAGAATTGCTGGAATTAAATGACTAATCAAATATGAATAAAAATATCAATCAGTGTCTTTGTTGTTCTAGTCGTCGTCATTTTCTGAGATCTTTCCTTCCGGGAGTAATAGCCTTTACTGTCCTGCAATCAGCGCAATCAGCTAAGGCCGAAGTTCATCAAACAAAAGCGTTAGTTCTCAGTTGTATTGACTTTCGGTTTTTAACAGCAGAACAGTCTTTTTTAAGGAATAAAAATTTAACTGATAAGTATGATTTAACAGCTTTAGCAGGTGCTTCATTAGCTTTAACAGGATTCCCCCACCCATCTGATGCTGAAGCATTTTGGGATCAGTTAGATATCTCCTACAAACTCCATCATATCAACAAAGTTATTATTATTGATCATCAAGATTGTGGGGCTTATGCAATGATGATTGATCCTAATTTAAGTAAAGATCCAGAACGAGAGTTGCAAGTACATACAGATTATTTAAATCAAGCGTATTCATCAATTCGCAGTCGCTATTCTGATATTGAAATTGAAATGTATTTTGCAACTCTCAATCAAGGGGAATTTACACAAATTTTACCGAAATTGTGATTTTTAAATCAAGAATTGTAATTATTAATTCGAGGAGTTCGCGCCCCTGCAACTGCTCCCAATAAAGAAGTAAGTAAACCTAATAAAGAACCAAAAACATAAAACCACAAAGTTCTCGAAGTTGCAGCAGCAACATCACGAGTTTGTTCAGCAGTTAAGATCGGTACATTTGGTGCTATAACATTTCCTTGTTGCTGTAGTTGATTAATAACTTGTGCTGTATTATAAGCCACTACACCAAAAGCCCCCCAGACTCCATTTGCTAAGAGAAAAGAGCTAAGTGCTAGAGTTGTTGCCCAGAGAATTGCCCCGTTGAGTATGGCTGTATCTCTGTGCATTGGTCCACAAGCACGAGTCGTTATCCAAGCACCGATAAATAGAGATAGTAATAAAGCAATTGTTGACCAAATTCCGACATTACTAATAATAGTAGGGGCAATTGTTCTTGGGTTTAAAGAATCAGCAATTCTCCCCGCACCAAGGGCGCTAAAAAATGAACTCAAGACTAATTGAGTTGCTAAAGCCACTAACACACCGGAAACTATTGGACCCCAGCGCACTCTGTCCCGATATTCAGTTACTCTACCAGCTAACAAAGACTCGGAAGAATTAATTTCCTCGCCTACCCGATTTATGTATGCCATAGCTATTTTTCTCTCTTGCTATTACAGCAAAGTTACTTACAGATTGGATATCTTTACAGAAAAAAATCCCCGGTTTTGAATTCTTTTCTGCTTACGTCTTTTTTATCCCCATGTTTAAAATTAAATCGCTAATTATAATTCTCAATCTCTATCAATAGCAAGAGTTATTTGCTATTTCTTTAGTTATAAATTGGCTGAATGAGTGATTGTTTGAAAATTACAAAATCAGGAAAATATTAACGAATTTTTACGGCTGTTCCTGTGGCTGTAATGACTAATAAAACACCAGATTGATCAACATTAATTGTGCCTGTATCAACGGCAATACCGACAACCGCATCTGCGCCTAAACGTTGCGCTCTTTGTTCTAATTCTTCCATTGCTTTCCGTTGTCCCTCTTCAAAGAGACGCTCATAGCTGCCAGTGCGGCCACCGACAATATCTCGAATACTCGCTAAAAAATCCCGCAGGAAGTTGCTACCATAGACAACTTCGGCTGTAACAATACCTAAGTATGATTGAATTACAGCACCTTGAATAACATCAGTAGTAGTTAAAAGCATAAATTTAGGTAAAATAGGTAATTATGGCCAAATTTAGGGAGAAATATCCGTTCATACTTCATTATACCTGTAATTTTGTGTAATTTATCAGTACCGATTGGCGAAAAGATTAATTTATTGCTATAATTCCGAAGGTATCAAGTGATTCAAGAAATTATTAATATTGTATAAATGTGAATAAATACAGATTACAAAGATTAATATTTTTGTTTTAATGTAGGAATAAAAACGGTTTAAGAGAATTTAGGAAAATTTACTATGTACAAAAAAACATCACTTCTGTTAACTACTTTATTATTAGGATGTTTATTTATTAGTACACCTGTAGTAGCGAAAGCTGATGTCTTAGTGACACAGGCGAATAATCCAGAGTTAAAAAACTTGATAGATGAGGGGAAAAGGCTGGTAGATTCTAAAGATTATAATGGAGCGATCGCTGTTTATCAACAAGCAGCAAAATTAGATCCCAAAAATGAGAGAATTCATGCTGGTATTGGCTACTTATATACTCAACAAGGCAATTTTACCTCAGCCTTAGATGCTTATCGTCGAGCTATTGCCATTAATCCTAATAATAGTGATTTTTACTATGCTGTGGGTTATCTTAAAAGCAGTACGAGAGATAACAAAGGTGCAAAAGAAGCTTACCGTCGGGCTATCCAGTTAAATCGCAATAATGTCAACGCCTATTTAGGATTAGGAGTTGCTCAAACTAGCTTAGGTGATTATCAATCAGCCCTGTGGGCTTATGAACAAGCAGTTAATTTAGATAAAAATAATCCCCGCACCTATGAGTTAATCGGTTCTATGTTCAAACAAAAACGGCAAACTCCACAAGCAAATAAAGTTCTCAGGAAAGCATTAGATTTATATCAGCGGGGGAATGATCCAGAAGGCGCTGCCAGAATACAAACAATGTTGCAAGAAATAGGCGGTTAAAAGCACCTCATAGGATTCAGATCCCCGACTTCTTCAAGAAGTCGGGGATCTTTTTATTCACCAAATCTAGAACTCGTTATTTGCCAGTTCCTTGTTAAAACCTTGGGAATGCCACCCAAAGAAATGGTATGACTTTTCTCAAGTCAATACTTACCAAGCTGCTTTACCTTTTTTATATATACTACCTGTAAAAGGCTGTACCCCAGTCACAGGATAGGCATCATTAGCAGGGGTGAAAATCCGCATGAAGGCTTCAGAAATAAACTGAGCCATATCAATAAACATTTTGGAGATAGCCATAATATTAAGCCCTTTTTTTTCAGTCTTTTAATTGGCGATATCTGCATTCTAATGCTGTTATTATCTATTTACTCATATTCTTCATATATCTATATTAAACACAATGTTTTTTGAGATAACTTTGCAATAATTTATAATCTAGATTGTTATAACTTTTTTAGTTGATGGGATGATGATTCTCGTCCGGTTTCCAACCGGGAATATCAAGCAATTTTAGCTGATATTCCCGTTGAATGTGCTACTATTTAAAGTCTATGGGAAGCAAGAAAAGCCTCAACTTCCGCCGCAGTGGGTTGGGATGCGATCGCACCTGGTTTAATAGTAGTTAATGCTCCCACAGCACTGGCATAGGTGACAATCCTGTTTGCTGTATCTCCGTCTTTAAGGCTGTGAATCCCAACTTGTTGTAATTGATGAATAAACCCAGCCAAGAAACTATCTCCTGCACCAGTGGTATCTACTACAGACATGGAAAACGCCGGGATTTTACCTTCATTTTCCCCTAAACAATAGGCACAACCATTTTCACCATCTGTGACTAAAACCCCTTCCAAGGAATTGAGTCTATAAGTAATTGCTCCTGGATCAGTGGTATCAAATAGCCAATGAGCTTCCTCTTTGGTTAGTTTGAGAAAATCAAATCGCTTTAATAATGCCAGAATTTTGCTCTTAGCTGTATTTTCATCTTGCCAAAATACTGGTCGCCAATTGACATCGAGAATAATTTTTAGGTCATATTGTTCTGCTAAGTCTAAAGCCCGCAAAACAGCTTTTTCACTGTCAGGATAGGCTAGTTCTAAAGTTCCCACTACCAAAAAATCAGCTTCATTAAAAAGCGCGGGTGGCAATTTTGCAGATTCTAGACGGGTATCAGCAAATTCGGAAGTATCATATTTACCAAAACCTGCAAAAGTGCGATCGCCCCCCAAATCTCTAACCACGTATACTTGTCTAGTTGGTGCTGTAGAATGACGTTGTACACCCATTATATCTACACCAACATCTTCTAATAATTTTACCAGTGTATTCCCTGCTTCATCCTCACCCACAGCACCAATAAATCCGGCTGATGTCCCCAACTTCACCAAAGCACAAGCCACATTAGCAGGCGCTCCTCCGGGGTAGGGAGTCCATGATTTCACTGCATCTAACTCAAGTCCCAATTGATCAGCTAAACAATCAAACAAGACTTCACCAAGACATAAAATAGAGGGATTACTCATTGCATTTTTGATTTTCGATGGGGCATGATCTAAATTTAGTTTGACACTAATTGAAAATGAAGCTCCAGATCATCAGGTTTCCAGAATTATTTAACGCAGATAAACGCAGATAAACGCAGATAAACGCAGATAAGTTACGTGTAAAGTTAAAATGAATACCTTTGATCTGTAGCATCTGTGACTACAAACCTAAAATTAAAAGAAAATCTTGATATTAGTATTATTAGTAACATTTAAAACTATCTACCTCGGAAAGAATCTTCTAGAATGAGGAATAAGATTTGAGTACATATACTAAGGGAGAAATAGTAAGTCATGGCTACTAGTGAGCCTGGGACCCGTGTTAGTCTGTCAGACAGAGAACTGCAAATCATCGACTTAGTGGCCACAGGCTTAACTAACCAAGAAATTGCGGTCAAACTGGAAATTAGTAAACGGACAGTTGATAACCACATCAGTAATATTCTCACCAAGACAAAAACTGATAACCGTGTGGCTTTGGTGCGTTGGGCTTTAGAATGGGGTAAAGTCTGTTTAGATAATGTTAATTGCTGTTCGTTTCCCATGAGGAATGATGAAAGTATGTCTTAGTCAAGCAGCTAATTAATCTAGCTTTTTTGCTATTTTGTAGATTGCTGATTGAGATGATGGGTGGTTGATTTACGCTGTTGTGTACTACTCTGCATCTTTAAAAAGTAAGATAAAAACACAGGTATTTAGAGGCGTAAATCAATTATCCTGCAAATTTGATCAAATATATAGATTGACAATTTTGCAGAAGATGTGACTGAAAAATTAGTTTTTTGTAAAGTAATATTACAAACCTTGGAAAAATATTGAGAAATTGTTTTTGAGGCAAACATAGATTTAAGGTAGAAGCTATAGGACAAAATTGAGGCCAGTTTTAAAATGAACAAAAATAATATTCAAAACTATCGCTTTGTCTGTACCTTAACTTTTGGTGATATTTACGGTCAAATTATTATTTGGTTAATTACGATTACCATTAGCTTGGCTTCAGCTTTAGCACTGATGGGTGCAAAAAGACCAGTATACGCTTTAGCTACAGTAGGTCTTGTTGTTCTCTTATCTCTACCTTTTTTACTTTTTGCCTTTGTGACGACTTTATTAAATAATATTGAACTCAATGCTGTAGAGCCAAAAACAAAGACAGAATCAATCTCAAATAATATTCCCCAACAAAACCCAGTCCAAGCAACTAGCTAAAAGGAATTTTATCAATTTCTCTATTACCCTGTCTTGTAGATGGGGAATTTTTTTATAATTGGTGGTTAATAATGCTCGAACATGATGTAATTATTGTTGGTGGCGGTTTAGCTGGATGTCGGGCTGCGCTGGAAATCGCCAGGACTGACCCTAGTTTAAAGGTAGCGGTAGTTGCCAAAACTCACCCGATTCGCTCTCATTCTGTGGCTGCTCAAGGTGGAATGGCGGCATCTTTAAAAAATGTGGATGATACCGATTCTTGGGAAGCACACGCTTTTGATACTGTTAAGGGTTCTGATTATTTAGCAGATCAAGATGCAGTCGCAATTTTGACCCAAGAGGCCCCAGATGTGGTGATTGATTTAGAACATCTGGGGGTGTTATTTTCTCGTTTACCTGATGGTCGCATTGCTCAACGGGCTTTTGGTGGTCATTCTCACAACCGCACTTGTTATGCGGCTGATAAAACCGGTCATGCAATTTTACATGAGTTGGTGAATAATTTGCGCCGTTATGGTGTGCAAATTTACGAAGAATGGTATGTAATGCGCCTGATTTTGGAGGATGGTCAGGCTAAGGGTGTGGTGATGTTTCACCTCTTGGATGGACATATTGAGGTATTACGAGCAAAGGCTGTGATGTTTGCCACCGGGGGCTATGGTCGCGTTTATAACACGACTTCTAATGATTATGCTTCCACTGGTGACGGTTTGGCAATGACCGCTTTGGCTGGTTTGCCTTTGGCAGATATGGAGTTTGTCCAATTTCATCCTACCGGTTTGTATCCTGTGGGCGTGCTGATTTCCGAGGCTGTGCGCGGTGAAGGGGCATATTTAATTAATGCCGATGGCGATCGCTTTATGTCCAATTATGCCCCCAGTCGCATGGAATTAGCCCCTCGTGATATTACCTCACGGGCAATTACCTATGAAATCCGGGCTGGTCGTGGTGTAAATACTGATGGTAGCGCGGGTGGTCCCTTTGTCTATCTGGATTTACGCCATTTAGGTAAGGAAAAAATCATGAGTCGTGTTCCCTTTTGCTGGGAAGAAGCCCATCGTTTGCTTGGTGTAGATGCTGTCACTCAACCGATGCCCGTGCGTCCTACCAATCATTATTGTATGGGTGGTATTCCTGTCAACACTGACGGACAAGTTAGAAGTAATAATGATAGTTTTGTCGAAGGCTTTTTTGCGGCTGGGGAAACTGCTTGCGTGTCGGTTCACGGTGCAAATCGTCTCGGTAGTAACTCCTTATTAGAATGTGTAGTTTATGGTAAAAGGACTGGAGCAGCGATCGCTAATTATGTCCAAAATCGGCAATTACCATCCATAGATGAAACACGCTACATCAACGAAGCCAAACAACAAATACAACTCTTAATAGACCAACCAGGACAGTACAGAATTAATCAAATCCGTCAAGCTTTTCAAGATAATATGACTGAAAATTGTGGCGTTTTCCGCACCGACGAAGTCATGCGTCAGGGATTGGAAAAAATCGCCCAACTACAACAAAAATATTCACAAATATATTTAGATGACAAAGGAAAAAGCTGGAATACAGAATTAGTTGAAGCCTTAGAATTGCAAAGTTTAATGGTAGTTGGACAAACAATTTTAACTTCTGCCCTCAACCGTCAAGAAAGTCGCGGCGCACACTTTAGAGAAGACTTTGCCGAAAGGGACGATAATAAGTTTTTACAACACACAATGGCTTATTATTCACCCACAGGAATTGACATTCAATATCGTCCCGTGACAATCACAATGTTTGCACCAAAAGAGCGAAAATATTAATTAAAGATACAGCACTTTCCGGTGTTATGAGGTACATATCCAGCGGGCAAGATGCCCGCACTACAAGAGTTTCATGATTCAACTTTGTACCTCATAAGAGCGGAAACCGCTGTAATATTTAATTTTCTAAAATATGCGGTTATTCGGTTCTTTTTATGGAAAACCTGGTTCAAAATCAATGGCGGCCTTAGAGGATGTTTGAAAAGTCCCTCATGGTGTATCAAATATTTTCAGATCCCCCTAAATCCCCCTTAAAAAGGGGGACTTTGACTCTAGTTCCCCCCTTGCTAAGGGGGGTTAGGGGGGATCTGTAAGTGCCTAAAATCACAACCTAAAACTTTTCAAACAACCTCTTAGAGGATGTTTGAAAAGTTTTTAATGTATCAATAAACCCCTCTCCAAACCTCTCCCCGACGCGGGGAGAGGCTTTGAAACCCCCATTCCCTTGTAGGGAAGGGGGGAAGGGGGGTTAGGTTTCGGAGATTGTTGGTTTCATCTAATACTTTTCAAACAACCTCTTATTGTGTGGGCATTTCATTGAAAATATAGAGATAATTGTTCAGAACCCTTGTCCCGCAAGGGTTTTGTTATAATCAATTCTCAATCATCATCAAAGAGGCTGTTACAAAAATGGTAACAACAGTTGAATTTTGTCATTTATCCTGGATAATCTTCTAAATACAATGTCATAGCTACCTTAGTCTATACCAAGTTCACCAATGAACAGAAAACCATATCTGATAGCAGTTACAGGGCTTGCTGTTTTATCCGTACAGGCTCTAGCATCACCAAATGGCTTGGCATTTCCCCAACCAAATCATCATTCCAACCCTGTCATAGCCCAAAACTCGGAAGAACAAACACGCATTCGAGTGAATCAAAAAGCCAGTCCAGCCGTAGTTTATATCAACACAGGTAAATCAAGCGGCAGTGGCTTTATTGTTAGTTCTGACGGGTTAATTATTACTAATGCTCACGTTTTGCAAGATGCACCCGCAACCGTTACTGTAGTTTTAGAAGACGGGAAACGACTTCCTGCTAACGTGATTGGCTTTGCTAAAAATGGAATAGATTTAGCAGCCATTAAAATTCGTAACCAGAAGAACTTACCCACATTATCTTTAGCAAAATCAGCCCAAGTGGGACAGTCTGTATATGCTATTGGTAGTCCCTTTGGCTATGGCAATCTAAATAATTTTACTGCCGGTGTTTTGAGCAATATTGACGAGCAAGATGGTATAATTAAACATGATGCTAGAATTAATCCCGGTAATTCTGGTGGTCCACTTCTCAATTCCCAAGCCCAAGTTATTGGCGTAAATACTGCTATTCAACTTGATAGAAATGGCAGCAATAGTGGTATTAGTATTGCCATCCTGGTAAATAAAATACAACCTTTCTTAACGGCAATTCGTCAGGGAAATATTTCCCGTTTACGGCGCTAATAGTCTGTTGAGAATTTAGATTGGTATAGGCTTCTAGCTAGTTTGTCTATCTGAACAGGCAGGATGCCCACCCCACAGAAATTAAATGTCCCTTTCCCAAATTAGGAGATTTAAGAAATGATGAAATTAACATTATTAACCACACTGTTCTTAACCACCACATTAGCATCTACTCCTGTTTTTGCTCAAGAAGACGCTAATAATCAAATTCGCTTTATCTGTTCTACAAGTCGTTACTCCGAAAATGGAAAGTCTGTTCCTACTACTTTTCTTTGGACACCAAATTTCCAAAAAGCAATGGTGACTTGGACATCTGTTTTAGGAGGAGTTAAACCACAACAACGTTGTAAAATAGTTTCTCAGAACTTCCAAACAGCTTTTAATAATGGCAGTCTTAATTACGTTACCAATGCTTTTCAAAACGGTAATAAAGTAATTTGTTCTGTGAGTTCAATAGATGGTGATGGTGGTTGTGATACTGTATTATTTACATTACGACCTCAAGACAAGTCTCAGAATGTTCTCAGACACTTAAACAAACTCTGGTTTGGTACTGCTACTACAGGACCTATTCAACAAAGTTCTGGAGAAGAGAAATATTACATTGATATTCGCCAATTTCTGAATACACCACCAGCGAATAAAATGCAATAAAGAAGATCCTCAAAAATTGTAGGTTGGGTAGAACGAAGTGAAACCCAACTAATTTAAAGAAGTTGTCAAGAAGTGTTGGGTTTCGTTCCTCAACCCAACCTACTTATTTAACTAATGATCATGTAATCAATCCAGGTGAATCTTATCGCATTCAAGCACCAGATTCTCAAAAATTGTAGATTGGGTAGAACGAAGTGAAACCCAACTAATTTAAAGAAGTTGTCAAGAAGTGTTAGGTTTCGTTCCTCAACCCAACCTACTTATTTAACTAATGATCATGTAATCAATCCAGGTGAATCTTATCGCATTGAAGCACCAGATTCTCAAAAATTGTAGATTGGGTAGAACGAAGTGAAACCCAACTAATTTAAGGAATTTGTCAAGAAGTGTTGGGTTTCGTTCCTCAACCCAACCTACTTAAAGAAGTGGTCAAGAAGTGTTG
Organism: Dolichospermum sp. UHCC 0406; assembly: GCF_009712025.1. Taxonomy (NCBI): domain Bacteria; kingdom Bacillati; phylum Cyanobacteriota; class Cyanophyceae; order Nostocales; family Aphanizomenonaceae; genus Dolichospermum; species Dolichospermum sp. UHCC 0406. The sequence goes on from NZ_VILA01000032.1 coordinate 25,795, forward strand.
GGTTTCGTTCCTCAACCCAACCTACTTATATTCATCCCCTAATTTACTCAAACAAAAAAAGATCATGAAACACCTATTTTTTACCCTCATCTGCACAACTGCTTTATTAACTATTCCTCAGCAATTGTTATTGATTTCTCCTCAACCAGTTACCGCACAAGAACCTACAAAAAAACTATTAACCTCAGCACAATTACAAGCTTTAGCCAAATCAATCACGGTGAAAATATTAACTAAAAATGGCAGTGCTTCAGGAACTTTAATTGCCAAAAATGGTAATAATTACACTATTTTAACTAATGATCATGTGATGAATCCAGGTGCATCTTATCGCATTCAAACACCAGATGGAAAAATATATCCTGCTACTGTGATTAAAGAAAAACCCCCATCTTTAAAAAATCAAGATGCAGCTTTATTCCAGTTTCAATCAACAGTAGAATATACTATAGCTACTTTAGGAATTTCTGCACCTATAGCAGTAGAACAAAAAATTGTCGCGGCTGGATTTGTCAATGATAGTGCTAAATTGGTTTTCACAGAAGGACAAATTTCTCTATTACCAGATAAGAGTTTTCAAAGAGGTTATCGCATAGGTTACAGCAATAAAGTTCAACCAGGAATGAGTGGCGGACCCATATTAAATTATCAAGGTGAAGTTATTGGTATTAATGCCGTTCATGCCTATCCTATTTCTGATAAAATATATACTTATATTGACAATAGTAAACCCAGTGCAGCCGAACGTCAGCAAATGCGTCAATATAGTTGGGGTTTACCGATTTATAGTGTTGCTAAAGTAGTCAATGAAGTTATTGCTAAATCTCCTAAAAAGGTTGATGATTCTGGTTTGATAGCGAAAAAAGGTTTAATCCAAAATATTGACCAAATTGCCCAAGAAATTACGGTGTTAATTCCTAATGCTAACCCCACAGATATCGGTTCTGGGGTAATTATTGCCCAGAAAGGTAATATTTATTATGTGTTGACTGCGGATCATGTTATCTGGAATCGTGATGAAAAAAAATTAAAAGATAAGTTAGAAATAGTCGCACCAGATAATCAAAGATATGCTCTAAATGTCAGCAATGCGAAAAGAATGCCTGGAGTTGATTTAGCCGTTGTTCAATTTACCAGTAATCAAAAATATCAAGTTGCAACTTTAGCAAATTATAGTTTAAATACTAAAGATCAAAAAGTGTTTGTTTCTGGTTTTCCTGGTAATAAACAACAAAATAAAAACAAACCTCACCGGATTTTAACAGCGGGAGTTTTGAGTGAACAAGAATTAATCAAGTTGACTACTTATCTAAGTTTTAATAATCAAAGTTCTCTGATACCTGTGCGAATACAAACTGTTTTAAGTGATGGTTATGATCTACTTTATAGTAATATTACTAAGGGAGGAATGAGTGGCGGTGCGGTTTTAGATACCCAAGGAAGATTAATTGGTATTCATGGCAGAGTGGAAGGTGAAACATCACTCGATTTTGATGGTGAAATCAATTTAGGTAGTAGTTCTGGTATTCCCATTAGGACATTTTTAAATTTGGTTCAACAGGTAGGAATAGATTCAGATTTAAAAGTCGAAACTACTGCACCAGCTACACTAAAAAAATCGGAAGAGGATGTAATTAGTGAATATTTATTACCATTGAATCAAGTTCCTAAAAATAGCGATGATGAAATATCATGGCTAAATTATGCCAATCAACTATGGCGTTCTCAAAAATATGCAGAAGCAATCAAAGCTGTTGATAAAGCGATTGCGAAAAAACCGGATTTTTATCAAGCTTGGTATTTCAAGGGGATGATATTTCGTAGTGAGAAAAAATACCCAGAATCAATTGCTGCTTTTGATAAAGCTTTGGAAATTAATCCCAACTTTGCTCAAGCTTGGAAACAGCGGGGTAGAGTGCTGTTTAGATTAGATAAATATTCCGAAGCCTTGACATCTTTTGACAAAGCCATTGCTCTAAGTCCTAATCAATTTGCTCTTTACTACCTGCGAGGTTTAACGCTTCGTTACTTAAAGCGGTTTCCTGAAGCAATTGAGGCTTATAATCAAGCTATTAAAATTGATCCTCTGTTTAAATCGGCTTATTCTGGGCGTGGTTTGTCCTATGGAGAGTTAAAAAAATATCGACAAGGCATAGCTGATTTTACTCAGTTCATTCAACTTGACCCTAAAGACGCTGGCTATTACAATCTAAGGGGTTTGTATTACGGACAATTAGAAGAATACAAACAAAGCATAGCTGATTCAACTCAAGCCATTCAACTTGACCCTAAGGATGCTTTCTACTACTATAGCAGGGGTAGTGCTTACAGAGGATTGAAAGAATACAAACAAGCCATAGCTGATTATACTCAAGCCATTCAACTTGACCGTAAAGATGCAACATACTATTTAGTGAGGGGTTTTGCTTACTTTCAATTAAAAGACTACAAACAAGCGATTGATGATTACACTCAAGCCATTCAACTTGACCCTAAAGATGCAAGATCCTACTCCTTGCGGGGTAGTGTTTACTCAATATTAAAAGACTATAAACAAGCCATAGCTGATTTAACTCAAGCCATTCAACTTGACCCTAAAGATGCAATCTACTACTCCTTGCGGGGTGGTCTTTACTCAAAATTAAAAGACTATAAACAAGCTATATCTGATTTAACAGAAACTATTCGTCGTGACCCTAAAAATGCACCATACACTGTAGGAGGTTTCAGATACTCTGAATTTAAAGATAATAAAGACATCCTTATCTCTTACACTACCATAATGTCTACGACTTACGCAGATAGAGGTGGTGCTTACGTGACATTAAAAGAATACAAACTGGCGATTAATGATTACACTCAAGCCATTCAACTTAACCCTCAAAATGCCGAGTATTATGCTATTCGTGGTGGTATTTACTCTTTCCTGAAAGAATACAAACAGGCGATTGATGATTACACTCAAGCCATTAAAATTGACCATAAAAAGGCAATATACTATGATTTTAGGGGTCTTGCTTATTTACAATTAAAAGACTACAAACAAGCCATAGCTGATTATACTCAAGCCATTCAACTTGATCCTAAAAATGCAACATACTATGGTGGTAGGGGTTTTGCTTACTTTCAATTAAAAGACTACAAACAAGCAATTAATGATTGGAATCAAGTCATTAAAATTGACCCTAAAAATGCAACATACTATAGTGCTAGGGGTGATGCTTACTTTCAATTGAAAGACTACAAACAAGCAATTAATGATTACACTCAAGCCATTAAATTAAAATCCGACTTTACCGAAGCCTACTATGTTCGGGGTATTGCTCACTATTTCTTAAAAGACTACAAACAAGCAATAAATGATTGGAATCAAGCCATTAAACTCAAACCTGAATATCCTGAAGCATACACGAATTTAGGCATAGTTCACTACGAAATGGGAGAAGTAGAAACAGCAATTAAGAATTGGCGAACTGCGATAAAAATCAATAGCAATGTTGCAGAAGCACATCTAGCTTTAGGTGTAGCGTTGTATGGAAAAGGTGATCAAGAAGCCGGTTTGAAATCGGCAGAAACGGCTTTAAAATTAGATAAACGTTATGGAAAAATTGAGTTTCTGAAAGAAAATGGTTGGGGTGATAAGTTGATAAAAGATAGTCAGGAGTTTTTGAATAATCCTCGGATAAAAGGTTTGATTTAGAACCCACCTTCCGCACCCTTAGTATCAATATGACTGAATATTGTGGCGTTTTCTGCATTAGGCATCTCCGGTAATTAAATGTGCGTGGTTTGAAACCCTTGTAGAGACGTTCTATAGAACGTCTCTACATTCATTTTCGGAGATGTCTATTGATTCCGCGAGAAGGTAAATCTACAGAAACAGTTGTAGATTTTTTTAATCCCACCATGATAAAATGAGTGATCACAAACCACAACCTAGAAATCGCTTTGAGATAAAATAGAATAAAGTAATTTTGACTCTATCCCTCAGATATATCAAGAGAAAAATATGACACTAACCGATTTACTCCCATCAATTCAACAACTCTCAGCACCAGAAAAACTCAAATTAATTCGCATTCTTGCAGAAGATTTAGATTCATCTGAAAATATTTCTCCACTAGAACCCTTCAAAACATATCACCTAGCAACGCCTTATGATAACTTCGGGGCTGGAGAAATTTTGATGGAAACATTAAATCAATCAACCTTTAGTGATTAAGATTTATGCGGTTCAAATATTCAACAAATAACCCCAGCCAAAACGAGTTTGATAGTTACAATTAAACATAATACGGGCAGGCAGGATGCCCAGCCCACAATAATATTATACTTATTGTGGGGTGGGCTTCTAGCCTGCCAAGAGTCAACAATATCATTTTGATATTTATTTCAGCCTATTAACAATTTTATAAAATGCGTGACCAGAAATAAAGTCTTAATCATCTACTTGTGCTTAGGTTGAAAATTCGGTAGTTCTACAGATGCTAAAGATTTGCGTCCCTTGGGTGGTCGTTGGGGATAAATCAATGGTGAAGGCGATTTATGGTCAGATGTATTTTCATCCAATAACTTTGGCAAAACATCATTAGTGGGTAAATTTGATTCCGTTGTCGGGGAAATATCCAACCAATAATCTTCCATTTCCACAGTATTGATCTGATGGCTAAGAGCGGTGGAAATGATTGGAAATTCCTCTATTAGTGATAGTGAAAAATCTTCCTTTCCAGAATTTTCAGTAGTACCATAAGGATCAATTTCTATCGGCAAATCCTGTTTAATTATTATTTCTGGTTGTGCATAATTTTCCGAAGTAGATACTAAAGTTTCTAAAACAGATATATCACCTTGATGAATATTTACTTTTGCCTGGGTCCCCTCCTCCGTTGCTTCAGATGATGGTGTAATAAAAAACCGATGAATTATCCCTTCTAATTGCTGGTCTAGGGATAATACTCCAGAATCATCTTCAGTTGTTGATGGAGTTGTTGATTCATCAACTTGTGTAGGCTGAGAGATTACTGGTTCTGGATGATGGGGATAATTTTCCGAAGTTGTTGCTGTCGGCTTAACCCAGGAATTATTTACAGACTCATTCACAGAATCTGTCTCCCCTGTCCAAGGTCGAATAGGTTGAGCATTGGGAAACAAAGACCGGGCTTTTCTGGAGAATCGCGTTTGTTTGTGAATCACATCATGGGGATGATGGATATGATCTTCTAAATTTTCATGGCTAGGAATGGGAGTATCTAGACATTTTTCCAAAGCCGATTTAAATTGCATAGTCTGTCGTTGTTGACGCATTAGCCGAGACCGCAATTCACGACAAGTATTTTCCGAGTGTAATAACTGTTGAGACTCTTGACTGTAGTTAGCTTGCAAAAGAGAACATTCTCTTTCCAAATGCGCTAACCGCTGTTGGCTAACTTGCAAATTAGCTTGATAATTTTCAATACAAATTTCTTGTTGTTGAACTGTTTGGACAGCAGTTTCTAACTGCTGATACAGGGAATGAATTTGTTCTTGACCAGCGGAAAGTTCTTGATTTTGTTGGTTAAACATAGATTCCGTCACAGTAGACCGGGTTTTGTGCCATTGCAAAATCTTTTCGGCTTCAGCTAATTCGGTTTTTAACTGCTCTACCTGAGCATAGAGATGATTATTAGCTGTAGTTAATTCTGTATTTAACTTGAGTAATTGCTGAAATTCTAAGTTGATCTGTGCTTGTTGATCAATATTAGGTTCTGCAATCCAGTCTTGTTGGTTACTGTCTTCCAATTTTTCCATAACTACGGTTTCACATTGACAATCTATAGTTGGCCGATAGCGTGGCGTTAGCTTTATAATAGGTAAATTTGTCACGGTCATATTATTATTATCCACAAATACGTAGCCGTTATCAGTTATTTACACAATTGACACTCCCCGGTCTAAAGACACGGGGATTCTACATTCACCGTCAAAACTTGGCTTTTCCAGGTTTACACCAAGCAGAGTAGTGGCTTCAACTCCTGTAGCGTTAATTTGGGGATGCCCTCCCCTATTTTTTGCAAGATTAAGAATGTTAATTGCGGCGTTTGTATCTCTATGAAGATATGATCCACAACTACAATTATGGGTACGAGTTGATAGAGATTTTTTGACAATTACGCCACAGCTAGAACACTTTTGAGAAGTGTAATGAGGTGCTACGGCTATAGCAATCTTGTCAAATTTAACCGCAAAATATTCAATCCATTGTCGGAACAAATACCAACTAGCATCACTAATTGATTTTGCTAAACAATGATTTTTTACTATGTTTGAAACACGTAAATCTTCATAGGCCACTAAGTCGTTAGACTTGCATACGTTACGCGCTATTCTTTTAGCGTGTTCATTCCGTTGCCGTACGGGCGAAGCATTCGCGCTGTTGAGTTGTCGGTTGGTCGCATAATTTTTATAAGCGAATGCTTCGCCCCTACCTTTTAAGTGTTTTTTAGCGTAAAGTTTTCTAGCTTTTTTCCTACCGCTAGAACCTTTGACTTTTTTGTAAATCCGTTTTTGAGAATGTTTGATAGATTTTTCAGCTTTCCTCAAAAACTGAAGGTTAGGCTCATGATGTCCATTAGAATCGGTGTAAAACGACTCAATACCAACATCCAACCCGATTTCATTACCTGTTTTCGGTTGAATATCTACAACATCAATGCCGATACAAAACTGAGCATAATATCCATCTGCACGACGGATTAAACGTACTCGTTTAATATCTTTAAGTTCGTAGGATTGAATATCCCATTTACCTAATAATTTGAGTTCACCAATCCCTTTTTTATCAGTAAAAGTAATCCGTCGCTTAGTTTTGTGTAATTTCCATCCTGATGTTTTATATTCAACAGAACGGCAATCTTTTTGAAAACGTGGATATCCTTTCTTTCCAGACTTTTTACATTTACAATTGTCGTAAAACCTTGATATAGCAGACCATCCTCTTTCTGCGGCTGATTGTACTGCCATTGAGTTTAATTCAGCAGCAAAGGTAAAGTCTGAGCGTAGTTCTGTTGAATACTTGTTAAGAGCAAACTTGTCAATTTTGAGTTCCTGCGGGGCATCCATCCAATATCTTATCGCTTTGTTACGAATGAATTGGGTGGTACGAATTGCATCGTCTATGGCGTTGTATTGATCTTGTTTACCTTTAACTTTGTATTCTAGGACTAACATTGATTTAACCTTGAACAATCAACTTGATTTGGTTTCGACCTGCGTTTATTATACAATATATACAAAATGTCAGTGCAGGATAAATCCTGCAACTAGCCTTCATCCCTTGGCTGAAGCACAGGTGTGTCCTCCTGAGTCGGACACGCCTTCAAGGGTTTTCGGCATTCTCCTTATAATTAATAATTGTCAATTGTCAATTGTCAATTGTCAATTAATTAGGGTAGCCAATGGGGATGAAAGCCCATGAGAGGTAGTTGTTCTGGTTTAATGTCAATATTGGTATTATCAGCTATAGGTAGCATGGGCATTAACCAGAGACTACTACTAGCAATGGGTTCACCATCATCAGTTTTTAAGGTGTTTGCGGGTAATGGTGTGGTGTTATTGGCAATGGGAACTACTTGGTCAAATAAGAAGCCTAAACCGTCAGGTGCTAAACTGGTTTGCACATTACGTTGAGCCGGAGGCAAGATTAACAATGGTTTTTGCTTGCCTGTTTTCAAGTCAATGGATACCAAGTAAGGTTGTTCTATGTATTGTTCTTTAGAAATAAGTTGGGTAACTAAACAGTAAAGACTAGGGGAAGCCGGATCAAACTGACAGCTAAGAATTGAGCCTGTAGTTTTTAATAATTGTTTTTGTACACCTTGGTTGGTGACTAAAAACAAATCTCGCGTATAATCAGTATTAAATTTGACCATCGCTGCCTGGGAACCGTCCTTAGAGAAAGCTTGGACTAAGCCAAATTGAGGCAGAAAATCGAGAGGTTTGTTGCTATCACCGTCTAAAGATACAATTGCTGTCCCCTGTCCTTGGGAAACTGCTACGGCTTTGCTATCGGGTGTAATCAGAAAATCTCCACCAGGCTGCCCTTGTAACCGTTTTGGCGTGGGTTTTTCGGCGGAATTATCATTGCTGGTTGATAAGTACCAGAGAGCAAAATCACCGGGATTATCTCGTTTACCTCTTTGAATAACAATAATTTTGCCATCGGCTGAAAGGTCAAATTTGAGATTTTGATATTCTTTGTTATCTAAAATTAGGTCAACTTTCCCTGCGGCGGCTATTTCTGTCCCAATTTGACTAGAAATACCTGTGCTGACTGTATAAAGTTGGGCGGAAAGTAAATCAGGATTTTTAGCAGAACGAGCCGAGAAGAGGATTTTTTCACCATTGGGGAATGGTTCAAAATCCATCACAATTAAGTCTTTGGGGGTAAGAACTTTTTTTTGTTCTTGGGTTAAATTATAAAGTACCAACTGCCCTTGGACTTCTGGTGCCGAGCCAATATAAAGGATGACGCGATTGCGGGTAGAAAAGCTACCTGTAAAGGGCTGCATGACGCGGTTTTTTCCTTCCGCTTGGGAATATTTATCTTGACCTTTTTCTAGTTTGACTTGGTAGTTTGTGCCGTAGGGGGCTGGGGTAAGGAGTGTGTACACCATTCTTCTGCCAGCCCAACTGGTTTTACCGGCTAGAGGTGGATCTATTTTTAAATTCTCCTCGATGCTTTTGGAGTCCATTGGCCGACTAAAGGTGAGGGAGAAGGAGAGATCCTCAGCGCCAATTTGTTGATTTTCCCAGGTAAAGGTGCGAACCATAGGTTTGACTACATCACCTTTCCAGATGATTAACCCAATCAACACACTCAGTAGGAGCATGACGGCGATCGCAATTCCGTCTAAGGGTTGAATAAGTTTATAGGATTTGTTCATCTAACAATTTTAGATTTTGGATTTTAGATTAGGGAACAACTGACAACTAACAACTAACAACTGACCACTGACTAATAACTGTAAGGATTTTGAGGTTGGGGAATTTTTTTCAGGGAGTTGGCTTTGATAGTGAGTTGGCGTTTCTCTCCGACAGTTTGTGTTGTCATTTGTCCTTCTATTTCTAACCATGTATCAGGGGGGTACTGTTGACGTGATCCAGATATTTGGACTGGTAATCCCACGGGATAAGCGTCTGCGGCACAACAACTGAGAACAAATCTGGCTAAAAATATATATTCTTCACTGACGTTAGGTTGATGAATCACAAATCCCTGGACTTTTGCCTTTTGCCCTGTGTATGCGTCCGGTTCGGGATAGACATTCAATGTGCGGACCCAATCTACAAGCGATCGCTCTTCTGGGCGAACTGTAGCCCGAAATGCCTGGGGTTGAGTGCGACTAGCACCTGTTGATTCAGTCACACCCCGATCTAGGGCTGTTTGACTCGCAAAGACACGAGGTGTAATCATTAATCCTAAAATTGCCGTTGTTAGTAACAGGAAACTGCCCCAACCAGGGGGAAACAAATTAATATGCCCAGCACTAGGTATTTGGGGAATGTGACGGTGTTTCCACAGTTGCAATCCCTTAGAGAAACCAATGATTAATAAGGCTATGCCGGCGACAACTACTAACCAAAAGAAATCCGGGTGAATCAATAAGTAGAGTTTGCCCGTTAGCCAATATTTCAACATCAGAATACCCCAAGCTGTAATGGCTAATACATCTAGCCAAGGGATGAGTTTATTTGGGGCTTTAGTTTGGGAATTTAGCATTAAAGTTATTTAGGTATCATAAGGAATAGGTAAGAGGGAATAGGGAGGAGGGAAGGGGGAACAGAAATTATTTTAGAAAATTACCGACTACCTTTTTTTCAATCTCCAATTACTATATTCCCACCTTCCCAGGATTTAAACCCCATACCTCACACCCCACATTTGAGGGGGAAAAAAGAAAATTTTGCTCAAAAGAGACCCAATCTTGATTCAGATCACGTGCAGATTCAGAAATAGGGTGAATAAAAGTGTCAATTGTCCAGCTAATAAAAACAGATATATCAAGGCTTTTGGCTTAAAAATTGAGAGCATTAAACCAATACCTTTAATATCAATCATCGGTCCAAAGACTAGAAATGCTAACAATGACCCGCTAGTAAAGGTGGAAGCAAAAGACAGGGCAAAAAAGGCATCAACTGTGGAGCATATTGATACAACTGCTGCTAATACTAGCATGGCTAAAATCGAGCTAATTGGCCCAGCCCCAAGACTAATAATCAGGTCACGGGGGGCTAAAACTTGGGTAGCGGCGGCGATCGCACTGCCTAATACCATGACTCCGCCCAATTCCCGGAGTTCTTGGATAATATTATCTAATAGGGAGCGGAGTTTCTCTGATAAGGGTTTACTGAAGTTAGAAATTGCAGCGACTTCACTGTAACTATCATCTATGCGTTTCGACGCTCCCGTTGTGCCACCAAGAATATATGTTCCTGATTGCAATAAACTCGGTGTATTAGTTTGGGGTTGTACTTGAGATTGTCGTCCCCTGCGGTTTGTTTTCGGTGGTGCTGGGGGGTTAAATTTAAGATAACGGGCGATTGATGGTTGCAGAAAGGGAACTAAATCCGGTTGAAAGCTGAAGATAAAACCAATAATAGTGGCAATGGCTAGGGAAAATACCACTCTTAACACTACTATTTCTGGTTGATCGCGGAATGCAGTCCAAGTTGACCAAATCACAATGGGGTTAATTGTTGGCGCTGCTAATAAAAAGCCAATCGCTACTGGTGTGGGTACTCCCTGCATCAATAGCCGTCTGGCCACAGGCACATTACCGCACTCACAAACTGGAAACAAAAAGCCGATCATACTGCCAAATAAAGCCCCCAATAGGGGATTTCTGGGCATTTTCTCCACCAATTTACTTTCATCGACAAATAATAGTAATAGACTGGATAAAAATACACCCAGCAGTAAAAATGGCATCGCCTCCACTAGTAGACTGAGAAATATTGTAAAACCATTGTTCAGTTGATTCATGGGCGTTGTATTCAACAGCAGTTCTGAGTTTTAGAGTTTTGTGTTGTCATTTCATTTAATAGGGTAGCGAGAAATATGGCTAACACCAACCTATACTAAAGCGATACGGGGATCATTGATTAAGCAGCTAAAATTAAATCCCATTATAGTGAGGAAATTATAGCAGTCCTCAATAATTTATGAAAAAATTGCTTGTCTTTTGCCTACCATTGCTAAATTTACAACTTAAACTGGCTAGATAAGTTATTAGACATATCGGCACAAAAATATAGAGACGTTCCATGGAACGTCTCTACAAGCAAGTTTTAGGTTGATTCCGTAATCTCTAATTAGTTCAATAAGATATTAGTCTTTCGGACACTCTTTAACTTTGTTTTCTACCCAATTTTTACAAGATAAGAAACCCAAAAAGCCGCTACCTTTTTCTGCACAGTATCCTTTATCAACCTCTACTTGTTCTCTAGGAATTTCTGACACAGTAGAACTTCCACGGACAAATGAAGAAAATTGTCCCCTCTCAACTACTGAATTATCTTGTCTAATCTCGTATTCAAATTCATTGGCATCTCTCTTCACAACAAATGCACTACCACTATGCCGAGTCCCGATACTTATTTTGGTGGACTCTGAGCCTCTCCCTTTACTATAATCTCGATCAGTGTATGGGAAATTGTCAGGAGACATTCCCCGAGAAATGTTTCTGATAATTACTCTCCTGCCATTTTTTGGTGGTTCACTTGAGGATGTAAACCAAGCTTTAGTGTCACTTATATAAGTTGTAGCACTAGGACATTCACCCACATATTTAAACAAAGGCAAAACTATCTGATTAAGTTCTGATTGTCCCTCAACTTCAAACCCAATCTCAGGTGCAGCAGGAGCAGATTGTCCCCAACTCGGCAAGGATTGCATGAATACTAATGGAGTGGACAATACAACAATCTTCATCAAATAGGATATGCAGCGAGTTCTCTTTGACATTTTTCTCACCATAAAGTAAAGAATTTGTAGGTTACAGCACTTCCCGGTGTTATAAGGTACATATCTAGCGGGCAAGATGCCCGCACTACAAGAGTTTCATGATTCAACTTTGTACCTCATAAGAGCGGAAACCGCTGTATTTAGTCAATAAGCTTCAGTTAACGAAGGATATTAACTTGGATTGTTGAGTTCAATTCTTGATATTGAACCGGATTGAACTATGAGGTTAGTAAGCTTGGCTCAATTTATAGCTATATATACCCGCAGCAATTAATAAGCAATAGTTTTATGCTTTTCAAATTGTATGCAGATTCATCTAGGTATGAAATTACTTTATCTTACAACCATCAAAATACGCAATGAAATTTCCCCAAACAGGTCCATCTAAAAATGCTCTAGGGAGATATCCTTTAGGCGCATCTAAAGAGTATTTAAGCTGATTATTAGATAAATATCTACCTCGATAACGCCAACCTAAATCAGTAGCAAAATCTTCAAAATGCTCGTTAGTTGGTTCAAATTTATTACCAAATAAACTCTTCCATTTTTGTGCTTGTGCAGAAAAACCAAAGCGACCTTGGCTTTTAGTTTGCCAAATTTGATTAATAAAGCTTAATTTTCCGCAGGACAATCGAGAAATTGCCTTATCATTGAGTGATCCAGAAGCTTGGCTAATCTCCAGCATTAGAGACTTTGTTTCCTCGTCAGCCCCTTTCCAATCACCTTGAGATAATAATTGTGATAATTTGTCCATACTAGCGGGAAAGTTTCCAGTATTGCCTATTGTGGCTATTGGTTCTTGTTCTGTCTTTGGCGGAATTACACCCCTACTAGGATTAGGAGTAGGAGGTTTCTCACCAATGAGAGCAAAATAGGTATTAATAGGAATTGCCCCATTAAATCCTGTTTTTCCCTCTGGGGATGTTCCTGTTTCCTTTTTTCCAGGTACTAGTTTTTTCACAGGTATGACTGGTTTCTGTATTCTGGTGGTTTGTAACTCGCTCGGATCACTGCCATCTTCTCCACCATAATCACCTTGTCCGTGAATACCGATAACTCTACCAGAAATATCAAACACTGGTCCGCCACTATTACCAGTTTTAGTAGTGGCATCATATACTAGGGTATAACCGTTCTTCTCTTTGCGAAGTAAAGTAGTCACCTTTCCTCGTGTAACTGAATATTCTCTCTCCGTCCCCCCTTTACCAAAAATAGTAGGAAAGCCAGTAACTTTAATATCTGCCTCCCTTTCTACCTCTTGAGAATTTCCTAAAGTAGCGACAGGATAATTTTCCTGGGCTTCAAAAGTAACCACAGCCAAATCTGGGTCATTCTCATTTTGCTGTAATGCCCGACGATCTTTAATCGGATAATCTTTACCAGTGTAAGTACGAATTGTGTAACTAACGTCTGTAGTACAAGTAATTTTTTTGCGTCCCTTTATGGCATCACAGACAACATGATTAGCCGTTAGAACGGTGTAAATTTTTCCTTTTTTATTAATAATTACACCTGAACCTCCGGGAGAGTTATTACCCTCACTATTAATTTGGACTGTAGTTTGTTGGGCAGTGTCCTCAAGTTTTCCCGCTTGCACGGGAATCAAGGCTACAAAAAATACAAATATTGACACCGTAACCGAGAAAATAGCAGAATTATTTTTCAGTATTTGGTTAGATAGATTCATATTTACATACAAATGACTTAAGTGAGATGGTATCACACCTACTTGGTAGAATCAATGGGTTTAGACAGGGAATTTACTCCCTGCCCATACTTTACCTTACAAGCGTCCTCCAGTATAAGCGCTCATAGGTTCTTTGATAAACCTGATGTAAAGATGCCTAAAAGTAGACTTAATCACACGGGGCATGGCAAAATCTATGGGCATTAACTTTTCGGGTAATTGCCAATCTGTAATTTGTAATAAATCGGGTGATAAATTCGGAAAGTGAATATCACTTAATTCTGGACATATTCCCAATCTTTGGGAAGCTGCAACTGTGGGAACTTGTGCGGGTGCAACTTGGAGAATTTCTAGCATTGCTCTATCTAAAGCAAATACATTACTCCCAGCTGCTAGAATTTCTAATTTCCGAGGTTCTCCCCCACTTGGTCCATTACCTTCATGACCAATAATTCCATCTAAAATTGTTAAAGTTGGATTAATTGCTCTGGCAGTTTCTACTAACATTTCTCCAAATTTGTTAGCATCTTTACCTGCTTCCATGTGCCACCAAGCTTTCATTTTCCCAGGAACACAACCAAAGAGATTTTTAACCCCTAAAGTTAAAGTTAATTGCATATGAGATTTAACTTTAGGCAGATTAATAATCACGTCTGCTTCCATTGCTTCTTTCGATAAAAGCAAGTGATTAAAATTGTCGTTGACGGTTTGATAACGTTTCCCGTGAAATTCCACAAGTGGTAATTTTAGTTCTTCTAAAATTGGTAATAAACCATTCGCTATGGCCACACCTTTAGCACTACCAAAAGCGGGACTATCTCCTAAAAATGGATTTCCACCCACAGCAATTACCATTTCGGCAACAGCACGCACTAATTCTGGTCTGGTGGTACATTCTTTAGTAGGACGAGAACCTGTGAGCAGGTTGGGTTTGAGTAAAACGCGGTTGCCTGGTTTGACAAAAGCAGCCATGCCCCCTAAAGGTTCTAGCAGTGTTTCTAAGGATTCTTTTAAAGCTTCCTGTTCGTAGGATTTAGCCCGAATGAGACTAACAGATGGTTTTTGTGTTGACATGGAAAATAATTGCGTTATATTACATTCAGCATTAATACTGTATCAAAAATTAAACTATAGTGGAAAAGTTCTTGCTACTTTGACAAAGATGAATCTAAAGAACAGTTATGGTAGGGAGTTTTATGAAATACTAATTTTGCTAATATTTATTTTATTTCTCAGGGTAGATGAAACAGCTAAAATCACGCTCGCAAGATTTACGCGGCCTATTTGAGAAAAGTATCACTATAGAATATGTAGCCGAACCTCTCAAGGCTGTGTCGGTTGATGCTGATGTCAAAGAAGTATTACATTGGATGCAGTTACAAGATTTTGATGTGGTAGGGGTAGAGACAGAAAATATTATTAGTGGTTATGTGGAACGTTCTCATTTAATACAATGTCAGGCTGGAAAATGTAGCGACTACCAACAGATATTTCATCCCCAAGAATTAATTGCTATTTCCACACCTTTGATGAAATTATTGCCTATCTTAGCACAAAAACCCAGATTATTTGTCTTAGATTCTAACCAAGTTAGTGGTATTATTACTTACGGTGATTTACAAAAAGCCCCTGTGCGAATGCTACTGTTTAGCTTTATCACCCTTTTAGAAATGAATTTGTTACGATTGGTTAGGCTTTATTATCCTCAAGATTCTTGGCAACAATTTCTTAAACCTGATAGACTGGAGGCGGCTCAAAAATTATGGCGTGAGAGTCGAGAAAGAAACGAAGCTACAGATTTATTAGACTATTTACAATTTTGCGATAAGCGAGAATTGATATTAAATCAATCAGAACTACTTCCGCAATTAGGATTGAATTCAAAACGCTCTGGGGAAAAGTTTCTCAAGTCTGCTGAACGTTTACGCAACCGTTTAGCACACGCTCAAAACTTAGTTAGTGGTTCTTCTTGGCAAGAGTTAATTTCTTTAGCTGAAGCTATGGAAAAACTGTTAATTTGTTGTGAACAGATTGAATAATATCAATAGTATTTATTGCTGATTTGTTGAATAGACAACGCGCAAACTTTGGACTAAGATGACCAAAGATGCAATCGCCATTAATAGCCCCCAAAACCAATAAGGTAAAAACAAATATCGCTGCATTTGTCCTGTATCTGATAGTCCTAATGGACCCGCAGTATAACTAAATAAATAATCAAGTTGGTGATAGGTACTTACACAAGCCTGCACACCTAAAAATTGAATTGCAAACCCTTGTACCCAAAGAGGTGTTTTTAAGGCAATTCCCAATATCATCAAACCTAACAGGGGAATGGCCACAAAGCCAAACCAAGAACGCACCCAAATTAATGTGGACAGCAGTAAAAATCCCCCTAAAATTTTTAAACTCAAGGAAGTTGTTTTCAAACTTCGAGAAGCAAGAATTAAGCTGGCACCGGCAATAGGTGGACCCATTGGACCGGCAGCCGCTACTAAGCCAATCCCCAGGTATCCCCAGGTGTTACTTAAAGTATAATGAGCTACGCCAGAACCGTTACCAAAAATTTCTAATTTTTGAAATTGTCCCCCCAACATCAAGGCCATTAAACCGTGACCCATTTCATGAAACCAAGTTGCTAAGATAGAAAATGGGTACAAAATATAATTACCTATGGGTATCTGCCACATAATTGCTGTGACTATAGCCGCTGCTACTAACCAGGTTAGCCCCATTTGTTCTACTTCTGTTGGTGTTTCTTGAGTAAATAAAGGTTTGAAATTTTTACTGGGTTCTCTCATTAGTGACTCTCCTGTCCATAATTACACTAATTAGCTGAATATTCTTACTTCTCTGAGAAAGTAGGAATAGCAAATAAGAGGAAATGGTAATTTATTCCCAAGTGGCTGCATTCCGTAACACAGTAGGAATTTCACCTTGTGATAAGGGAAACTCTAACATTGTTTCTTTATAACCTAAATACCCAGATTCAGTAAATGATAAAAGCATTCGTTCTAGTGCTAACCAAACTTCTGATTCGTATTCCCAATCATGATAACGTCTAGCACGTCCAGCAATGGAACGTAAAGCCCAAAAGTAGGAATTTCTAACTACAGAACCGCCTTTTTTAAATTCTGGTACGTCTTCATGGTGAATAAATAAAATGTTATTTTCAATTCTGGATCTCATAATTATGTGCTGATAACTGAAAGGGGCTATATACCCTCATAATTCTTTACGGTGTTTGCATCTGCAAATTCTTTAATGTCCTCTGTAAAAACTTAGCCCATTCTGCTGCGAGGGGAACTTCTGTAAATGGAACACAAATTGATTTAGGAGTAGTTAATAAAAACTCTAATTCAATTTTTCGACCTTTGGGGGGGGGATTTTCTATATCTACGGCATTACCATTTACTAAAAAACGAATTTCTTGAACATCCAACAAAGAAAAAGTTTCTAATTCAATTGGTCCTTTAGTTGTGGGTTTTCCCCAAGTGATATCATCACCTTTTTGAGCTAACACTGCATAAATATCATATTTAGCCCGTTCAAATTGTTCTGCCCAAATTTGATAAGCTTGAAGTTTCTTAAATTCCTGTGAACCTTGCCACGCTAACCAGAAAAATGCTACTAACAGAGGCAACCATAAAAGACCACGTTCCATAATAATTCGTAATTCCTCTTTGAGAGGAGCGTCGTTAATTTAATTAGAAAACAGGTAAGAAGATAGAATTTTCTCTAAAATCTCCCAAATACCATTTTACAATATCCAATATAAATATAGGTCATAAGCAAAGATACAAAATTTAATGTATTATCTAATATTAGTAGATTGACTAATTTATCATCAGATTTCCCTTAACTCACGCCATCATACCCCGGAATTGATTGAATGTACCTACTAAGTAGGTGAACACAATAAAACCAAACTGTGTAAAGAGATGTAAAATCGCTGAAAACTTCTTTACTCTTGCCTCTGGTTACTGAGCGAAGTCGAAGTATTGCCTCAAGCCTAGTGCTATGACGACAATTTTCAACGCCAACCTACTTATATGAGCTATGGTAGTAAGAAAATTCCCTCTCCGTGCTGTCTTTCTTTGAAGACGGGGATATAAGAGAAAAAAATGAAAAAACTGCTATTGTTGTGCTTGTTTCTCATTGGACTGACTGCTGCTGTGTTTGGGTTTCTGAATTTTCAGGGACTGGCAGCTAAAGGTGAGTTTGAGACAATTTTGCTAGATTTTCGGGAAGATGTGGCAGAAAATGTGATTGAGAAGGATCTACAAGCGATCGCTCAAGAATATCATGTTACCCCCCAATTGGATAATAAATATTCAGCAGCGGATCATGTGTATATTATCAAAGGCGATCGCCAAAGACTCAACGATTTAAGAAAATCTTCCTTTGCCAAAGTTACAGAATTTATCGAGCCAAATTACATTTACAAAATCGTCCCCCAAGGACAAGCCACTTGGTTAGGAGAACTGTTAGCACCGCAGCAAAATGAAGAACCAAGTTCGTCTTTAATTGGTCCAAATGACCAGTATTATAGCAAACAATGGAACTTACACAAAATCGGCGTAGAAGCGGCATGGACTCGGAGTAAAGGTAGTGGTATCACTGTTGCCGTAATTGATACTGGCATTACCAAAGTCCGCGATTTATATGAAACCAAATTTGTCAAAGGCTATGATTTCGTCAACGACACAGAGGCAGCCAAAGACGACAACGGACACGGAACTCATGTCGCTGGTACAGTTGCCCAAGCCACCAATAACGCCTATGGTGTCGCTGGAGTTGCCTATGAAGCCAGCCTCATGCCCTTAAAGGTATTAAATGCTGACGGTGCAGGAACAGTAGCCGACATTGCCGAAGCCATCAAATTTGCGGCTGATAACGGCGCAGACATCATTAACATGAGCTTAGGTGGTGGTGGAGAAAGCCAACTCATGGAAGATGCGGTTAAATATGCCCATAACAAAGGTGTAACTATCATTGCTGCCGCAGGTAATGAAAACACCAACGGCGTAAGCTACCCTGCCCGTTATGATCATGTTATTGGCGTTTCCGCTTTTAGACCTGACGGTGAAAGAGCATCCTATTCTAACTATGGTGCGGGTGTGGATATTTCTGCCCCTGGAGGGAGTGAAACTGGGACAATTCTCCAAGAAACTATTAATGAACAAGGTGAAGGCGTATTTCTCGGACTTCAAGGCACAAGTATGGCTTCTCCCCACGTTGCGGGTGTAGCGGCATTAATCAAAGCCTTGGGAATCAAAGAACCCGATGAAATTTTGCAAGTTCTCCAACAGTCAGCCAGAGTCATTCAAGACGACGGTTTGAACTATTATGGGGCTGGACAACTCAACGCCGAAGCCGCAGTTAAATTAGCCAGCGACGGTATAATTAGTGTTCCTGACTTTTTCCGGTGGTTGCGAGAACAGGGTTATCTTAATCCCGGCTTTTGGATAGATGGCGGAGCGATCGCTTTAGTGCCTAAAATATTCATGGTAATAGGTTCTTATCTTCTAGCTTGGTTCTTACGGGTTTACTTCCCCTTCACTTGGAGTTGGTCTTTATTCAGCGGCTTAACTTTCGGCAGTTCTGGCTTATTCTTCCTCAAAGGATTTTATATCTTTGATCTTCCTCAATGGCCTTTCCGGGTTTTAGGTAGTTCCATTCCCGAACTAGGTAACACTTTACAGGGAACAGACGCATTAAATCCTCTTTTTGCCAGTGTTTTAATTCCTTTTGTTTTAATAGCCTTATTTTTAGGACATCCTAGTTGGAAATGGTTTGCTATTGGTGCAACTTTAGGAATAACAGCTTTTCTGACCGTTAGTGCTGTTTATGATCCTGCCGTTTGGGGTTTAGGAAATAGTAACCTAGCTCGAATTTTCCTTCTTGTTAATGCTGTACTTTGTTATGGACTAGCCCGGTTAGCATTGAAAAAAGACGGACAAACTGCTTAATTAGGTAATTGGTAATTGGTAATTGGTAATGGGTAAGATTTTTTCCTATTATCCATTGCTAACAACTGACAACTGACAACTGTACGGGCGAAGCATTTGGAGAACTATTTTTGGCAATGACCGATAATTTATCTTCCAAATGCTTCGCCCCTACTAACAACTAACAACTGTACGGGCGAAGCATTTGCAGAACTATTTTTGGCAATGACCGATAATTTATCTTCCAAATGCTTCGCCCCTACTAACAACTAACAACTGTACGGGCGAAGCATTTGCAGAACTATTTTTGGCAATGACCGATAATTTATCTTCCAAATGCTTCGCCCCTACTAACAACTAACAACTGACAAATGACTATTACAGCTACAGGTACTATTGAACGTCGGAATATTGGGCTTGGTGCTTGGGCTTTTGTGACAGAAGATGGTGTTACATACGAAATCTCAAAAAGTGCTGATAAAAACTTACTTAAATCAGGACAAAAAGCCAAAATAACCGGAAAAGTTCGAGAAGATTTAATGACAGCAGCGATGATTGGTTCTATTCTAGAAGTTCATTCTTTTGAAGTGATGACATAATTTACGCCTATAGCTATCCTAAATCAGTTATGAACAATTATATCCCCGACTTCTTAGAGAAGTCGGGGATATAACTCTTGCAATATTCACAAATTAAAGTTAATTTCGGGAATTATGCTGACTTTTACCCAACGTCAACCACCTAATGCTGATGCTATAGTGAATATCACTCTTTCACTAACTGCGGAAGAACGAACTCGTAGCCGTCATAAATTTATATTAGCAGATGGTCAGGAGGTTTTTTTGCGGTTAGCTAGAGGTACAGTATTACATGATAGCGATATTCTCACAAATGAAACCGAAAGTATTTATATGAGAATTATTGCTAAACCTGAACCTGTTTTAACTGTATTAGCAGAAATTCCTTTATTATTAAGGGCTGCATATCATTTAGGAAATCGTCATGTTCCTGTAGAAATAACTTCGACTTATTTACGCTTATCTCCAGATGCAGTTTTAGCTGCTATGTTAATCCAATTAGGGTTAGAAATTAAAGAAGAAATCTTACCTTTTCAACCAGAATTAGGGGCTTATGGAAATCACTCTCACGCATAGCCATTTTTTGACAATTTTACAATTAGCAAGTCCAGCTTTACCCGTTGGTGCTTATGGCTATTCGGAAGGGTTGGAGATGTTAATAGAAAATGGTACTATTACGAATATAGAAAATCTCAAAGATTGGCTAAAATCTGAATTAATTTATGGCTCAATTCGCCTAGATGCGGCGATAATGATGAGGGGTTTTCATGCTGTTAAATCAGGTGATAGGTCGGCTTTAAAGCGGTGGAATTTATGGTTATCTGCTGCGAGAGATACGGAAGAATTACGGGCTGCTAGTTGGCAAATGGGACGTTCTCTAATGCAATTATTAGGGAAGTTAGAACCGGAAATTTTGCCTGTGGTGAATGCTGTGGGTTATCCTGCTAATTATGCGATCGCATTTGCTATAGCTTGCGCTCATTGGGATATAAATATTCAAGCTGCTTTATTAGCTTATTTACACAGTTGGGCTAATAATTTAATTACCGCTGGTATCAAACTTATTCCGCTGGGACAAACTGCGGGACAGGAGTTATTACTGGGTTTACAACCTTTATTAATTACTACTGTGGGGGAGATTTTGACAATGGCAGATGATGATTTAGGATGTTGTAGTTGGGGTTTGTCTTTAGCGAGTATGCAGCACGAAACCCAATATACTAGATTGTTTAGGAGTTAAAAATTATGACGGCTTTAAGAGTAGGGGTTGCGGGTCCTGTAGGTTCGGGGAAAACGGCTTTGGTAGATGCTTTATGTAAGAATTTACGGGAAAAATATCAGTTAGCTGTGGTGACAAATGATATATATACTCAAGAAGATGCTCAGTTTTTAGTCCGTTCTCAGGCTTTGTCAAGCGATCGCATTTTGGGTGTAGAAACAGGTGGTTGTCCCCATACTGCTATCCGTGAAGATGCTTCTATGAATTTAGCCGCAATTGAACAATTAGAAGAAAAATTTACCAATTTAGATTTAGTCTTTTTAGAGAGTGGTGGAGATAATTTAGCTGCTACTTTTAGTCCTGAATTAGTAGATTTAACCATTTATGTCATTGATGTGGCTGCTGGTGATAAAATTCCCCGTAAAGGTGGACCGGGTATTACTAAATCCGATTTATTAGTGATTAATAAAACTGATCTTGCTCCCTATGTGGGTGCTGATTTGAATGTCATGGAAAGAGACGCAAAAAAAATGCGCGGTGATAAGCCTTTTATTTTTACAAATCTGAAAACTCAAACTGGTTTAGGAGATGTGATTCAGTTTGTGAATGCAGCTATTTGTTAATTGTCAGAAATGGCTAACGCCACGCTTCGCTATCAGGATTTACAGGATTAAAGGATTTTCAGGATGTTAGCTTGTGATTGATATTATAATGATACGATGTAACTAATATATAGTAATCACAAGTTATCTTACAAACCATGTTTGAATAATTGTCTATCTTAATGTATAATTTATGATACTCAAATTTTCAACAGGTAATAAAAACAAATTGACTACTATCGGAAGTTATCAGGTAAAAGTTTTAATTGAATCTAACACTGAAGAAATTGCTTTTATTTCTCCAGCAAGTATTAATGATCTACCCACTGACTGGACTTGTGACTGGTTGAATATATGGAATAATACCAGTTTTTACTGCCAAAACATAGTTAAGCTTGTTTATAAGGGTAAAGTTTGGGGATTGGTTAAATATAGTCTTTATCCATATTTTTATCCTGAACCCGCTCCTCCCATATTTATGGAAATAAACAATATAGAAGCACACCCTACCAATCGTGGAGATGTTACTTCAAGGTTAATTGAACCTATTGGTAAATGGTTAATTTGGTATGCAATAAAGGTTGCTTTCGAGTTTTGTCCAGTAACATCAGTAGAATCATTCGTTTCGCTGGAAGCTTTGGATGAAGCTGTGGCATACTATAGGGATAAGGTACAGATGGAATATCTTGGTTTTTTAGGTAGCACTCCTAGTGGAGAAGACTTATATGTGTTCAGATTTTCACGAACCGCAGCAGCAGAATTTTGTCAACGACATGAAACCAGATGGGGAAACCCAAAGTTATATGAATAGTAATGAAATAATGGCAGGATCAAAAGAGATAATGACTCATGCTCAAAGACAGGCTTTTTTGAAAACATCTCGTCTAGGTAAGCTACTGGGAGTTGCACATTTACTTCCTGAAGTTGAAGAAGTAAAAGAAGAAATCTCGAAAAATTTACCACACGTAAAACGAATGCGTGGACTATTTAAACCTGGGGAACAAAAAAATCAACAACTTTATTCTAAAGATACAGAAGTTGCTAAACATGGAAATTAGGAGTTAGAGCAGCACCAGTGATTAGAACAGTTTTATTAGACGATGATATTATTCTAGATATTTTGCTAGATAGAGATCCATTTGTACAAGTTTCCGTAGAAATTTGTAATTTAATCGAATCTAAAAAAATAGAGGGTTATGTAACACCAATAACCCTTAATAAAATCTTCAATGTTGGTAAACAAAACGGAGGAGTTGAAATTGCTTGGCAAGCAATAGCCGAGATTAGAACTATACTAAAAGTCTGTATTGTTGATGATAAAATTCTAGCAATAGCTAATTCCTATCAACTTAAAGATTTTGAAATATCCATACAGTTAGCTTGTGCAAAATCTCTTCAATTAGACTACATTATTACTAGGAAATTTGAATATGCTCAATCTTCTCTTCAAAAATTACCAGATTCTTATAAAGAATTTTTTTCTGTAGTCAACCCTAGTTCATTTTTGTTAAGTTTCTTTCCTAATCATGCAAATCATGATTTTTTCAATTCTATTGAATTTTATCTGCTTCGTCTTCAAGAAAATACAAAACGCCTAGAAATTATTCTGTATATTACTAATAAAAAAGATATCTTAGTTAATAGTTCGTTAAACTATCTCTTAGAGTCTATTCCTATTCAATTGATTGAAATTCAAAATCAGATAAACTCTGAAAATAAAATTGCTGCCCTAAAACTAGATATGTACACTATTCTTCGTTATATTTTATATGCAATTTTACTGGAAAAGTTAGTTTTAGATAATGAGTATATCAATAGGTGTCTTAAAGAATGTAATTCTCTTTCTATATGCCGTCAAGCTTTAATTATTGGTTTACAACAAACAAAAGAATTAACTCTTCAAATTACCAGTAAATTTGTTAATGAACATATTGGATTTCCTGCTGTAAATTATAATATTTTAGTTAATGGATTAACTAGATATTTTGATCAATTTATAATTACACTTACGTCGGAAATACTTTAAATAAATTTAAACCTAAATCAGAAAAAGATGTTAAATTAACAGATTCATTAGGTATGATTGAGGAAAAAAATAATATTCAAGTACAAATTCAAGAATTAGAGACAGATTTACAAGCATTTGAGCAACATTATCAATTATCATCTGAAGATTTTCATCACCAATTTAAAACCGGACAATTAGGAGATGACGTAGACTTTGTTGAATGGAGTGCTTGTTATCAAATGTGGTTGAATTTACAAAAGCGTTTAACATTGAAGTAATGTTAAATTGGAAATGTTCATTCAAGTGTTTGTATGAATATTTTAGAAGTTATTGATTTAATCAGTCAAGAAATTAAATACTGTGACATAAAATAGGATGGTAGGAAAAGTAGTTATCATTGATATTTAGGTTTTTTCTTTCCTTCCCCCTCCACTCTTTCTTGTAAAAATCCAACGGAATTACTATATGTATAATTACAAACAAGCTATTTTATCATTATTTTTAGTTGTATCCTGCACTGTTATTAGCAGTTGTGATTCTAACAATACCGCTAATAACCCAACTCCAGAAACAACACCAACCAGCAAAATTAACCCCAGTCCCCAAAGAAAAGTACAAAAGTCTCCAACCCCCGTAGTTGAACCATATACCAGTAATTCCAATACTAAAGCAATCTCTGGTAAAACTACAAACGTCACCGTATACACAAGTGATGCCCAATGTCAAGAGCTAATTCCTCAAAAAGCTGACGTTTCCGCAGCAGAACCCATGAATGAGGCCATAGGTAAAATATTCAAAGAACAAAATACAGCAGATTTCAGCGTATCTGGTTATCGCGTTAATGTAAAAAATGGTGTTGCGATTGTTGACTTACGAGTCGCACCAGATTCAAAAAGACAAGTATCTTCTCTTTCTAGTTGTGAACAGTTTGCATTGTTTAGTAGTGTCCGCAAAACATTAATTAGTAATTCTCAGTGGAAAATTAAAGATGTCCGCTTTACTGAGCGTGGAGAAGAGATTGCCCTGTAATGCTGGGGTTGAATGTGCTATATTTACAATAACCCAAGCATGGTAAAGATTTTCTAGTGATTTTGCCCAAATGCAAAAACACGATATTAAGATCAAAAAGTCCGAAGTTAAGGGGATAAAATCAATGGATATCAAACTAATTTTAGTGGGTTTAACGGTTATATTTACGGTTTCGTGCTTATTTTTTGGTACGAAAAATGGCTTTTATGATTCCGATAATTATCATGGTAATGGTTCTGCACATTAACAAGAGTGACAACTTAGGATTCCCACTTCTTTGAACTTTGCAGAGGAATATTGCTAAAAGCCAACTTTCTCAGCCAATAGTTTGATGGAGGGGAGGAGCAAAGGATGAATAATATATCAATTGATGCGGTCGAAACCACTAATGAGTTAGAATGCTTTCCCTATAGTGTTCAGCATCAAGATGAAGGGGTGTGTCTACTGGTCAGAATGGGTCCACATCGGATCATGTTAGATTTCGGCTTGACAAATATTTCTCCTATATCGCAGGAATTGACTAAATCGGCACAGCATGGTATGTTAGCTGATTTAGTTCTGGTTAGTCATGCCCATCCAGATCATGCTAGAGGCTTATTAACACTGCATCAAGCTTTTCCCCTATTACCTATTTATGCTAGTGAGGTGACAACGAAGTTATTACCGCTAAATTGGCCAGATGAAGAACTACCAGGAATTCTCTCATTTTGTCAGGCATTACCATTGCGATCGCCCATAGAAATCAGAGAAGATCTCATAGTAGAATTATTTCCCGCAGGTCATTTACCCGGTGCTGTGGCGATTCTCCTCACTTACCACACCCCCAACCGTGATTATAAATTACTTTACACAGGTGATTTTTTCCTATCCAACTCCCGTTTAGTCGAAGGGTTGCGACTAGATGAACTCCGGGGTTTAAATTTAGACGTGCTATTAATTGAAGGTAGTTATGGGACATCTCGCCATACCCATCGCCGCAATCAAGAAAATCAACTAGCAGAAAGGATTCATCGCGCCATTAGTGCCGGTAGAACAGATGAGAGTTATTCAGTAATTTTACCAACTCCGGCTTTAGGTTTAGGTCAAGAATTACTCATGCTGTTACGTTCCCATCACCACTTTACAGGTAGAGATGTAGACATTTGGGTTGATGGTGCTGTAGCTGCTGGTTGTGATGCCTATTTAGAACTTTTACCACATCTTCCCGCCGCAGTTCAAAATTTCGCCCGTCACCAACCTTTATTTTGGGATGAACGAGTAAAACCCCGTGTAAGAAGATTAAAGCCAGAAAATCTAGCAACTTTAGGGACATCACCTTGTATTGTTCTTACAGATTCTTCCGCAGATTTACGTAAATATTGTCAACCAAACACAGGCAATTGGTTAATTCTTTTACCTGAAAAAATTGATATTCCAGTTAATCCAGAATATTTAGCACCGACAAAATTTGAAAGTTATCTGTTAGCGCAACATAGTGATGGACCAGGAACAACCCAGCTAATTCATAATTTACGCCCGCAACACGTGATTTTTGTGCATGGTTCTCCAAGTTATCTGGCTGACTTAACTTGTTTAGAAGAGTTACAAAATCGCTATCATGTCCATTCACCAGCCCCAGGGACTCTAGTAGAATTACCGATTGGGGAAACATTTTTACAACCTGCTGCCCCAGAAATTAATTATGAGGGGGAGGTGACGGAGTTGGGAACTGTTATTACCATCACTCTTCCCGATACGGTGACAGCAGATCCCCGGTGGCGATATAACATAGCTTTTTGCCTTTTAACTAGACTATCTAGCCAAGTACAGACAAACCAGTGGCTGATCTCTAAAAGATTTTCGCCAGGGTTAAAATCTGTATTAATGAAAATGATAACATTGTTTCTAATTTCTTAACCGTGAATAATTTTTTTTGTATAAATTTTTGAATAATATCCCCAGGGCGTTACGGAAGCAAGATGTAAGTATTACAAGATTACTCGGTAAGCGTAAAGCTCAGTCACTTTAGTGCTGAGATATAAGCGACACGGGCGAATTTATTCGCTCAAGCTCTTGACTAGTAACAGTAGGTGTGATATACTTTTAAAAGTTCCACAATTTAAGTATAACTAAACAACGTAAAAACTTAACTAATTTGGTTGAGTGCGTAGTCATACCTAACAGTATTGCAGTTTAGGAAAGCTAAATTTGGTGAAAAATGAAATACAAAAATCGAGTACGGTAGGGCATACCGGAATTAACGCTTTAGGAGAATCGACCTCTGTTTTTGTTGGAGTAATCCAGCAATTGTAAGTTGGCTCATTGATTAAAGAATCTCAGTGTCTTTAGATCTGAGAGTGTCAATTGGTCTGGATAGTTTACGGTGATCTAACTAGGATAAAAACTGGCGGAAATCTTCATCTTGCTGGCTCAATTTGACCCAATCTAAGTTAAGGGCTTGAAATTTCTGGACTAAGCGATCGCACGCTGGGCGTTCTGTGGCATAATGTCCAGCATCAATTAATATAATACCACGATCACGGCTTTCTTGAAATTGATGAAATTTACAGTCAGACGTTAAGTAAACTTGGGCATTAGTTTTAACTACGGCTGAAATATAACCTGCACCAGAACCACCTAAAACAGCTACCCGTGAAATTTGCTGTTGTAAATCAGCCATTGGGGAGAAAATTAAATGGGGCGGATTTAATTGAGTTTGAATATTATTAATTACCTCTTGTAATGTCAAAGTGGGTTTTAGCATTCCTACACGCCCATAACCTAAACCTGCTTGGGTAGGAACAATAGGTGATACTTCTTGAAGTTCCAGAAGTTGCGCTAAAACGTCAGCAGTTCCATCTGCCACTTGGTCAAAATTAGTATGGGCGGTATAAATTCCAATATTATGGGTAAAAGCTAACCGCACCATTTCTGTTAAGGCTTCCCCGGTGCGGAAAGATTTGGGAGGGTGAAAAATGAGGGGATGATGGGCAAATATTAGGTTAGCATGGAGAGCGATCGCTTCCTGCATTACGGCTAAAGTCGGAGTTAAACACACTAAAACCCGCGCTTCTGTAGACAAAACACCGGGTTCAACCTGCCAACCGCAATTATCCCAACTTTCGCACCAAGCGGGATTTGCCCATTCTTCAAACCAGGTAATTAAATCAGCAACTTTCATTAAATTTAAATAAATCAATAGTAGATCAAACGTATTTAATTATAATCCTATTGGTGGAGATGCGCGAAAAAAATGTTTCTTGATCCAGAAAGATACACTGACTAAACTAATTAAGACTGGCACTTCTACCAATGGTCCAATCACAGCAGCAAAAGCCACACCAGATTTAATCCCAAATACAGAAATAGCTACAGCTATTGCTAATTCAAAATTATTACCAGCAGCGGTAAATGCCACACTAGCAGCTTTGGCATAGTCAGCTTTAATTTTCCATGCTAGGTAAAAACTACTCAAAAACATGAATAGGAAATAGATAATTAGGGGAATGGCAATGCGGACAACATCGAGAGGAATCTGCACAATCAAATTGCCCTTTAAACTAAACATTACCATGATTGTAAATAAAAGAGCAATTAAAGTAATCGGACTGATTTTGGGAATGAACTGCTGATGATACCACTGCTTACCTTTAGCTTTTACTAAAATAAAGCGAGTCATAAATCCAGCCAGAAAAGGAATACCTAAATAGATAAAAACGCTGTTGGCAATTTCCCCAATACTGATATTGACAATAGTTCCTTGTAAGCCAAATAAAGGCGGTAAAATCGCCAGAAAAAACCAAGCATAAACGCTGTAAAAGAGAATTTGAAAAATACTATTAAAAGCAACCAGTCCGGCTGTATATTCAGTATCTCCCTTAGCTAATTCACTCCAGACAATTACCATAGCAATACAAGGGGCTATTCCCACCATGATTAACCCAGTCATATATTCAGGTTTATCACGTAAGAAAAGCATGGCAAGCGTAAACATAACTATTGGGGCAATTATCCAAGTTAGTGATAACGATAGTCCAAGAATTTTTTTATTACGAAATACATCTCCTAATTCTTCATATTTTACCTTTGCTAAGGGTGGGTACATCATCAAAATTAAACCAATAGCAATGGGAATGTTAGTAGTTCCTACTTGAAAATGATTAATAAAAACTTCTATAGTGGGGAAAAAATAGCCTAAACCCACTCCAGTTGCCATTGCCAGAAATATCCACAATGTCAAAAAGCGATCCAGAAAAGAAAGGCGTTTTATAGTTGGTTGTTTAGTTACATATTCCACTTAATTAACCTCTATAAATTTAGTTTCAGATCCCCGACTTCTTAGAGAAGTCGGGGATCTTGTTGTCATTATAAAATCTGTATTTATTACAAATTAGTATTTAGGCAAGAGGCAAAAACTGTCACCAATTGCCCACTACCATATTTAAACTCAAATAAATTCTGGAGTCATCTCACTACAGTAGGATATACCTGTTTACATAGCATATCTTTAGACTGGGAAATATTATTCTCCGTCTCCAGTTTTCCAAGCTATAGATTTACTAGGTTGAGGATTAGGTAACTTCAGAGAAACTAAACCTGCTGCGAATACGAAAAACATTGATGTCCACAGACAACCAACTAAGCCAAATATTTGATAAACCAAACCGGATAAAACTGTACCCACAAGACGACCACCGGAGTTTGCCATATAGTAAAAACCCACATTTAAAGCGACCTTATCATCATCAGTAAATGCTAAAACCAAATAGGAATGGACAGCGGAATTGAAAGCAAATACGACACCAAAAACGAGAAGTCCAGCAATAATTACGATATTAGCGGGTAAACCTAATTGTAATGCCAGAGCGATCGCACCGGGAACAGCCGTTAATGTAAATGTCCAGAATCGAATAGTTTGAGATTGAGGTGGACGACCAGAACCAAATCGCTGCATGAGTGTTGGTGCTAAAAATTGAATAATCCCATAACCAATCACCCAACAAGCTAAAAATCCCCCCACTTGATAAAAAGACCAGCCCAAAGTCCCACGTAAAAACACTGGTAAAGCCACAACAAACCATACATCTCTAGATCCAAATAAAAAGAATCGCGCCGCCGAGAGAATATTTATTTCTGCGCTTTTAGAGAAAAGTTGGCTAAATTTGACCTTTTTCTTGATTTTACCCATGGCTTTGGGCAGCATTAACCCAGAAAACATAATTAAAGCCAGTCCCCCAGCCATAATCCACAGGGAATGAATAAAACCCACAGAACTGAGAAGGGCGCTACCAAGAAAGAAACCAACACCTTTCAAAGCATTCTTAGAACCTGTGAGTACAGCTACCCACTTAAACAAAGAAGATTGGGCATCTTGAGGCACAACCAAGCGAATGGCGCTTTTAGAACTCATCTTCGTTAAGTCCTTAGCAATTCCCGAAAATGCCTGTGCAACCATCACATAAAGGACTGAAAGCCACTGCGCCCACCCTGGATTCAGAAAAGACAGCATAATTAAAGAAAACACCTGTAATCCAATCCCAGTATAAAGAGTTACTTTTAACCCAAACTGAGAACCAATCCAACCGCCGAGAAAGTTTGTAACAATTCCAAATACCTCGTAAAACAGGAACAGAGAGGCAATTTGAATAGGTGTATAACCAATTTTATTAAAATAGAGCAAAACCAACATTCGCAAAGCCCCATCAGTCAAAGTGAAGCCCCAGTATGCCAGTGTCACCAGAATATAATTCTTGAAATTAGAATTAGAAGCAGTAGTAGAAGCCATGATTAAAAATTCAAAATTGTAAATACAAACTAAAAACCCTCATTCTCTCTGCGTGCAAAAATCTTTATGGGGTAGGACTGAAAACCCACCCCTAGAAAACCATTATTTCTGCAAACTTAACGCCACCTTTCGTGCTAATTCAGTCATGCGGTTAACATAACCCCATTCATTGTCATACCAAGCCAATATTTTCACCTGAGTTTCGTTGATAACCATTGTCGAAAGGGCATCAATAATTGCAGAACGAGGATCATCTTTATAATCAATAGAAACTAAAGGACGTTCTTCATAACCCAAAATTCCTATTAACGGTTTTTGTGCAGATGCAGTTTTTAATAGATCATTAACTTCGGCTATTGTGGTCGAACGTTCAACTTCAAATACACAATCTGTGAGAGAAGCATTTAACAAAGGTACACGCACGGCTAAACCATTTAATTTACCATTCAATTCTGGATAAATTAACCCAATAGCTGTGGCTGAACCTGTGCTAGTGGGAATTAATGACATACTTGTAGCCCTAGCCCGACGCAAATCTTTATGAGGTGCATCTACAATAGTTTGAGTATTAGTATTGTCGTGAATTGTGGTAATTACTCCATGTTTAATTCCTAAACCTTCATGAATTACTTTTACGACTGGGGCTAAACAATTAGTAGTACAAGAAGCTGCTGTTAATAAATGATGTTTATCAGCTTGATAGAGGTGATCATTTACCCCCATGACAATATTTAAAGCCTCTTGTTTAACAGGTGCAGCAACAATTACCTTCTGCACACCTCTTTTAAAATATGGATCAAGGGTAGCGGGGGTTCTAAACTTACCAGAACATTCCAAAACTATATCAACCCCAAAATCTTCCCAAGGAACTTCACCCGGTTGAGAATATTCAGTAAAACTGAGAGATTTACCATCAATAACAACTTGGTTTTTGACCGCTTCTACTTCTGGTGTCCAACGCCCATGTACAGAATCAAATTTGAGTAAATGTGCTGCGGCTTCTGTTCCACCTTTGGTTTCATTAATGTGGACAAATTGTATTTCTGGCCAATTCCAAGCAGCGCGAACGGACAACCTTCCCATGCGCCCGAATCCATTGATTCCTACTCTAATTGTCATGATTTTTATTAATTACTAAAATTGCTTTTGTTTGCGTAACAATTGCCCAATAGTTAGGTTAAACTCCGATTTACCACCAAATACTGTTCCGGCTTTGCCTTTATACAAGTGGATAGAATTAAGTTTGTAAGCTTCCTCTGATAAGGGAACATAGCCAACAGAACTGACTATTTTTGCCGCATTTTTAATGTAGAAATCCGCAAGGTTATACACTAAAGTTTTGTTTTTACTAGACCGAAGATTGACATATATGAATAGAGGTCGAGAAAGTGGTTGATATTTGGCTTTTTCTACTGTTTCTGGTGATGGTAAAACGGCACCTTTACCACTATTAACTGCTAAAACTTTTAACTTATCTTTGTTTTCTTGGTAGTAGGCATAACCAAAGTAACCCAAAGCATTAGGGTCTTTATTAACACCAGTAACTAAAATTTCATCATTTTCACTGGCTGTGTAATCTTTGCGACTGGCTTTGGCTTTACCGACAATTGCTTCGGTAAAATAATCATAAGTTCCAGACTTACCACCAGGACCATATAATTTAATTGGGCGGTCTGGCCAAGAATCTCGGACTTGATTCCATTTTGTAATTTTTCCTTCAGCCGCAGGTTCCCAGATTTTTTTCAATTCGGCTACTGTAATGTCTTTTGCCCAAGTGTTTTGGGGGTTAATAGCAATGGTTACGGCATCAAAAGCTATGGGTAATTCCATGTAACTTACGCCATTTTTCTTGCAAGCTGCCATTTCTGACTGGTTAATTGGCCGAGAAGCATTATTGATATCTATTTTACGAGTACAAAATTTTTCAAACCCACCGCTAGTACCGGAAATATTTACTTGTATTTGACTATTATTTTTTAGGTTGGCTTGGTATGCTTTAGCTATGGACTGGGTAATGGGATATACGGTACTAGAACCATCTACTTTGATAAGTGCGTCAGTGGCAGAGTTAGTAACTTTTGTCGCTTCACTTGGTTTTTGAATATTTTGGGCAAGACCAAGCGTATTTGTAAAACTGCTTGTCAATGCTAGTATTCCGAAAGTTAAGACTAATTGGCTTGCTGTTTTATTCACTGATTTCACCTGTATAATTAGTGAGCAGACTATTTATCCTATCTACCTGTCATTTCAAGAAAAGTTAATATGTTAACATTGACTTTATCACTAGATACAACAATTAATTAAGAAAAATTGATGTATTGTTTATACATAGCAAAAAGAATGCTTTTAGCCGCTTGCGAGTCTTCAAAATCAAAAGACGTTTGTTCACCAACCTCAATCCGAGTAGCAGGTTTTGGAGTGACGTACTCCACACACTCCCTTATGCCTTGCGGCACGCTTGCGCGAACAGGTGAGTGTGGGCTTCTCGGCGACTCTTCTATGAAGACATTGACCGAGCTTTAAGACCGTGCGCCCCACGGTTCTTGATATTTACAGCCGCATTTAGATCCCGGCACAAACTGACCTTACAGTTAGGGCAATTGTGTATTCTTTGGGATAGCGGCTTTTTAACTTTTTGACCACAACTAGAACATTCTTGACTTGTACCATTGGGATTTACAGCGATTACTTGGAGTCCAGCATTTTCGGCTTTGACTGTTAGTATTGAAATAAATTGTCCCCAACCAGCATCGTTAATACTTTTTGCCAATCTTGTTTTAGCGAGTCCTTTTATATTGAACTTTTCAACAGCTACTACATCATACTTTTTGAGTAAATCGTTTGCAGTTTTAAAGTGGAAATCTTTGCGGGTATCTGATACTTTCTTATGTTGAATACCCAGTTTTTTTATCGCTTTTTTACGACGATTAGAACCTTTCTTCCTACGAGAGACGCGGCGCTGTGCAGCTTTTAATTTGCGTTCAGCCTTGCGTAAAAACTTAGGGGCTGCAATTCTGGTATTATCAGAAGCAACAATAAAATCAATTAATCCTACATCAATACCAACAATATTATTAGCATTAAAATCAGGTTTAACCGTTGGAACTCTTTTATCATCAAGGCTTAGAGTGATATAATACCCGTCTGCTTTTTTAGTGACAGATACAGTTTTAATCTCAAATCCATCTGGAATTTGACGATGAACAATTACTCTAATATCACCTATTTTTGATAACGTAATTCTGTTATTAGTAAAGTGATGCTGCTTGAATTGGGGGTAGGTAAAAGTTTTGTATTGACCCGCACCTTTGAATCTAGGCTTGCCTGATTTTTTACCATTCACATCACCTTTTAACCATCGGTCAAAGGCTATCTCGACCTTCTTGGGGACTTCTTGTAGCACCTGAGAATGAATTGTTGTGTACCAAGGACGGTCTTTTTTAAGTTTGGTTAATGATGCTTTTTGGCTGTAATAATTCGGTTTATCCTTGAGTTCTGGTAAATGACAAACGAAAATGGAACATCTATCAATAGGAGAACGGTTTTGTTCGTACCAATGGAAGCGTTGAGCCAGTTGATAATTGTACTGATACCGTAGCATATCTAATGTTTTATCAATCTTTTCGGCTTGTTCTTTCGTTGGTTGCAAACGGTATTGATAAGATGTTCTCATGTTTTTTGTTTCCTTTCGACCTGTTTATAGCATAACATAAAGGATAGCCATTTGCCACCTCTTTATGAAAAATAAAAGATTAAGTCTGAGAATCAGCGAAAGAAGGATGCGAGTATTGCAAACTTACGCCGCAGTCAAAGATAAAACTATTACGTCCTTAGTCGAAGATTGGATAGATTCTCTCAAAGCGGAAAATGTTCATTCGTCATTGACCAACGATCTTGATTGAACTACGTTCAATTTCGCCCGTTGGGCAATTCCTCACTCGCGCGTATTGTATTCATCCCACGCTCCGGTATAGTGAGCGTGGGGCTTCTGTCGGTTAAGCTAAAGTGAGGTAAAAGCTTTTTCCTCGCGTGGAGAATCACAATTGTGAAGTTACAGCGACCGATTTTAGTGGGAGGACTAGGACTATCGTTCTCCCTGTGGATGTTAGACAGTTGGCATGATTCAATGGTGCAAGTGGGAGAATTCGGACTCCTGAGTGCTTTGGCTGTCGGTGGGGGTTTGTGGTTGTTCAATAAAAATCAGCCCCAATTAGGTGAACAGCTAAATGATATAGTTGTCAATCGGGCAGATGTGGATAAAGCGATCGCTCAAACCCAAGTAATAATTAATCAACTGGCACAAGAAGCAGTCAATCATCCTCACCTAGCAATTCTCCGCGAAAATCTCGCTAAATTGCCCTTAGAACTGGATAGAAAGGAAATTAACCTGGCCGTTACTGGTGGTAAATCTGTAGGTAAAAGTACAGTTATTGAAGTTCTAAAAACTGCCCCAACTATTCCGGGAATGTCTTTGCATTTTGCGGAAACAGCGCCTTTATTTTCCGTAGCTGGTGAAAATTCTGATGTTGTCACTTTATCGGAAATGCAGAAATCTGATTTTGTCTTATTTCTGACCAACGGTGATTTAACAGATTCAGAATTTCAGGTTTTACAACAGCTAAAAGCCACAAAACAACCAAGTTTGCTGGTTTTCAACAAACAAGATCAATATCAACCTGATGAACGCGCTACAGTTTTTCAATCATTAAAACAGCGCATTGGTGCAAATGTAGTTGCGACTGCGGCTTCTCCCGTACCTGTGAAAGTGCGGAAACATGAAGAAGATGGTTCTTGCCAAGAATGGATGGAACAACCAACGCCAGATATCCAGCAATTAACACAACAATTAGCAGCGGTTGTGGGACAGCAAGGAGAACAGCTAGTTTGTAATACCACAAATCGCAAGGTATTATTACTCAAAGCCGAAGCCAAAAATTGTTTAAATGGTGTGAGAAGAGATCAAGCCACACCTTTTATAGAACAATATCAATGGATTGCAGCGGCGGCAGCTTTTGCTAATCCCGTACCAGCTTTAGATATTCTCGCAACTGCGGCGATTACTGCTCAAATGGTGATAGATTTGGGTAATATTTATCAGCAGAAAATTTCCTGGGAACAAGCGCAACAAGTAGCGGGAACTATGGGAAGTTTGATGTTGAAATTAGGTTTAGTGGAACTTTCAACTAGGGCTGTAACGGGTATTCTGAAAACTAATGTTGCTACCTTTGTCGCTGGAGGAATGGTAGAGGGAGTTAGTGCTGCTTACCTGACAAGAGTAGCGGGATTAAGTTTAGTGGCATATTTTGAACAGCAAGAAATTGCTTTAGAATCGGGAAGTGCTTTAAATCTCGACAAACTGCGTCAAGTTTTGCAAACTGTATTCCAGCAAAATCAAAAAATGGCTGTTTTGGAAGCTTTTGTCAAGCAAGGTGTGAAGCGGTTGTTACCGGAAGCCAAACCAGTGGAAGTTGTGGCTTAATCTTCCATATCCCCGACTTCTTTAAGCAGTCGGGGATATGAATCTCTCAATTGTCAGAATCAGGATATCCAGGATTTTAGGATTTGCAGGATGTTGGTTTTAAATGTCATATTTTAAATATTCATTTAATATTTAATAATCAATTTTCAAATTGAAAATATGAGAGTTTAATAAGACAAATAAAATCACCAACTTCCCACCAAAAATCATCCAATAACATCCTGTAAATCCTTTAATCCTGAGTATCCTGATTCAGACAAATAAAAAACTATAGAACAATACAGCTTAAATCATAAAATCATATACTAAACAATAAAATCCACATCCTGGTAAAATAAGTGACTCTATCGGCACTTCTGCAATACTTCAGCCTAAGAACTTTGGTGTTCTTATTTCTATCCTTGTAGACAAGGTTATTGTTACCAAAACCTTATATACTGTACTAAGCTTTGATAAGCTGGAAAATTGTGTTAAATGCGACACTATAAACTATGTATTCCTAGATTAAATTCTAGAGTGTCTATGGTTTTTAAGATTTAATCAATACTAAATCTAGTATTATTGAAAAGTCCGAAATTAGGTGTGGTGTGCAAATCAAGAGAGGAGTGAACAAAATGGATTTACGTGGAGATGCGTTGCAAATCCTTAAAGAAACTAGTAGAACTTTTTATATCCCAATTAGTATTTTACCATCAGGATTACAAGAAGCAGTGGCATCAGCATACTTGTGTATGCGCGCCATTGACCAAATTGAAGATGATCCAAACTTGGATAATGGGACTAAAAAACGCCTGTTGCAGAATATTAGTCTAACATTGCAAGCGGGAATAGATGGTTTTCCCCTTGATGCTTTCTCTGTAGGATTTAAAGGTTACGAAAATTCTTTACAAGAAGTCAGTTTACGCATTAGAGAATGGTCAATATTAGCACCCGAAAGCATTGCCCCGCGAATTTGGGATGCAACAGCCGCAATGGCTGATAGAATGGCTTATTGGGCAGATAGAAATTGGCAAATAGAAACAGAGGCGGATTTAGACCGTTATACTTTTGGGGTGGCTGGTGCTGTGGGCTTGTTACTCTCAGATTTATGGAATTGGTATGATGGAACTCAAAGCAACCGCACTCAAGCCATAGGATTTGGTAGGGGTTTGCAAGCAGTAAATATTCTGCGAAACAATGGTGAGGATTTAACTCGTGGAGTCAATTTTTACCCAGCAGGTTGGGATAATGATCATCTCCAAAAATATGCCCGTCGCAATCTCATCCTAGCAGATGCCTATACGAACTCTTTGCCAAATGGACCGGCTTTGCAATTTTGCCAAATTCCTCTGGCT
This sequence comes from Dolichospermum sp. UHCC 0406, assembly GCF_009712025.1. NCBI lineage: Bacteria > Bacillati > Cyanobacteriota > Cyanophyceae > Nostocales > Aphanizomenonaceae > Dolichospermum > Dolichospermum sp. UHCC 0406. Next base: position 63,447 of record NZ_VILA01000032.1, read on the forward strand.
TTAGCTCATGGTACTCTAGATGCTTTGGCTAGTGGTAAGGAAAAACTCACTCGTAGTGATGTTGTTTCCCTGATTGAAAACCTCATGGGTGTGAATGCTAAAGCTAGTTAGGAAATAGGGTATGGGGAACAAATCCGCCCGGAACTTAAGTTCCGGTCTAAAAGCTAAAGTGCGTTAAAACGCACTCTGGTTAACTCAAGATCAAAAACTATCCTATTTATGTCAAAGTAGTCGGTTTTAACCGAGTTTAGCTTTTAGACAGGGAATTCATTCCCTGGTTGGCTTAAGTTGACAACTAACAACTAACAACTAACAACTAACAACTGACAAGAAAAATATTCATGAAAACTACTTTATTTTTGAGTCCACCTTCTTTTGATGGTTTTGATGGTGGTGCGGGGGCGCGGTATCAAGCAAAACGAGAAATTACTTCTTTTTGGTATCCGACTTGGTTAGCACAACCTGCGGCTTTAGTTCCTGGCAGTAGGTTAGTTGATGCACCTCCTCATGGGCAGACAGTGGATGATGTGCTGAAAATTGCCAAGGATTATGAATTGGTGATTATGCACACCAGCACGCCTTCTTTGGCTAATGATGTCAAGTGTGCAGAAACGATCAAAGCGCAAAATCCCAATGTGCAAATTGGCTTTGTAGGGGCGCACGTTGCGGTTTTACCAGAGGCAACTTTACGGGAAAATCCGGTTATTGATTTTGTCTGTCGCAATGAGTTTGATTATACCTGTAAAGAATTGGCAGAAGGGAAACCTTGGGATGAAATCAAGGGTTTGAGTTACCGGGATAAGTTGGGGAATATTCACCAAACGGAAGAACGTCCTTTAATTCATGACTGGGATGCTATGCCCAGTGTGTTGCCAGTTTATGCCCGCGATTTGGATATTAGCAAATATTTTATTGGCTATTTGCAACATCCTTACATTTCTTTTTATACTGGGCGTGGTTGTCCAGCAAAATGTACTTTTTGTTTGTGGCCGCAAACTATTGGCGGACATTTATACCGTCATAAAAGCCCCGATGCCGTAGGTAGAGAAATGGAAGAAGCCAAGGTTCTCTTTGGGGACAAGGTGCGGGAGTATATGTTTGATGATGATACTTTTACCATTGACAAACATCGAGCGATCGCTATTAGTAAACACATGAAGCGACTCAATTTAACTTGGAGTTGCAATGCCCGTGCTAATTTAGATTATGATACTCTCAAAACTTTACGGGATAACGGTTTAAGGTTGTTATTGGTAGGTTTTGAATCTGGTAATCAAGAAGTTCTCAATAATATCAAAAAAGGCATTAAGCTAGAAGTGGCGCGAGAATTCATGAAGAATTGCCACAAACTTGGTATTACTGTACATGGAACTTTTATTATCGGGTTGCCGATAGAAACTAAGGAAACTGTAGAAGAAACAATTCGTTTTGCTTGTGAATTAAGTCCCCATACAATTCAAGTTTCTATTGCTGCACCTTATCCTGGTACAGAGTTGTATGAACAGGCCAGAGAAAAGGGTTGGTTTGCGAATGAGTCTTTAGTAGCAACTTCTGGTATTCAAACTTCAACTTTGCAATATCCAAGTCTTTCTAGTGCGGAAATTGAAGATTCAGTTGAACAAATGTATCGCAAGTTTTACTTCCGTCCCAAAGCGATTATTCCCATTGTGCGGGAAATGTTGGCTGATAGACAAATGTTAGTGCGTCGTTTGCGGGAAGGTAAGGAGTTCTTTGGTTATTTGAATGAACGTCGGACTCAAGCTTTAGCTAGGTAAATTGTCAGAATCAGGATTTACAGGATTTAAGGATGTTCAGGATTTAATTTAATTGAATTATCTGCTGAGTATTTTTTAATTAATCCTGTTAATCCTTTAATCCTGGGTATCCTGATTCTGACATTTTTTGATTTCAATCACTTTTTACCAATGTCTTATTTAATTATTAATGCTGATGATTTCGGGTTTTCCCAGGGTGTAAATTCAGCGATTATTAAAGCCCATGCGGAAGGGATTTTAACTAGCACTAGTTTAATGGTAACTGGTGATGCTGCACAAGAAGCGATCGCACTGGCAAAAAATCATCCTCATTTAGCAGTGGGGTTACACCTGGTTTTAGTGTGCGGTAAATCGGTTTTACCACCTGCACAAATTCCCAATTTAGTAGACTCTCAAGGGAATTTCTCTAATAATCCCACCCAAGCAGGATTAAGTTATCAATTTAATCAAGCTACCCGTGCAGAATTGCGATTAGAAATATCTGCTCAATTAGAAAAATTTCGGGATTCTGGTTTAAATCTTGCTCATGTTGATGGACATTTACACCTTCATGTACATCCTGTAATTTTGAATATTTTAACAGAATTTGCCGCGGAATTTAAGATTAAATTTATTCGTCTACCTTCAGAAGAATTAAGCAAAAACATCAAAATTGATAACCGTAATTTATTCACTAAAATAATTTGGTCTATTGTTTTTGGACAATTACGTCGTTATGGAGAAGGTTTATTAAAAGCGAATCAAATTAAATTTGCTGACAGGGTTTATGGATTGTTACAAACTGGTGACATGAGCGAAGAATATTTACTCGGTTTGATACCGCAAATAGAAGCGGAATTAGTAGAAATTTATTCTCATCCTGATTTAGTGAATACTGAGATAAATAACGGTGGTGAAATAGAATTAAAAGCTTTATTGAGTCATAAAGTGCGGGAATTGCTGACTGTGAAGGGGTTTGAGTTGAGTAATTATCTGAAAATGACTCATTGATAATAAGGTATTAATCAAAACCTGAAAAAACAAGAGTACATTTGTTTGCCCTATGTTATTTTACTTAAAAAAAATTATTATTATAATACAAGAGATATATACTAGTTATGGTATATCTGATTTATTCCAGTTACATTTCTACTTATGGCAGACAAAATTTTACTCCCCTCTACATGGGATAATTTAAGTGATGAGGATAAAGAGTTAGCAAAAGAGTTAACACAATCCATCTTACGAGGTGAAGAATCTATTCGACTTTTATCGCAATTACTAAGCGGTGAAGAAATAGATGATGAATTTCACACAACAGCAAACAGTATTGGTAATCACAAATTTGATTTTGAAGTTACTACTCCTGACAAACAACAAACAAGTAGTCCAACTTTAATGTTAGCTACTTTGACTGCACCCTCAAGTTCAACGGCTTCAACTATAGTATTTGCTGCTTTAAAAAGGCAGTGTGATAATATTTGTCGTAATGCTAATACCCAGAGAGAAATAGAAATTTGTAAAGGATGTCGAAGACTTTTTCCATAATCAATAGATATCTAGTGAAAAATAATGTAGAGACGTTTTATAAAACGTCTTTCTTAGCATTTAAAATTTTGGCATAGTCTTAAAAAATCACGAGGATATATTTGAGCAATGAGTACAGATAAATCTAAACAACAGAATAGTTCTCAAGTGGACAAACATTTACATTTGCAAGAAATAGCAGAAGTTAAAGAATTGCGAGAAAAATTTTTGATTATTACAGAAATTTCTGATCCTTTAACTCGTGAATATCACTTTGCATTGTTAGAAAAAGAAGCAGAAAAAGTTGGGTTATCTACCGAAACTTACCGCCGTTTATATGAAACATATATTTGTAATCATAAATTCATTCCCCAATATCCACCAAAATGGTGGATTCTCAAAGAATGGGTAGAGTGGGGTTCAAAATTTCCTAAAGCAGTTTTATTTAAAAAAATCCTGATTACAGCTTTAGAAAAAGGAGTTATAATTAGTTTAATTTTTGCAGTATTTAAATATTACTGGGAAGCACCACAACGAGAAAAACAAGCAAATTTTCAAACTTTACAAGTTTGGTTAATGGTTAATTCTGCTATTGAGCAAAAAGCTACAGGTGTTAGTATAATTATTGGTTTAGAACATTTGAATAAAAATGGTGAAATGTTACGAGATTTAAAACTTGATGGATTTGATTTAAGTGGTATTAATTTGCAAAATGCTCAACTAGCTAATGCAAGTTTTAAAGGTTCAATATTAGAATGTAAACGTGAAAAAGAATGTAGTAATTTAAGGAAAGCAAATCTTTATAAAAGTAATTTTTATACTGCTTATTTATCTGAAATAGATTTTCAAGAAACGAATCTTATTGATGCTAATTTACAAAAAGCAGATCTTAAACAAGCTAAGTTCCAAAATGCTTATCTTTCTGAAGCTAATTTGGGAGAAGCAGAACTTAGAGATGCAGAATTTCAAGGAGCAGATTTAGAAAAAACAAATCTCAAAGATGCTATAATGTGCGGTGATGTTTTTGTTTTTGATCAAGCTACAAGTTCTAAAAAATATATTTGTGCTAAGTTTATTGGAGCTAAAAATCTAACTGCTGAACAAGTCAAATCTGCAAAAAATTGGGAAAAAGCCTGTTATGATCGAGAACTAAGGATAAAACTAAATTTACCACCTGAGAACCCTGATTATTGTCAAAATTAACTTAAAATAATAAAATAATAAATGTATTTCTTTTATTAAACCTAAACTTAATTGCATCTGCTATGGTACGCAAAACAAAAACAGTATCCTCCACAACAGTAATTCCCCTAGCTCTTTCTGACTTACATCTCCAGTTAGCGGGTTTAGAGAAAGAACACCAATCTCTATTAAAGCAAATTAAGAAAAAGCGGACAGAATTAAATAACTTTGTCGAAAAAATGCGTTCGTTAGCGACAGAGGTATTTCATCGAGTTAGTCCGAATATGAAAACAATGGCCGAATTAGATGCAGAAATTCATGCTTTGTTTGCCGAAATTTTAACTACGAAAAAAATGGGTAAACAAACCCAGAAAAATATCCAATCATTGTACAGAAGTTTACAAATGGGAGGAATTATTAGTTATAAACCTATTGAAGAAGAAGATGATGATGATGAAGAATTAGATGAACTATTTGAAGATAATGATTCTCAAGAAAATCATCAACGTCGTCGTCAATTTTGGGAAGCAGAACAAGATTCAGAATCTCCCACAGTAGCGAGAACAGATGAATCTAGAAAAATCCGACAGACATTTTTGCGGTTAGCGGAAATTTTTCACCCTGATAAGGTTAAAGATAATGAAACCCAAATGACTCACACGGAAATAATGAAGGAAATTAATAAAGCTTACCAAGATGGAGATTTAGCGCGACTTTTGGAAATTGAACGTAAATATGAAGTCGGAGAAACAATTGATAATAATAGCGAAGATGATTTAAGTCGCAGATGTAGAAATATAGAACAACACAATCAAATTCTCAAAAATCAATATGAGAAGTTGAAACAGGAACTCCGGTTAGCAAAAAATACCCCGGAAGGATCAATGGTTGCGGATTACAAAAAAGCAGCTAAACAAGGTGTTGATTGTATTGAATTGATGCTGGAAACCATGCAAGCTCAAACTAAGATAGTTGTGGAAATTCGTGATTTTGTTCAAGACTTTAAAGATAAAAAGATCACTATTAAAGAATTTCTCGCAGGACCAGAAAGTCTCCGTTCTATGAAAGAGGATATGATGGAAGAACTACTGGAAAGAATGATGGAAGAATTTGGGGGGATGATGGATTTTAATTAGCAAATAATTTTAAGATTTATTAAGAATAATTGACACTACTATATAGTTTCATATTAGTAATGTGTAAGTATTCACAATAATACTCAAATACTAGTGAGATTTCAATGATGTTAAACCTCTTGTCTAAAACCATCAATGTTCAAATTTGTAAAAATTTGCATGAATTTCGGTGCTTAATTTTAGCAGCGGAACTATTTTTCATCACCACTCTATTTAGTCCCAGTTTAGTGAGTGCAGAGGAATTTTTACCTTTCTTTGACAATACAAAGAATCCTGTCAAGGTTAAATTTGGTGGTGTACAAGATTTAACTCCTCCCCCTCCTGTGTTGAATAAGTTTGATATAGCAGTTAATCAACTGTGTCGAGAAGTGGGAACAGTAGTTAAACCCGCTAGTTTTAAAACCATGTTTAACAGTTTTCCCGATGTTTTCAGCAATATTAAAAATAATCTTGGGGGTTATATTTTTCCCAAAAGAACTTCTAATCAAGAATTTCTGGAAGATCTAACTAATCTTTGGTTTAATGCTAAAGGATTTGATCATGTTTTTTGTGGTGAACCAGAAAAAAATAAAATTGGTGGTTTACATTTTGCTGGACGTTATTTGGATTTACAAAATAAACGTATTGCTGGAATTTTACCCAAGTCTGTGAGTACATCTGAAGTTAAACCAGGTGCTGTTTATTCCTTTGGTGTGAGAATGAAAGTTGGTGGAAGCACTGTGAATGATCCACTAAAAGGATATGGTTACACCCTCAATGCAGAAGAGATTTTAACAATTGCAGCGAAAGCATACAAAAATAACCCCAATTCAGAACCTACATCTAAAGCTTGTTTGCTGACTGTAACTGATGACAACAAAACATTTGTTAATGTTTTTGTTGCTAAAAAAGGTGGTATTCGTACCTTTTATCCTGATGCTACTCCTGATTATCAAAAAAATCCAGAATGTCAGGTTTAGTAACTTTCAATTAATAAACCAGGAAAACTAAAATGATATACAGCACTTTGCGCGAGTGAGACAGGTTTCATCTTGATTTTGCAAATTATTCCTTTAATTATTGTATTTAAATGTTACGCAAAGTGCTGTAATCATGAAGATATAACCGGAAACTGTGATGATATAATTGATATTTAGTTTCCTTATTTGTGTGTATTTCTTGCAGAAATTCTAACCAAGTTTCCATAATTTCCGCCACATCAAAAACATCAGCCTTGATAATTTTACTAATAGCTACCGTTGACATTGGTTGAGTTTCTTCAGCAGTTAAAACCCGCAAAATATCCATCGCAACATCAGATAAACCATCACCTTGCATCTTTTGCCAATGTTGCTGATAATAACTTTCTAAATCTGGGGGAATTTGCTCAAAATTATTGACAGAATAAAAACCATCAGCCATAGCTTTTAAAACTTCCTGCACATACATAAAATTATCTTCATTTTCATTAATTAATTCAATTATATTTCTCTGCGAACTCTGCGTCTCTGCGGTTCGTTTCTTCCGAATATATGCTTTAATATCCTCCCGATTTTCCACCGGATAATCTGCTAAATCTAAAATCTGTGAAGGTGCTTCAATTAACAAGCCACTATGGGATTTTTGATAGGGACGACGAGCGAAAATAAAATAAATTTGATCCGGTAAATATCGCGGTAGATAAAATAAATTCGTGCCTACAGCTTGACTATTTATATCAATTCCATCCAAACCATCAATCACAATAATTATTTTCTGATCTGGTAAATTCTCGCTGACTTGTTGCAATAAAGTAGAAAATAACCAACTTCCCTCATGTGCATTGATAAATCCTATCTCCGTCATCGTTTGCGGGGAAGGTTGGGGAGGGGTGCTAGATAAATTCTCTAACAATAAATTTAACTGTGTACAAACCTCTGGAAAAAATGCCTCAACTCGATTTTTACCAGCAATTTGGGCATTGTAATAAATAGTATGGGGATTTTGGCGCACAAATTGGGCAAGAATGGCACTTTTACCGCTACCGGGAACACCGACAATGGTGAAATAACCCTTGGGGTAACGGTGGAGAAAATTATTAATAGCAGTGAAGACAAAATCACGACCAACAAAATTTTCACTCTTTGCTGAAGCAGAGAAAGATAAACTATTCATCTGTCACCTTCCTTGCAAACGCAGAAAATGTAATCTTCCTGATTGTTCTCCTGCAACAATTGTCACCCCATCGGGAGCAACTGCACAGCAAGTTATAGGACTTTCTCCGGTGAAAGTTGCTATTTCCTTTCTGGTTGCTAAATCCCAGATTTTGATAGTGTTGTCATCAGAACCAGAAATCAGGGTTTGACCATCGGGTGTGAGTGCGATCGCATTTACCCAGTTACTATGACCTTGAAGGGTGAACTTTTCTGTTCCTGTTTCTAAATCCCATATTTTGATTGTGTTTTCATACTTAATTCGTCTCGTATACAGCCCTATTAGAGGATTATAGGAAATTAAACTAATAATACTGTGTAATCCGATTATTATGAGTGGATTTTTAGAACTAAATTTAGTATCCAATAAAGCAGAAATCAGATTTTTTCCATCTGGTGTAAGTGCAATCACATTTACCCAATCACTCTGACCAAAGAGAATTATTAATATTAATTTAATACGTTCGTAAATAAAATCTAAAAATCCTGTTTTGTACAGGGAAATATCCCAGAGTACAATAGTGCTATTATAAACACTAGAAATTACATTGTAACCATTTATCATTAGTTCTATTATTTTATTTATTACATTTATTACATCGAAAAGAGCAGTTTTAGAAAATGTAAGTGAGATCACGTAATTGACTATGCCATAATTTCTAGATATGTTTAATATTTTTTCACCTGTTACTACATTCCAAAGTTTGATTTTCCCATCATCAGAATAAGAAATCACTGTTTTTCCATTCCGTATCAATATAATTGTATTTATCCTGGAAATATGCTCAGAGAGCATAAATTCTTTTGCTCCTGTTACCAAATTCCAAATTTTGATTTTCCCGTCAAACGAACTAGAAACTAGGGTTTTTCCATCCGGTGTCACTGCGATTGCATTTACTGAGGAAAAATCATTGGAAATAGTAGAGATTAAGCCTGATACTTTATCGTCAAAAATTGTATATTGAAGAATTAAATAAAAAAATCTTGCTGTCTTCTGGGTAAGATCCCATATTTTGATTTTCCCGTCAAACGAACTAGAAACTAGGGTTTTTCCATCCGGTGTGAGTGCAATCGCTGTTATTGATCTACTATGACCTTTGAGGGTGAACTTTTCTGCACCTGTTCCTATATCCCATATTTTGATTTTCCCGTCAAATGAACCAGAAACTAGGGTTTTTCCATCTGGTGTGAGTGCAATCGCTGTTATTGATCTACTATGACCTTTGAGGGTGAACTTTTCTGCACCTGTTCCTATATCCCATATTTTGATTTTCCCGTCAAATGAACCAGAAACTAGGGTTTTTCCATCTGTTGTCAATTCTAACGCATTTGAATAACCACTATAACCTCTGAGGGTGAACTTCTCTATACCTGTTCCCACATCCCATATTTTGATTTTCCCGTCAGATGAACCAGAAATAAGGTTTTTCCCATCTGATGTCACTGCAATTGCATTTACATAACGACTATGACTATAGATAGTAAACTCCTCTCTACCTGTTCCCACATCCCAGATTTTGATTGTCTCGTCAGATGAAGCAGAAATCAAGCTTTTTCCATCTGTTGTCACTGTAATTGCATTTACCGAGTCACTATGGCCTCTGAGGATGAACTTTTCAGCACCTGTCACCACATCCCAGATTTTGATTGTCCTGTCAGATGAACCAGAAATAAGACTTTTCCCATCTGGTGTCACTGCAATTGCATTTACATAGCTACTATGACCATATATAGTACGAATTAATCCCCCACCACCAGGAGGTGTGAGGCTACCTCTTAGACTATATAAACCTATATTTTTATCTGTAGTAATTTGTGCCAATAAATTTTGAATTTCTGGTAAATCAAAATACGTTAATCGTGCTGATAACTGTCCTTTGAGTTGTTTTTGATCTTGAGAAATAATATCTCCTGCTATAAAAAGAGTATATGGGATTAATTTTAATGCTTTGACTGTTTCGGTATATTTTGAATCATTCCTGATTTCAGAAGTATCTAATAAATCATAATCCTCAATCAGTGCTTGCACTCCAAATGAGGGATGATTAATTTTAGCTTCAATAAAGTAGTAATTAGATAATAATTTAAACAGTTTTGCATATTCTTTCCCATCTAATAATAATCGGGGATATTCACCTAAAAACTGTTCTTTTGCTTCCTCTGACTGTTCATCAAACCAACTGCGAAAGTTACTCATAGTATTAATCCCTCACCCATATTTTTAGCAACTTCCGCGCTGATTTCTGGTAAACTTACCCCCGCAGCTTCCACAATATCCTGACGTTGTAAAAAATCGCGGAAACTCTCATGATAAAAGCGATAACGGGGCGGTTGATAGGTTTTTTGTTCCTGTAAAAACTGTGTCCAACCTTTGAGAACTTCCTGTACTGTGAGATTATCTTCCTGGGAATATTTCACAATCATCTCACGGGATACAGGACTTTTTAAAGCACACATTACATAAATGATTTTAATTTTATCCTTGGGTAAGGGTCTAGTAGTCATTCCCATAATGCGCCAATGAGTCTCATAATATCCCTCTAAACCTTTAGGTAATTCTTCTAATTTTTCATCTTGATAAAATCCTTCTGCAATTGCTTCTAACACATAGCGTAAATACATGAAATTGTTTTCACTTTTAGCAGCGATAGTATCTACAAATTTTGGTTTACTTAAATCATTTTGTTGATTAATCCAGTTTTCTAAACCTGCTTTATATTTTCCTAAACTGAGAAATTCCCAAATATATTCTTCAACATCTTCCTTACTGTTATCTTGATAGTCCCTTAAATCCAATTCTGTATATTTAGTATTTGGGGAAAGAGTTAATCTTTTATCTTCTGAATTATAAGGTCTTCTGGTGAGAATCAAGTAAACTTTTTCCGGTAAATACATCGGTAAATTTAATAAATTTCCGTTATCTTCTTGATCAACTTCGTCTAAACCATCAATGACAATGATTAAATTTTCAGAATTAGATAATTTTTCACTAGCTTTAGTTAATAAAGTAGATAAATCATCATTTTCTGCGTTTTGTAGATCAAACCTATTTATATTTACTAATTGTTGACGAATTAATTTCAGAAATACATCAGGGCGGTTTCTACCTTCTGCACGAATATTAAAAAAGCAAATTGTTCCAGGATGATCTACTATATATTTAGCAGCGATGGCACTTTTACCCATTCCCGCATCACCAAGGATGGTAAAGTAGCCATTTTTGTGATCTTTGATAAATTGATTAATAGCATTAAATACAAATTTTCGACCGCAAAATAGTTTTGTTTTATCATCAATTACAGTTTGAAAGTCTGTGGGAATAGTGACAGGATACCAGTTATCAACAATATCTGATGCTTGGAGTTTTTCATCTATACCATTTTTTTTAAGTCCTGCATTGATAGCATTGACCACATTTTCAATTACAAATCTATCAACTGCTTTTACTTTTTGGGTATCATTTCCTATTAAATATTTAATTTGATCTGGACTGGCATTTGCTGCTTTCGCTAGAGTTTCAACAGTATAACCAGCTTGCTGTTTACCATATTTTTCTTTAATTTTAGCTTTTCCTTTTTCACTAACTTGAATTTTGTTCATAGATTCAACCTTTAATTTAATTTTTATAACTATAGCAAATCTGGATTATTACCGTCTAGGGAAATTAGGGTATTTTTATTTTCCCAAACTCCCTAAATTTTAGAGAAATATTTTCCAAAATACCCCCCCGTTTTCATCTTTTCGATTTTTTTAAATCTCCATAAGATACCAATAGTTAAACAAATTCCCAAGTTAAATAAAGGAGATAGCAATTATGTTTAACCTATTCAATCAGTCCCAAACTAAAAACTATCAAATCAGCAAAGAACAGCAAAGTCAAATTGTGAATGAGTTAATTAGGCAATGTCAGCTAGGATATAACGTTAAGACTGCCATTGGTACAACATCAGCAATTTTAACATTTGTGAGTATCATTTTATTTTACAGTGGTAGAATCGAACAATCCCATCTTAACATCGGTATGGGTGTAATTTCTAGTGTGGTTGGTTTTAAATCTGCCAGTAATAGCAAGAATGAATTAAAGGCACTGTTAGAAAGCTGTGAAATCGTCAACGGTGGTAAATAAGGGTATTAGTTTGATATCATAGCTGTAAGGGTTTAGCAATGCTAAACCCCTACCCAATTTTACAATTTTCTATTCTTTAGTCATCTTTAGATGACTTTTGCTATTAGACTGGGAATTAATTCCCAGTTGGGTTATCGGTTTTACTAATAATTATTAATTAACCATTTTCCTGATTACGAATTACCCGATGTTTTTGCAAATCTGCTAAATTACAAACTTCTAACGCCCTAGCATGAGTGGCTTCTAAAACCACGGTCGGTGCTACACCATCTTCTAGGGCTTCTTGCCACCTTGCAGCGCATAAACACCAGCAATCACCGGGTTTTAAGCCGGGAAAACTAAAATAAGGTGCAGGTGTACTCAAATCATTACCTTGGGATTTAGTATATTGCAAAAATTCCTCTGTAACTTGAGCGCAAACGACGTGCATTCCCATATCCTGTCCACCGGTGCTACAAAATCCGTCGCGGTAAAATCCAGTCATGGGAGAAGTGCAGCAAAGTTCTAATTTTGTACCCAGTACGTTTTTAGCTTCTGTCATGATTAATTCCTCACAATTATTATTTATTAGGGAAAACGAACCGCAGAGGCGCAGAGGACGCAGAGAAAGAGGGTTTGAGAGATATTTTGCGTAGGTCTTGATTTTTTAAGTTTGTGGGAGTTTATCAAATTCAATTTTACCATAGTTTAATTTAATAATTCTATCGGCTAAATGAAAATAATGATCATCATGACTAATTACTAAAATTGTTTTTCCCTGTGTTTTTAATTCTGGCAGTAATTGAGTATAGAATATATCTTTGAATAAGGGATCTTGATCAGCAGCCCATTCATCAAATAGATAAATTTGCCGATTTTCTAAATATGCTGTGAGTAATGCGAGGCGTTTTCGTTGTCCTTGAGAAAGAGATGTGGTGGAAAGTTGCCCATTTTCGATTTTGACTTTATGATCAAGTTGCAATTTCTCTAAATATTTTTGGGCTTGAATATCTAAGTTATTATTTTCTAATCCTAGTAGTTCTTCAAATAAATAAAAATCAGAAAAAACTACAGAGAAATGTTGACGATACCATTCACGGTTATTTTCTGTAATCAAATTTTCATCTAAAATAATTTCGCCATTTTCAGGAATGTATAACCCTGTAATTAATTTGGCTAAAGATGATTTACCGCTACCATTGCCACCCACAATAAAAACTAATTCTTGGGGATAAAGGGTAAGATTAATTGGACCAAGAATAAAACTACTATCTTCTTTATCTGTGTAATAAGTGTGAGTAATATTTTGAAGTTGTAAACTGTGCCAATTTGTGAGAGCATGAGGTGGTGCAGTGGCAACTTCTGCACGACTGGCTAAAGATAAACCTAAAGATTCGATTTTTTGTAAAGCAACACTGGCTTTACTAATTAATGGTAAATTATTAGAAATATTATCCATGGGCAACATTAAATAAGTAAATGTGAGAATATAACCTGATAAAGTTTCGGCATCAATGGCGAATAAATGCGGTAAAATAAAGAGGACAAAACCAATGGCAAAGAAAAATATTAATTTACCCCAACTGGTAGTTGTGGCAAACAAAGTTAAACCTTGGACATTATGATTTCTAAATCTGCTGGCTGTGGCTTCTAGACGATTGCTGAGGAAAAATTGTCGGCGTTGATAGTGGAGTTTGAGTTCTTTGATTCCGGCTGTAATAGTGCTAAAGTTATTAAACAAGGCATCTTGATCTTCACGGGCTAAAGCTAATAATTTTTCTCCTCTATCTAATAACCATTTACAACTAGCAATAGCAGCAATCATTAAAACCACAACCATGATAAATACTAACCAAGATAGCCAAGTTATATATAGTAAACACCCCAAAGCCATGGACATATCAATACATAAAAAGGGAATGACATAGACAGCATTAGCTACAGCTTGGACATCTTCTGTTAAAGTTGCTAATAAGCGGGGATTTCCTAATTGTTCTAAATGACTTAATTCCGAGGCTAATATTTGCCGACTTAACCGCATTCTTAATTGCAAAACCGCATTTTGAGATAAGCGAATTAACATGATTTGGGACATTACGCCGGTAATTAAGGCCACGGTGACTAAACCGACGAAACCCCAGGCTATAGTTGTCAGAGGTGCAGCATTGCTTTTACTCGCAGCACTACTAATGAGGGCAATTAATCCCGCGCTACTACCACCACTCAAGAAACCTGTAATAATGGCTATTGCTACCATTGTCCAAGAAGAACGCAAAAGAAAGTAAATTAGATTCATTATGTCAATTGTCAGTTGTCAGTTGTCAGTTGTCAGTTGTTTTACTCCCTGATTTCCTATTCCTGATGTTAATTTTTTGTTTATCAGCCGTTTTATTTTACACCTATGGGGTTTATACAGCGATAGCGAAGCGCTCCGTAGGAATCGCTTTTTTGCGTGACTCCCCTCCCATAAACCCGAAATTTCATCCCCCTGTCACTATCCTGAAACCGCTGTGTGGTGTTGATAAGGGGACTTACACCAACTTAGCTTCATTTTGTCAACAAAATTATCCCCAATATCAAATTATTTTTAGTGTCCGCAGTTCTACAGACCCTAGTATAGAAGTAGTTGAGAAACTAATTCAACAATTCCCAGAAATAGACATTAGTTTGGTGGTGAAAGATCATATTCTGGGTGCAAATTTGAAAATTAGTAACTTAGCTAATGCTGTCACCGCTGCCAAACATGATATTTTAGTAATTGCTGATAGTGATATTCTCGTCGGTTCAGACTATTTGCAAACAGTTATTCAACCGCTAAAAGATGAAAAAGTTGGTGTTGTTACCTGTTTATATCGTTCCACAGCCCAAGGAATAGCTACTATTTTAGAAGCTATTTGTACAGCCACAGATTTTCAACCCGGTATTTTAGTTAGTAATCAATTAGAAGGGATAAAATTTGCTTTAGGTTCAACTATTGTTATTCGTAAAACTACATTAAAAAAAATTGGCGGTTTTGCGGCTGTAGCTGATTATTTAGCAGACGACTATCAACTCGGTTATTTACCAACTCAAGCCGGGGATAAAGTAGTTTTATCTAACTATATAGTAGAACACGGATTAGGACATAGTAATTTATTAGATTCTATCAATCGCCAAATTCGTTGGGCGCGTTGTATTCGTGTTTCTCGTCCTGGGGGTTATGCAGGATTAATATTTACTTTTGGCACAGTTTCTAGTTTACTATTATTAATAACTAGTGGTGGTTCTATTCTCTCTTTGTTGGTTGTATCCATAACTTTACTCATGCGATTAATTATGGCTTGGGTAATAGGGGTAAAAGTTCTTAATGATGCAGTTACTAAAAAGTATTTTTGGTTAATTCCTGTTGCTGATATAGTGAGATTTATAATTTGGTGTTGTGGCTTTTTTGGTAATACTATTGAATGGCGAGGGACAAAGTTTAAATTAGTTAAAAATGGTAAATTGGGAATGATAGAAAAAGAGAAGTCAGAAGTTCAGTAGGAGGAAGGAACAAGAAAGACGGAAATTTCTCCCCTGTACCCCTGCTAACTTTTTGACTACGGTTTTAACACATTAGCGGGAAACTGCCCTTGGACATTACCAGCGGGTGCATAATGGCAGACGACATAGAAAGCTTTGTATTTAGTACCGTTTATGGTTTTAGTGCCTTGTGCTGTACCACAACCTAATTGGGTACTACTTTTCCACACAACCTGGGTAAAATGCCCAGTAGCCGAGGAAAACCCTGGACTATTATAGTTATATAATTTGACTTCATCGTACCATGACTGAACTGCTGTGTTAGCCAGGGCGGCATAGTTTACTGAGGGTGCTGTAGTATAGGAGACATACAAGTTTTCTCCAGCATTGTTCCGTTGATTGGTTGCGCTGTGTTGAAACAATCCATTGGTTGCTAAGTATTGCGCCCAGGCTTGAGCAGTGTTGTTAGCAGAACTACTAATAGTCATGTTAGGACTACGGTGAGTAGCTCGATAACTGTTATGTTTAGATAAAGAAGTGCTACGCAAAGTCGTTAGATCAATAGATGTTTGTGCTAAAACTGGTTCGCTACTCATGGGAATTATACTGGCAAATTGAGAGGGAGCTATTCCCATTAATATGAGAGTTAAAGCTGTACCTGTTGTTAGAGTGAGAGTTGAAAAGAATTTATTCATGTTTTTATTTGTCCTGTGACTAGAATGAATTTTTGACAAGTTAGGTTATCGGCAAGAAGTTTATGTCAACAAAATAAAACACATAAAACGCCTAACAATATGATAGTTTTTTAAAGCAATATTTTTTAACAAAATGATTCAACCCCGTAAACAGTTTGCTCAACATTGGTTAAAAAGTGATAAAGCTCTCAACTCAATTGTCCAAGCGGCTAATTGTCAGGAAACTGATAAAGTTTTAGAAATTGGCCCCGGTACAGGAATTCTCACTCGGCGTTTATTACCGCTAGTAAAATCTTTACTGGCAGTGGAAATTGACCGGGATTTGTGCAAATTACTAGCTAAACAATTGGGGGAAAAAGAAAATTTCTTACTTCTGCAAGGCGATTTTCTGACTCTTGATTTACTATCCCAATTAACAGCATTTCCTAATTTCCAAAAGCAAAATAAAGTTGTTGCTAATATTCCCTATAATATTACTGGGCCAATTATTGAAAAGTTACTGGGGACTATTTATCATCCCAATCCAGAGCCTTTTGATTCTATCGTTTTATTGGTACAAAAAGAAGTAGCGGAAAGATTATATGCTAAACCAGGTTCGAGAACTTTTGGGGCGTTATCGGTGCGGGTACAATATTTAGCAGATTGTGAGTTAATTTGTACAGTTCCCGCTGCGGCATTTGTGCCACCACCAAAGGTAGATTCCGCTGTGGTACGGTTACTTCCTAAACAAATAGAAATTCCAGCCCATGACCCCAAGAAGCTGGAAACTCTAGTTAAATTGGGATTTGGGTCAAAGCGAAAAATGTTAAGAAATAATTTACAATCGGTAATTGACCGTGATCAATTGACGCAATTACTGGAACAATTAGAAATAAATCCCCAAGTCCGCGCTGAAGACCTCGGAGTTGCCCAATGGGTATCACTGGTAAATATGATAGGAAATGCTGAATAGTTGTCTTTACTGTTCCCTATTCCCTATTCCCTGTTCCCTGCTTTTATAACCGTTATGCGTTCTTACAGTTTAATTACACCTGCCAAAATCAATTTGTATTTGGAAATTATTGGTAGTCGTCCCGACGGCTATCATGAATTAGCAATGATTCTCCAAAGTATAGATTTATCTGATCAAATTGATATTCACCCTGCCAGTACAAATAATATCCGCGTCTACTGTGATCATCCCCAAGTACCCACAGATAAAACTAACCTAGTTTATAAAGCTGCGGAATTAATGGCCAAGGAATTTCCCAATGCTTTTAGTAATTTTGGGGGTGTTGATATTACCATTAAAAAGCATATTCCTGTTGCTGCTGGTTTAGCGGGAGGTTCTACCAATGCCGCAGCGGTGTTAGTAGGAATAGATTTACTTTGGAACTTGGGATTAACTCAATCAGAACTAGAAGAATTAGGCGCAAATCTCGGTTCAGATGTGCCATTTTGTATTGCTGGAGGAACGGCAATTGCTACGGGTAGAGGTGAAAAACTCGCTCCTTTACAAAGTTTGGATAATTTACATATCGTATTAGCCAAATATCGCAGTTTAGAAGTTTCCACACCTTGGGCATATAAAACCTATCGAGAACAATTTGGGATTAATTATATTCAAGATTCAGAAGGTTTAGCGGCTCGTGCTAGTGCTTTTCATTCAGAAGGCATGGTAAAAGCTATCTTGAATAAAAATACCGAAAAAATTGTCCAAGAACTACATAATGATTTGGAGAAGGTTGTCTTACCAGCTTACCCTCAAGTATTGCAACTGCGGGAATTATTCGCCAGTCAACCAGGGGTTTTAGGGACAATGATGTCAGGTTCTGGCCCTTCAGTCTTTGCCATTGTTGAATCTCAAACTCAAGCAGAAATAGTCAAGCAGCGAATACGTGCAGCTATTGCTAATGAGGATTTAGAATTGTTTGTAACGCGGACAATTAAACATGGAATTAAAATCGCCTAATTTATTATGAATCAACCAAAAGAAACGTCATCAGCAGATAGTTCTACTCAAGTACAAGCAACTCCATTACGCTGTATAACTGGAGCTACAATTTCGGGTGGATTTGCCTTTATTACCTATTCTCTCATGATAGCGATCGCTACTACTTTTGCCAATAAACCCAACCATTCTGATAACCAAACCGTCATCAATATCGCTGCCGCTGTCCGTACCCTAGTAGTAGGTATAGTCGCCTTGGGTGCGGGCATATTTGGATTAGTTGCATTAGGCTTATTAGCCTTATCAGTACAACTTTTTATCCAAAAATTAAGCAATCCTAAAAGTAGTTAGTTTTAGCTAATAGGGAATAGGAAGTTATTTTCTTCTTCCTGCTTTCTTCTCTAACTCCTCACTTAATTCCTCCCGACAGCTACAGGTTTAACTAATTGTGAGCGATTTTTGATAAATTGCAAGTTAGTATTTTTCAAACCTGAATTTAACTGATTTTTTTTGCGCCAATCTGTGGGAGATGTATGATTATATTGGCGAAACTGTCGGGAGAAATGACAAGCACTTTGATAGCCAAGATTTGTAGAAATTTCCTCAATTGTTTGATTAGTATTTTTCAGTAAAGGTAGGGCTGCTACCATTCGTCTTTTGATAATCCAAACATTTATGGGATCTCCTGTTTGTTTAGCAACTTGATTAGTTAAATATGCAGAAGAATAACCAACAGCTTCAGCAACATCCGATAAAGTAATTCCTTCTTGATAATTAGCTTCAATATAATCAAAAACCTTTTTCAAATGGGGAATATTCGGAAAAATTGACTGAGAATTTACTGGTGTATTGGGTAATTCTGCTAATGTGACTTGAGGAAAATTAGTAGCATACCAAGATCTAAAAAGATCCTGTTTTTGTAATCTAATTGCGATTGCTCGCAATAATTCATCAGTTGTTGCAGGTTTAGTTAAATAATCATCTGCTCCGAATTCCATTGCTTTTCGCAAAGATGCCTTTGTATTAATAGCAGTTAGAAAAATAAAAGGAATAATTGCCGTTAATCTATCCTCCCGTAGATTCCTTAATACAGTATAACCATCCATGTCTGGCATTACCATCTCACAAATTACTAAATCAGGTAAATATTCTTTGATTAATTGCAGTCCAATAATACCATTTTCTGCACCTATCCCATGATAGCCCTTAGCCTGAAGATAATCTAAAACAAAATTGCGATTCACAACTTCATTGTCAATGACGATAATTTTTTTTGTTGCGTACATAATTATTCCAATCACTAGATTTTGGTGTTTTTAGCCATTACTAAAATCTGTACCGATTCACGGACAAATTTTAGATATAAACTGAGCAATAGGAAAGATAAAATTATAGCGAAGAGTTAATACAATCTTGATAATTGCTATTATCTCAATTAGTAATTAATCTTGGCAGATTCGCATTTAAGATTGAATAATTTTAATTTTATCAATAAAAAGTAAATACTTTCAACTTAGTTGCATAAAACAAATAATTTTTGTTTATATTGCTTTTTAATTGAGCTACCCTAAAATCTGAACGTAGAAACATAAAATTGCGCTATTGTCAATTAATATTTGTGTATATTTGGAGGTTGCGAGATTTGATAAATAGGTAAATTGTGAGTTATTTACCTGATTTTACCAAATTTAGTCTCTTTTGCATTCAACTACGAAAGAATATACAAAGTCATCTGCCCCCAGGAATATATTTTTGTCTCAAATTGGCTACTAATCATTTAGCATCCTCCCTAGGGAAGAGAAATGAATGCAGTAAATACAGCACTTTCCGGTGTTATGTGGGATATATAGCGGGCAAGATGATATATAGCGGGCAAGATGCCCGCACTACAAGAGTTTCGGTAATAATCCTTTATTTATAGGTGTTTCAGGAGTTTTATGCACGACCAAGCTGTTGCTATAACCTTAAGTATTGAAGTAGAGTCAAATTCAAGATTTGCTTGCAAGCTAACCAGATAAAAGCTGGGATAGTTGTCATATATCTTTTAAATAGTCTGGATGGTTCTTGAGTCAGACGATATAACCACTCCCCACCTAAATGACGAACCCAATAGGGCGCTCTTTTCTGACTCTGAGCAAAAACAGGAAATGCTCCCCCTAAACCAATCATTACAGCCTGAATTTTATCTTTATGTTGATTCATCCACAACTCTTGTTTTGGACATCCTAAAGCCAATAAAACTATGGCTGCACCACTATCATGAATTCTTTTGATCATAGCTTCATCCTCTGTAGATGTGAGTGGACGAAATGGTAAAGGCTCCATACCAGCAATTTTCAGGTTCGGAAAAAGATCCATTAAGTTCTTTCGCATCTTCTCTAGAGTTACTGTATCAGCACCTAGGAAAAAAAGCGGAATGTCTCTGAGTGGGGCTAATTTACATAAAGATAACAGAATGTCCAAACCAGCAACGCGGTTTTGAGTACCTGCACCCATTAGTTTCAGCATCCATACCAGCGGCATACCATCGGGAGTAACAATATCTGCATTCTTTAAAACAGAGGAAAATTCAGAATGCCAATAAGATTCTACTAGCATATGAGTATTAGCTACGCAAATAACTTTGCTGACTTTGCTCATAGCCCATTCTAAAATGATGTTTATTTGTACCTCAAAAGGTAACGCAGTCACAGGAGAGCCAATTATATCAATTGTTGGAGTTTCCAGGTTGAGATATGGACTGACATCTTGAATTTGACTTTGTTTGTTTACGGTTAGCATATATTTTTGATATTCTTGTGTTCACAAAAATCTGCACAGAATGTTTAAAAAATCAAGGCTATTAGACAATTATGCGAGTTACTTTCTAGTAATAGTAATTTCGCATTTTATCGAACAGAATTCAGGAGTCAGGAGTCAGAATGAATTCTGTGCGAGTGGCGGATGAATAACTGGGTTTAAGACCCCCCACCAAATCTACGATTTGGTGGTCTTTAATCAGTCGCAGGTTTGAATCCTCGACTGATTGATTCTGACTCCTGGCTACTGACTCCTGACTCCTTCTTCAACCTTATGAATCAATAGTAATTGCTCCCAAAATAGGAGTAAAAGAGAAATTTAATTGTTCTAATACTTTGGTTAAAACAGAACATTTTGTTTCACCTATTTTTACAGCTAAAATACTTACATCTGTATGTTTCATCAGGATACTAGTATCTGCAAAACCTAATAGATTTGATGTATCATAGATAATTAAGTCAAAATTTTGCTTAAATTGTTCTGTCAAATCTTGGATCTGAGGTGATGAAAGTAAAATTGTCGGATTTGTGGTAATTTGACCAGTAGTTAAGATAGACAAATTATGCTCTAAAGATAATTTTCCTGTATTTTTTACAGTTCTTTTCTTAGGGTCATAATTTTTTTCTCTGATACCGCTAATGTTTTTGTGGATAACATTTTCAAAATTTAAACCTTCAGTAATAATGTTGCTTAATCCTTCTTTATTCGGTAAGTCCAACATTTTATGAATACTAGGATTACGCAGATTTGCATCCACCAGTAACACCCGTTTACCCATAGCTGCTGCTGTCTGAGCTAAGTAAAAAGCAATTGTTGATTTGCCATCTCCAGCATCACCTGAAATAATTGCTAGAGAGCGGATATTATTATCACCATTGAGCAGAGAAATATTTGTGTAAACAGAGCGAAAAGATTCCCAAAAGTTGGAGGTATTATGGTTTTGAAAAGGCTGACCACTTTTAGCAAACTTAATATGAGGAATGTTCCCTAATATTGGTAGTTTAGTTTTATCTTTCACTTCTTCAATATTATAAAAAACGTTATTAAGCTTGTCTATAAATAAGGCAAATCCCGTACTTAATAATGACCCCAAAGCTATTCCTAAAATTAAATTTCGGATGGGACTCGGTGCAAGATTCTCCGGCTGACTAGGAGGAGTAAGTATCTGCCAAGGTATCTGCTTTTGGGCTGAATCTATGCGTAATCTTTCCCGCTCAGTTAAAAAGTGATTGAGGTTATCAACAGCAATTTTTAATTGTCTTTCTAAATCATCTTTTTCACGAATAAGAGCCGGAAACTGTCTAACCTGCTCTTGCAAAGAACTTTCAACTTGACTAAGAGATTGGATTTGGGTTTTTAATAATTGAATTTGCTTAGTCGTATCGAGGAATTTTTGAATTTCTCGCAAACGAGCCGAATTTGGTGGGGCTGAATACAAAGAATTCATAGTTGTATTTGCAAATTTTATGCCCAAAATCTGCAATCTTTCCCTGATAATTAAAGCCAATAAATTTTGTTTTTGAATGAGCAGGGTTTGAATATTTGGGCTATTTTCTGTATATTGAGATGATTTTATGGCGATTGTAGCTTCTATATCTTGAAGTTGGCTCAATAGCTTCTGATAATCAGGAGACTCACTCAAGGCTGAAATAGCCTCTGCTTCATGACTTTTTAATTGCAACTGTTCTTGCAGACTATTATAAAGTGCTTGAGTTCTAGTCAATTGTATTTCATTATCTACCCGTTTTTGGACAATTTGATCAAATTGATTAGCAAGTTGCTGTCCTTGAATTTCAGCATTAATAATGCCATATTTTTGCCGAAAGTTTTGTAGTTTTGATTGGAGGGTTTCCACATTCTGTAATAGTTGCGGCAATTGCTTTTCCACAAAATTAATTGCCAATTTAGTTTCTGTTTGGCGTTCGTCTAAACTGTATTTTAAGTATGATTCAGATGCTTGATTTAATACAAACAAAACTTTTTTAGGGTTGCTATCTTGATAACTAACTTCTAAAATTTGAGTATTGGGTAGGAGGTTGATATTGAGTTGAGGTGCGCTGCTACCTGGGTAATGCTTTTGCACTTTTTGAGTGAGAGGAGACATCAATTTAGGACTTTGTAAAATCTTCAACTTAGTTTCATCAATTTTATGAGCAGTCTCATCTCTTTTTGATCTATCGTCTCGTGCAACTTTATCTTCAGCAGTTATCGGCTCAGTTAAAAGTTCAAATTTACCGACATAAGTGGGAGTGCTAGTCAAAGCCAATCCTATCGCCGCAGCCGCAATGGTAGTTGTGCCAATGATAATTATTGGTATTCTGCGCCGAATAACTGCTAATACTTCACCTAAGTTCAATCCACCTTCATTACCTTCTTCAGATGGAACTTTATAAATCAAAGGCTTAGATTGACGTTGCTGTTCATTTATTTGAGCTAAATTTTGCAGAGAATAGCGTTTTTTTCTCATCTCAAACCTTAGATAATTTCTAATTTAATTCAATATCTTTGCCAAATTCAAAAAAGCCTTAATTTATGGGTTGAGCAAAGTAAAACCCAACCCACAAAAAAATTGCACAGGTATTGATAAAATAATCAGAATATTTGGACATGATTTGACTTCAACAACTTAAACAGTTGATTAAGTTGTAAAGTAACACTGTTTCATGGGTTAAAGTGGACAATTTGGCAAATATCTTGAAGCTTTCAATTTGGTAAATATATTATTATCGTTTTGAGCTTAACCGACAAGTATTGATTCGCAAGCCTACAAACCTTCTGCCAATTTGTCTACAATAAACCATGCAACAATGCTAATTTACAACATAGTCTAGTTTTAAAAAATGTAGGTGCAAAAAAACAGGGTTTTTAGTTCATCAACTAGATGTTAACTTTTTTGGTTATGAAACTTTTGACAAGCATGGGATACATCCTAGATCAGTTCTTTACGTAGTTGAGAAGTGATCTGACTATTAAAGTACCCTAATTTACTTATCTTCCTGAGAATAAATCCAATGATAAATCAACTTTCTGAACTTGCATATTTTGGTGGAGAGCCAAAATTTAAAGAAAAACTATTTGTAGGTCGTCCAAATATTGGAAATCGAGATATTCTTCTCAACAGGATTAATGATATGTTAGATCGCCGATGGTTATCTAACAATGGGGTATTTGTGCAAGACTTTGAACAGCGGATTGCTGATTATTTAGGAGTTAAGCACTGTATCGCTGTTTGTAACGGTACTATCGCCCTAGAGTTGGTCATTCGTGCCTTAGAGTTAAAGGAAGAGGTAATTATTCCTTCTTTTACCTTTATTGCCACAGCCCATGCTTTACAATGGCAAGAGATTACACCGATTTTTTGTGATGTTGACCCTAAAACCCATACCCTTGATCCGGAGAAAGTAGAGTCTTTAATTACACCGCATACATCAGGGATTATGGGTGTCCATGTTTGGGGACAGCCTTGTGACGTTGAATCTTTGACCGAAATTGCTGACAAGCACCAACTCAAACTAATGTTTGATGCTTCCCATGCTTTTGGCTGTTCTCATCAAGGAAAAATGATTGGTAATTTTGGTAATGCTGAGGTATTTAGCTTTCATGCTACTAAATTTATCAATACCTTTGAAGGAGGTGCAATAGTCACCAATGATGATCAGTTAAATCAAAAATTGCGGTTGATGAAAAACTTTGGTTTTTCTGATTTTGATAAGGTCATTTACTTAGGTACTAATGGTAAAATGTCCGAAGTATCAGCCGCTATGGGGTTGACTTCTTTAGAAAATATGGAAGAGTTTATTGAGGTCAATCGCCGTAATTATCATTATTATCAAGAGGGTTTAGCTAACATTCCAGAAATATCATTATTTCCAGTCAATGAATCTGAGAAGCATAACTATCAATATATTATCTTGGATATAGATGAGGAGAAGACTCAGGTTAGTCGAGACTTATTAATTAAGATTCTTCATGCTGAGAATGTGATTGCTAGGAGATATTTTTATCCTGGTTGTCATCGCATGGAACCATATCGCTCTTATTTTCCTCATGCGGGTTTGCTGCTACCTGAGACAGAGAAATTAGCGCAAAGGGTTCTGATTTTGCCGACAGGAACAGCGATTTCAGAAGATGATATTAGTAAAATATGTCAAATTATTCAAATTGTAGTTGCAAACGAAATCAAAGAGACAAATAGAGGTTCTGAACAATTATGAAACTGGCAATAATGCAACCATATCTTTTTCCGTACTTTGGATATTTTCAACTTATAAACACAGTAGAAAAGTTTATCATCTATGATGATGTACAGTACATAAAAGGTGGATGGATAAATAGAAACAGAATTCTCTTAAACTCGCAAGCCCATCTATTTGCATTTAGCATCAATAACGACTCCACTTTTTTGAACATCAATCAGAGATATTTTACAAATAAGTTTGATAAGGAGAAAGAAAAATTCTTTAAAATGGTTGACTCTGCTTACTCAAAAGCTCCCTTTTACTCAAATACCAAAAAATTATTGGAGTGTATACTATTTACTGGCGAACTGAATGTATCAGATATGATCACACAAAGCTTAATACTGATTTGCAATTATTTAGATATAGGTACACAGTTTTATATTTCTTCAGGAATTGATAAAGATAATACATTGAAAGGAGAAGAACGAGTTATTGCTATAAATAAATGCTTAGACTCGAAACATTACATAAATTCAATTGGAGGAGAGACATTATACTCAAAAGATGTATTTAAAGAAAATGGTATAACATTATCTTTTATCAAACCCAAATTAGTGGAATACAAACAATTTAAAAATCAGTTTGTTCCTTGGCTTTCAATTATTGATGTTTTAATGTTTAATTCAGTTGAGAAAACAAGAGAAATGCTACAGGAGTATGAATTAATATGAATGCAATAGGTGGATATTTTGGCTTGGAACTTGATAAGAAAAATGAATATCATTCTGAAGCTATCCGTTTAAATACTGGAAGAAATGCCTTAGAATATATCTTAATCTCAGGATTTTACAAGAAAATATATTTACCTTATTACACTTGCGAGGCTCTAGTAGAGCCGGTAAGAAAATTAGGTTTATTACATGAATTCTATTTCATTAATGAAAAATTTGAACCCATATTTGACTTTTCATTAATTAAAGAAGACGAATGTTTTTTATATACTAACTACTTTGGGCTTAAAGATGACTTTATCTATACGTTAAAAATGAGGTGTGCTAATTTAATCATAGATAATGCCCAAGCCTTTTATGCAGAACCTTTAGAAGATACTGATACATTTTATTCACCTCGAAAGTTTTTTGGTGTTGCTGATGGAGCATATTTATACACTACTAAGATTATTCAAAGAGAATTGGAACAAGATATTTCTTATGAAAGGTTTGCACACCTACTTCGTAGGATTGATATGAATGCGGAAAATGGTTATTCATTCTTTATAAACAATGATAAATCATTGTCTAATATGCCTATTTTGAGGATGTCAAAGTTGACTCAAAGAATGCTGAGTTCAATAGACTATCAAGATGTTGCTGCTTGTAGGAGAGACAATTATAATTATTTATATATTGCTCTAAAAGATTTAAATAAAATAGATTTTAAACTCAATTTGGATCAAGTTCCTATGGTTTATCCATTTTATACAGATGATTTAACTATTAGGAAAATCTTGATTGAAAATAGAGTATATACAGCACAATATTGGTCTAATGTTTTGGATTGGGTTGATGAAGATAATATTGAATATAAATTTACTACTAATATAATTCATCTACCAATAGATCAAAGATATGCTGAAGATGATTTAAGCAAAATAGTAACGATTATATTTGAACAATATTAAAGGTAGAATTGAATGAACATTCACGGTGAAAAGGTTATATTAATAGCTATAGAAGCAGAAGACTTAAAACAACTTCAAGTATGGGCAAATGATCCAGAAATTCAATATATGCTTGGAGGTTGGCATTTTCCAACTAGTATGAATGATCAACAAACTTGGTATAAATCTCTTTCATGTAATTCTAACAATCAAAGATTTATCATTCTCAATGAAAATAATGTTCCAATGGGAATGGCAAATCTGATTAATATCAATTATAAGGATGGTAATGCTGAACATGGTTTATTATTGGATAAAAACTATCGGGGTAAAGGATACGGTTATAATGTAGTTGTGGCTATAATGAATTATGCCTTTAATGAATTAAGATTAAATAGATTAGAAACAACTATTATTGCCAATAATCAGCCATCTTTGAATCTATTCATGAATAAATGTAGATGGAAAAAAGAAGGTGTTTTAAGAAATTGGTACTTTAGGAATGGTGAATTTGTTGATAAAATATTTTTAGGTATTTTAAGAGAGGAATTCATGGACATATATGGAGCAAATAATCATGAACAGCCATAAAAATAGTTTACTAGAATACGGATTTACTATCATAGATTCTGTCTTCGATGATAAGTTTGTTGATAAAATTAATCTCTCTCTTGCAAGAAGTTATGATTTGTGTAGAAAGATTCAGATTAAAAATGGCATAGATGCTGTTACAGATGGAACAGTTCATCATTTAATTGCATCTCATGACATGGTTTATATAAAAGTGATTGATAAAATATGCCAATCAGAAATATTTAATTTTATTAAAGATTATTTCAATGGCAATTTTATTCTTAATAGCTATGGAGGTGTTATAAATCTACCTGAAAAGCCGTCTTATGTAGCAAATATTCATAGAGATGTCCGATTTTTTTCAGGTGAATTTCCATTGATGCTTAATTTGTTAATCATGCTGGATGATTTTACTTTGGAGAACGGAGCTACTTATCTGTTAGCTGGATCTCATAAGCAGGACGAAAAACCAACTGAAAAAGAATTTTATGATATATCGGATAGAGCTTTAGGCAAAAAAGGAGATATTTTATTTTTTAATTCAAATTTATGGCACGCAGCAGGGATTAACAAAACTGATCAGGCAAGAAGAGCAATAACTATAACTTTGACAAAACCATTTATGAAACAACAGTTAGATTACCCAAGGGCTGTAGGGTATGATAAATTAGAAAAAATGAGTTCTCGGTTACAACAATTAATAGGTTTCTTTTCTCGAACTCCATCAACACTTGATGAGTGGTATCAAAAACCGGAAAATCGTTTTTATCGTCCAGGACAAGATTAATAATCACCGGAGTTTAAAACTATGATTACAAACAGAGATTACAACCAAGAATGGAAAGACACATCTAATCACAAATATATTTATGATTTCGATTTAGATGTAATTCATCCTTTCATGATTAAGTCATTTACTCCATTTTTTCGTTTAGGCAATATAATGGAATTAGGAAGTTTTAAAGGAGATTTTAGAAGGAGATTGTTAACTCTTTTTAAAGATATTACCTGTGTTGAAGCCTCAAATGAAGCTATTGATATTTTAATTCACCGCTCTGGAATATTTTTTAAAGCACTTGCCAATTTTTAATGGGATAGATTATTAAGTACAGATATAATTTCCCCAGAATATGTGGAAGGGTGTTATCAACTGGGACAACAATATCCTGATTTATGCTCAAGTATTTTTCTAATGTGTGAAAAGGGTAAATAAGATGGACGTTCCTTTACTATCAGTTTGTTCGACAACATACAATCATGTGAATTTCATAAAACAAGCAATTGATGGGTTTCTTGTGCAAAAAGTTGATTTTGCATGGGAGATAATTATCGCAGATGATTTTTCGACAGATGGTACAAGAGAAATTTTATTAGAGTACAAGAATAAATACCCTGACTTGATAAAACTAATTTTACAAGAAAAAAATGTAGGAGCAGCACAAAATTGTATTGACTTAATTACCACTCCCAAATCTAAGTATATTGCCCTCTGTGACGGTGATGACTATTGGACAGATCCTCTTAAACTGCAAAAACAAGTTGATTTTTTGGAAGCTAACCCTGACTTTGCCATTTGCTTTCATAACGCCGCAGTTATTAATGAGTATTATCCCGAAAAAAATCGACTAAATAGTGATGATTTAACCCCAGAAGTTAGCACTTTGGATAACCTCCTTAAAGGAATCAACTATATTGCAACTGCTTCAGTTGTAATCAAGACAAATTTGATTCAAAATCTGCCTGATTGGTTTGCTTCTCTTCCTTTTGGAGATTATGGACTATACCTAATCGCAGCACAACACGGAAAGATAAGATATCTCAATGAGATAATGAGTGTTTATCGCATTCATCAAGGAGGTGTATACTCGAACTTATGCAACACGCCCAAGGGTATGACACGAATCCATCAGCAAACCTATGAGTTTTGGAAAATAATTAATAAATCTGCCACTATAAGTCAATCAAGGCTAAGACAAGCTACTTTAAGATCAATCAAGAACGTTGTTTATAGTGCAGCTAACTCAAAACAAATAAAAGTCTTCTTAATATACCACTATCTTTTGTTAATTCACAGCCATGGTGAAGATTATAGGCAAGTACCTAAAAAAATTCTTAGGCTTTGCCGTTCTGCTATCAGAGAATTGCGCGACCATTTGGTACACATATAAAAACAAAATCCTTTAGTCTGTACACGTACATAATTAAGTAGAAAGGCATATCTTTGGGTAAGTCTCCCCAATTACATCCGGTTCTGAGTTGATAGAAAATACCATCTAAGATTTTAAGATTTCTCGTTTAGTCCATGTCTGCGGACGAGTCAGCTTTTTCTTTGGCAATGGCGGTTCTATGATTAACCACTCTTCATCCGTCAAGCTACTTGAGCATATTTACCTCACCTTTTGGTTTGATTTCTCTACATCGTAAAAGATACCAAATAGGTTCTATAAATCATAAAGAAAGATTCCCCAATTTTCTGAATAACCTAATTTTAGATACCTCTTTTTATAAATCAAATTCATCAGGTATTAAGCACTAATGACTCATTTTCTCTCCAAGCTGTTATATATCACAAAAGGAAATCATAAGTCGCTGATAGCGATGCTTTTCCTATTCATCCTTGTTTCTGGCTTAGAAGTTTTTGGAACTGGAATGATTTCTCCATTTATTGCGATCGCTGTCAGTCCAGATGCAATCAAAAGTATTTACTGGTTAGATTTAATTTACAAACAGTTGCATTTTAACTCTGAGCAGCAATTTTTGATCATTCTAGGATCTGTAGTTATTATTGCCTTTTATCTAAAAGCATTCTTGGCTTTTAATGCTCAAAAAGCAGTGTTCAAATTTAGCTCTAGTTTAAAAAGAGAACTATCTTGTAAACTCCTAAAATCATATATCGAAGCTCCTTATGGCTACCACCTACAGATTAATTCAGCAACACTTATTCAGAATATCACTAACACAACAGATGCCGTTTCTATTGGTGTAGTATCTACATCTTTGACATTTATCTCTAATACTGTAATCGTCCTGGCATTAATGCTGCTTTTAATCAAAACTAATGCGATCGCTTTAATTCTTATTGCGGTGCTGCTACTTATTTCTTTTGGATTGTTGCATCCAATGAAAGACCGTTTAGCTCGTTGGAGTAAAGAGGGGTTTCATGCTTATGGGGAGATGATTCGGATTACAAATCATGGATTAGGGGGATTGAAAGAAACTCGTATTATTGGTTGCGAATCCTATTTTGAGGATCAGATGGAGGAGCAATCAAAAATTTATGCCAAAAGTAACACTTTAGCTTCATCCTATGGTAATCTTCCCCGCTTTGTACTTGAGCCATTAATGATGAGCTTCTTAATAGGCTTTACATTTTTATTTATCACCTTAAATCAAGATAAAACGCAAAATCTGACTGGGGTTTTAGGAATTTTTGCGCTCGCTTCGGTTCGTCTGCTACCAGCAGTTGGAAATTTAATCTCTGGCATTAATGTAATTAGAGGTAACAGTTATTCTCTTGATCAGCTATTCTTTGACCTTAAAGAATTGGAAAAAGAAAAGCTGATAAGTAACTTTGATTCTGCTAGAGTTTCTAACAAATTATTGCCAAAAGGGCAGCAAACATTTCGGTTTGCTGATAAAGTTATTTTAGATGGACTCACTTTTCAATATCCTAACACTGACAGAAATGTACTAGAAGATATTTCCCTATCTATTCGCAAGGGAGAGTCTATTGGACTAATTGGTAAATCTGGTGCTGGTAAAACCACTTTGGTTGATGTTATTCTCGGTCTTTTTATCCCTCAATTTGGAGATATCAAAGTTGACGGAGTTTCAGTTTATAGCGATTTACGCTCCTGGCAGAATATGCTTGGCTATGTTCCCCAATCTATATTTTTGATTGACGATACCCTTGAGCGAAATATTGCTTATGGAGTTGCTGATCATTTAATTGACAAAAATAAATTAAAGAAAGCAATTGCAATGGCTCAACTTAGCGAAGTAGTCAAACAACTTCCAGATGGAGTGAAAACTATTATTGGTGAACGGGGAGTTCTTTTATCAGGAGGACAACGCCAAAGAGTTGGCATTGCGAGGGTGCTTTATCACGAAAGAGAAATACTGGTTTTTGATGAAGCCACCGCCGCTTTAGATACTGAAACAGAACATCTGATTACTGAAGCAACAAAAGCTTTAGCTGGTAGTAAGACAATCATTATTATTGCTCACCGTCTTTCCACAATTGAGCATTGCGATTGTATTTATCAACTTGAACAGGGTCGAATTCTCAAATCAGGCAGTTACCAGGAAGTGATTGTAGAAAGATAAGAAATTATGTCATTTTTCATCCGATTTAAAAATTATCTCCGTGTCAAGTTATTTATGTGGAAGGATTTACACCTGCAAAATCCTTGTATTTAATGAGTCAATGTAAGCATTTTGTGATTGCAAACAGCACCTTTAGTTGGTGGGGTGCTTGGTTATCAGAGCATAAAGATAAGTTGATAGTTCGCCCCGAACCCTGGAATAATCAACAATCTATTTTATCTGACTTTCTTCCACCTGGTTGGATTGGATTACCTAAACATCCCATCCTTAAGTCTTCGGCAATATCTAAATCACTTTTTTCGGGCGGCTAAAAAACTCTTGGTTTTCCTTCAACAATACCTTTGCCAAACAAAATAAGACTCTATAATAAGAGGATTAAGTAATATGGAACCCCTGGTAACAATCATTGTCACTGTTTTTAAACGAGTTGAATTTATCCGAGAGGCTATTGAGAGCGTTTTAGCACAAACATTTGAGTCCTATGAAATTATTGTTACAGACGATGCAGATAGCGAAGCTGCAAAAACTATTTGCGAATCAGTTAGTAGACCTGATCGAGTTCGTTATCGGTCTAACAAGCGGAGACTTGGTGTAGCATTAAATCTCCGTGTTGCCATATTGCAAGCAAGAGGGAAATATGTGGCTATTCTCAATGATGATGATTATTGGGAACCTAATTTCTTGTTTCGACTAGTATTGCCATTAGAGCAAGATTCTGGACGCGTATTAGCATTTAGCGATCATTGGATCATGCTTCAAGATGGCAAAATTGATATGCAACAAACCGATAGAAATACAAAGATATTCAAAAGAGATAAACTTTCTGAAGGTGAGTTAAGAAACACAACCGATCTCGCGCTCAACAAAACAATTCCCCTTGTACAGGCATCTGTTTTCCGAAAAGAGTTTCTAGATACCGATTTACTCGTTACTAATGTTTCTGGAGCTTATGATTTCTGGATTACTTGTTTACTCGCAGTTAGTGGTCAGCCATTTTACTATGTTGCGGAACGTTTAACTCGTTATAGAACACATCCCCAGATGGAAACGCTTAGACTGGCTGCTGATAAATTTGAGCCAGAAGTTTTCATATACCGTAGTTTGCTGCAAGCGAATTACTTTCCTGAATGGCAAAAGTTTATTGAACAGCAGTTAGCATATATGTTGTATAGGTGTGGTAGGGCCAGATTGGAATTTAACGATATTCAAAAAGCTCGCCAATTATTTAAAGAATCATTACGCTTATTTCTGTCCTGGAAAGCTGTACTAAGGCTGAGTATTACTTACCTTCCTAAACCAATCCGTTTAGGCTTGTCCTTCACTCAAATAGTTAATTAATTTCATCACTATCTCAACTTAAAAGTAACTACTCCTCTCAAAATTCTTAGATGTTTCTCATATTCACCGCAATATTAATTAATAAGCATTACAGTTATGGATAAGAATTTGATTGTAAGTATCATCATCAACAACTACAATTATGATCGCTTTCTGTCAGAAGCAATCAATAGCGCCATTAACCAAACCTATCCTCATACTGAAATTATTGTTGTTGATGATGGTTCAACTGACAATTCCCGTAATATTATTGATGGATATGGCGATTGCATCATTCCCATCTTTCAAGAAAACGGTAAACAAGCTGCGGCTCTAAATAGTGGCTTTGCATCCAGTCATGGTGATATTATCCTTTTTCTTGATTCTGATGACTGTCTCTTGCCTAATGCAGTTGAGCAGGTTGTAGAGGCATGGAAACCGGGAGTTGGCAAAGTTCACTACCGCTTACAAGTCGTAGATACCGAAAAGCAACCATTAGGATATTACATTCCTACGACTGAAGCGAAGTTATCTTCTGGAGAGGTATGGCGACATTTGCTCCAAACCAGTGGCTATACAAGTACGCCCATGAGTGGTAATGCTTACAGTCGAACTGCTCTAACTAATGTTTTCCCAATTCCCGATGACTATAAGACCACAGCAGATGACTATTTGATGATCTCAACACCATTTTATGGTGAGGTTGTGGGCATTGAAGAACCACTTGGGTTATATCGCATTCACAACAGTAACCAATGGGCGTTGACATCAGTTTCCGGCAGCCGATTTCGCCGATTTGTGCAACATGACTTGCAAAACTTTTCTCTGCTGCTACAACGCGCTAAGGAGTTCGGTCTAGAAGTTCCTAATGACTTGGAAAAGAGATCCCTGGGTCGTTTGTGGTCACGTTTAGCATCGCTGCGTCTAGAACCTCAAGTCCATCCTGTTGTTTCAGATAATTCACTTCAACTTATTTATTGGGGGTTTCGGTCTCTCTGGAAATATTCTGACTTTAACTGGCAGAAACGATGTATTTATAGCATCTTTTTTCTCTGGGTTGGACTGATGCCAGTTCCACTAGCAAAATTGGGTTTTACCTGGTTATATGCTCCCCACCTTCGTCCAAAAACAATTGATCGGATATTAATTAAAATTCGCACATTAGTTAAATAAGCCGCCAATAATTATTGATCAAAGATTCAGATTTATGAAGACTCCATTTCGTTTAGGCGTTGTTTTTACCCATCCAACTCAACATCACGGTCCTCTATGGAAAAAGCTCAATGAACAAGCGGGTCTTTCAGTCAAAGTATTTTATCTGTGCAATGAAAACCAAGCGAGTGGTGACGTTCTACTGGGTGGAAATTCTCAACCTTGGGATGTTGACTTATTGAGTGGCTACGAGTATGATTACCTCAAAGATTTTTCTGGAAGAGTACCATCCGAACAAAAAAAGAACGCTATCAGCCCAGAGTTGTTCAATAGTCTCACTCTAGATAACTTAGATGCCATTTTTATGCAGAGTTTTGTTAATTACTCTTACCGATTAACTGCTCTGCTGTGTAAACTTCGTGGCATTCCTTTAATCATGCAGAACGATGCAACCATCATGTCCGATTGTCGCTATAGTCGCTCGCGGCAAATTATGATGGCGATTCTTTACCCCTGGATGCTTAACTTAGCAGATTATTGGCTTTCATGCGGCGACCATAATGAAATCCACCTGCGTCATTATGGTGTTGCAGACGAAAAAATTGTCCGTGGGTGTCACCCCGTAGATGGTGAACGATTTGAGCAATCAATTAGGCAAAACCAAGACGAAATTCGGAAAATTCGCCGAGACCTTAGTTGGAATGAGGATACTTTAATCTATGGTTTTGCAGGTAAATATATAGAGCGGAAAAATCCCTTTGAATTTATTGAAGCTATAGAAAAAGCACATCAACGTGATCCGCGTGTCAGAGGAATCATGATTGGTGGAGGTGACTTAGAATCCGAGATTAATCAACGTCTTAGTCAACTTCGCAATGGAGAGGTTATCAACCTTGGTTTTGTGAATCAAACCAAAATTCCGCTTTACTATGCAGCGATGGATGTTTTTGTAGTCACATCTTGGATCGATCCTCATCCCCTTGTAGTTTCAGAAGCAATGGTCTCAGGTTGTCCACCTATTTTGAGCGATCGCTGTGGTAATTGGGGGTATAACGATACAGTTCGGCATTGTTACAATGGTCTGGTCTATCCTTGTGGTAATTCTGATGTCTTAGCAGACAGGATGCTAGAAATGATTGATATTGAGACTCGCAAGCAGTACAGCACAAAGTCGAAAGAAGTCTTTTACGGACAAGATATCTACTGCGAAGTCAAAGCTTTTTTGAAAGTGATAGAACGAATCAAACAAGGCGTTGAAGATAGCTATCATTAGAATCTGTTATTTTTCAAATTTAAATTGGCATTTTTGTCAGTTAAGGAGTTTCTCTCATGGTTAAGATAGCCTACTTAGTGTTAGCTCATCATGATCCAATTCACTTGGAAAGATTAGTCAAATCTATTGATTATAATGCTCATATTTTTATCCATTTAGACCAAAAAACAAACATTGATAGCTATATACATATTGCTGAAATGAAGTCAGTAGATTTTATTTCCGAGAGAATAAAAGTCTATTGGGGAGGGATTACAATGATCAAAGCAACTTTGACTCTTATTAAAGCTGCATTGGCTGCCAAAGAAAATTTTTCACATTTGGTGCTGCTCTCTGGTTCTGATTATCCGATTAAACCTGTATCCACATTCTATGATTTTTTGCAAAGTAATCCTGATAGAGAATTTATTAAGCTTACTGACCTCAATGAATCACCATTCCCCTCAAAAGAACGACTCACTAACTACTGGTTTATGGAACCTTTCCAACCTTTTTATAATGATAGATTCTTTAGACGAGTATTACAAAAAATATTCCATTTAGGAGTGACAAAAAAGCCTCTAAACAATGTTTCAATAGTTTGGGGTAGCCAATGGTGGGCAATTACTCCTGAATGTGCAGCTTTCATTTTGCAATATCTAGAAGAAAATCCAGTTTTTATAAATTTTTATAAATATGCTCACGCACCTGATGAACATTTTTTCCATACAGTTGTAGCTAACTCTCCTTTTCTGGAAAAAGCAGGAGGGTTTCGAGATGAAATTAGGTGGCCTCACGAAGTTTCAAATATTACGCTAAACTTTGAGGGGAGAATTTTTGCTGAAGATGATTATGAGTTTCTTGAGGACTTGTCTTTAAATAGAAAACCAACCGAACAGCGAATGTCTAAAGAATTGTGCAACCTAATGGATACATCATTAATCCGCGGAGCTTTTAGTTACTATGACTTTTTCTTTGCTAGAAAATTTACAACAAACAAATCTTCTCGCTTACTTGATCTGATAGATAAGAATCTTCTTTGTTGAAAATTGAATTTAAGGACACCTCGAAAAATTCAAACTGCAAGGTTTTGAAAATTTATTGGCATCAAAAATATCGAGAAATTTGAAATCCACAAAAATAGTTGATTTATTGGAAATTTAGTAGAGGCTTAGAGATGAAGATTGCATTCATTAGCTACGATTACCCGCCAGATACTGGAGGTGGGGGGATTGCCACCTATGTGGGGCAAGCCGCCAATATGTTGCAAAACAGAGGAAATCTGGTAGAAGTTTTTACAGCAAGTCACCATCGCTCAGGTGTGGAAATTGAAGCAAGTGGTGTCAGGATTCATCGGATTCAAGTTCAGAATAGAAAGCTATTTCCTCACGAAATTGCTCCAGTTTTTGCCAAACATCATGCTTTAGTTCAATTTGATGTCTTAGAAGGACCCGACTTTGGTGCTGAAGCGGCTGGAGGAATCCACCTTGTTCCTGAGCTTCCCCTAGTCGTCAAGCTTCACACTCCTAATGGAATTTTCCGTCAGGTTCAAGCAGCGACCATAACGGAGTTTCTCCCCAAGCTCAGAGCGAAGCTTGGTGCCTGCCATCAATGGCTTAATCCCCATTCGATTGAGAACATTGAGAAGAGCCATGCTCATGATGCTGATGTAATTGCTGCCCCCTCAAATCTGATTGGTGAATTGTTGATTAAGCAATGGAAACTAGATCGCCAAAAAGTACACATCTTTCCACTTCCATATATTCCCTCTCCTGAGACGCTAAGTATTCCCATTGAACAAAAAGCCAGTCAGGTTGTCACATTTGTTGGGCGCTTGGAAATTAGAAAAGGTGTACTCGAACTTGCTCAAGCAATTCCAGATATCCTAAAACATTGCCCGGATGCAAAATTTCGTTTTGTTGGACAAGCAATGCAATCACCTAATCCTAAGCAAAATATGCAGCAGTATCTTGAAAAACTTTTACATCCTTATTGCCACTCACTCGAATTCATTGGACCCGTTCCCAACACTCAAATCCCATTCATGCTTAGTCAGACAGATGTATGCATTTTTCCCAGTTTGTTTGATAACTTCCCTTTAGTTTGCTTAGAGGCAATGGCTGCTGGTTGTGCTGTGATTGGCAGTGTTACTAGCGGTATGGTTGAAATGATCAACACTGATGCTTGCGGAAGATTAGTAACACCAAATTCCCCACAACAAATTACTCAATCTACGATCGAACTGTTGCAGAATCCAGAACTACGCTTTCAGATTGGAATAGCTGCTCGTGAGCGAATTTTACAGGAATATAATCTTGAGCGCATTGGAGATTTACAGGAGAAGAGTTATCAAGTTGCAATTGAAACTAGACAAAGATTGGGAACTCGTCGAAAATTTTCAATCTTTGCCTAATAGATAGGCATTGCTTGTGTGGAGATATCAAATCAATTTATTTGGAGATATGCAATGCGGTTAGTGATTGTTCGCAGAGAACCTGGTGTTGCTCTGAGTATGGATGTCTATGCTGACAATTTAGTTACCGAATTAAAGGCAATCCGTCCAAATTGGGAAATTGTCGAGGTTGCACCCCATCCTTGGAGCAAAAGCCAAGAAAACCTGTGGCACTCTGGCACTGGTATCCGCAAGTATTACGAACGCTATTGGCATCATCCCCAACAAGTTTGTCAGGTAGAAGGAGACATTTATCACATTATTGATCATACCAATGCTCATGTTGCCTATTGGTTGAAAAAGAAAGGCAAACCTATTATTATTACCTGTCACGACTTAGTGCAATTTGTCTATCCAGAAATTCTCAAAGGACAATCCCGTTTTCCCGCTTTCAGTATGGCATCTTGGCAATTTTCAGTTAAAGGAATGTGTTATGTTGATTGTGTCATTGCTGTTTCCTCAAATACAGCTAAGGATGCTCATGAAAGGTTGGGTATTGCATTAGATAAAATTGTGGTAGTTCCCAACGGAGTTGAAGCATCGTTTCAGCCATTACCATCAGAAGAAATAAAATATTTTCGGCAAAAATATCAGAGATTACCTGAAGAAATCTGTTTACTTAATGTTGGTTCAACTCACCAACGAAAGAACATTATTACTGTGTTGAAAGTGCTAAAAACTCTAAAACAGAGAGGAATATCAGTGCGTCTTTGGCGCTCAGGAGGCAAATTTATGGCAGAGCAAACAGCCTTTATCAAAGAACATAATCTTGATCAAGACATTCTTGATTTTGGTATTGCTGATAAAAATATTCTGCTTCAAGTTTACAATGCAGCCGATGTTCTCTTAGCACCATCTCTTTATGAAGGTTTTGGTTTGACGGTTCTAGAAGCAATGGCTTGCGGATTACCCGTAATTACTTCAAACATTTCTTCTTTACCAGAAGTTAGTAAAGGTGCGGCTATCTTAGTTAACCCGATGAACATTGAAGCAATGCTAGAAGCAGCCCAGCGAATTAAGCAAGATCCTCTCTATCACCAGCATTTAGTAGACCAAGGGCTATTAAGAGCAAGGTGTTTTAGCTGGGAAAAAACAGCCAAGCAGGTTGCCGAAATTTATGAAAATATTACACACCAAGGCTAACTAAAGAGGTTATATGCGGTTTTCACTGGTCATGGCTACGATCAATAGAGATCAAGAAATTAGCCGTTTTTTAGCAAAGCTAGACGCTCAAACCTATCAAGATTTTGAATTGATTATTGTTGATCAAAACTCAGATAATCGCTTACGTAGGGTTATAGAAACCTATCAAAATCACTTTACGATTCGTCATTTGCGTTCTTCTGTTCCTGGTGCATCGCGATCGCGAAATCTAGGTCTAAGAGAAGCAAAAGGAGATATTATCGGCTTTCCAGATGATGACTGCTGGTATCCTGAAGATTTGTTGGCACAAGTAAACAGTTATTTTAAGAATAATTCTGAATGGGATGTAGTGTCAGGTTCTTCTGCCGGAGAAAGTTATTGGGATCGACACCCAGGGACGGTAAATCAATTTAATGTTTGGAAGCGAGGAATCGAATATTCCGTATTTTTTCGCCGTGACCTAGTTCTAAAAATCGGTGAATTAGATGAATCTTTCGGACCAGGATCAGGTAGTCCATGCTGGGCTGGGGAAATCACAGATTATATGTTGCGTGCGCTGAATATTGGTTGTCATATTTACTATGATCCCAATCTGGTAATACATCATCCTGGTCCAATTTATACTAATCAAAGCAGCAAATTAGATGTAATCAAGCCCTATCATTATGCCATAGGTAAAGGCAGAGTTTTACGTAAATCAAATGCCCCACTTTGGTTTTTTGCCTATCAATGTATCAAACCTTTAACAAAATCATTATTGGGATTAATTCAGCAACGTCCAGAGCAACAACAGCTTTGTTGGGCAGTTTTTCAAGGAATTTTACAAGGATGGAAGGCAGAGGTTTAACTTCATGAAAATATACCTTTATCTAAAACATTTTCCGTCTCATGATCATAGTTTAAATGATGGCACTAGTAAGGCTGTTCATGGTCTTGCTGCTGGCTTGACAGCTTGTGGATCTGATGTAACAGTCCTTTGTGAAGGTACACGTAAGGATGATGTATGTCAAGCGCAAATGGGATATCAGATTGCATCATTTGCAAGTGAGAGTACCAAACCATCCTTCAAAGTTTCCTCCAGTTTGCAACAGTACATTTCCCTCAATTCCCAACAAAGTCTTTTTATTCTCAATGGCATTTTTCATCGCAGTGTTTATATATTATCGCGATTTCTAAAAAGACACTCTTTACCCTATGTAGTCGCACCTCATGATCCTTACCATCCGACAATTTTTCATAAAAATGCCTACATAAAGTGGGTATACTGGTATCTTCTAGAGCGTCCCATGTTGAACCAAGCTTGTGCAGTGCAGCTTTTAGATAAACGTCATGGTGAATGGCTGCATCGGCTTAATATCAAAACACCCATTATTGAAGTGCCTAACGGTTTTTCACTAGCTGATGTTCATCCAGAATCTACTCTGAGTTGGAATGCGGATGATGTGCCTAAGTTTTTGTTTTTGGGGCGTTTAGATGCCTATAACAAAGGACTTGATATCTTACTCAATGCTTTTGCCCAACTTACCGAAGTTCCAGAATGGAAACTAACAATTCAAGGACCAGACTGGGGCGATCGCGAAACTCTTAAACAGCAAGCACAGCAACTCGGCTTATCTCAGCAGATTACTTTTCTCGAACCTGATTACAATCTGTCCCCATCAGCCATTATTGCTCCCTACGATGTCTTCTGCATTGTATCCCGCTTTGAAGGATTCAGTTTATCTGCAATGGAAGCAATGTTGGCAGGTCGAGTTTTGGTGGTTTCAGATATTGCCGGCATAGCACCGTATGTTGAGGCAAGTGACTGTGGTGTTGTCGTCAAGTCAGAACCACAAGCAATCAAATCAGGAATTTTGTCATTACTTGCTCGTCGTTCTGAATGGAAAGAAATGGGATTGAGAGGAAGACAGTACATTTTAGAGAATTTGCACTGGCAAAAGATTGCTGCACGAGCAATGGAGGAATATCTTTACTTACAAAAATGAAGCGGAATATTAGTAGAGAATTAATGAAAGAAGAGTTGGCTAATGAAGTAGTTTTGAACGAGTAGATTAGATATATTTTCAAATAGGTAAATTTTCTATTGCGGAAGAGTAATATAAAAGGTTTATTTATCTATTGAATCCACATCTAAAAATTTTAGATTTGCACATGAATAAGTTGATTGGAGAAAAACAGATGACCATAGGAAGAAAAATTTTGGAAATACTTCAAGACGAGCGTCCAATACGTCGCTTAATGGCAGGTTTCATTGGCAGATCTGGGCTTGCGAGGCTATTTAGAATTAGGTTTCAGGTTCAGGACTATGAAATTTTTTTTAATCCAACTGGCCTTAGTAGTCTTTATTGGTACAAACCAACTGTTGGAAGTAAAGATTATGAGTTTATTTCCAGTTTCTTAAAAGAGGGTGACACATATATAGATATAGGAGCAAATATTGGAACTACTTTGATACCAGCAGCTAAATGTATTGGAAAAAGTGGTAAGGCAATAGCCTTTGAGCCTCATCCTAAGACATATTCATATCTTCGAGAAAATGTAGATTTAAATAAGTTGGGTGACGTGAAAATTAACAATTGTGCTGTGGGAAATAGCGATGGATATATTTACTTTACCAATAAGTTTACAGACGAAATAAACCAAGTTTCAAGTACATCTGAAAATAGCATCGAAGTTCCCATTGTATCCCTAGATAATTATTTAATGGAGATTAGTAACATTTCTCTTTTGAAGTTAGATGTTGAGGGGTATGAAAAATATGTTCTTGAAGCTGCTCAGGAAACTCTTGAAAAAGTAAACTGCATTTACTTTGAAGTGTGTCCCAAAAACTACGAGAATTTTGGATATCAATCTTCAGATGTCCTGACATTGGTTGAGAAATCTGGGTTTAGACTTTTTCAGAGAAAGGATGAAGCAAAAGAACTTGTACCTGTGAGTAATCAATATGTGCCTTTATCTGGTTTAGAAAATCTTTTTGGCATCAAAAATATAGAGGATTTTCAAAATAGAACTCAATGGAAAGTAAAGTTTGAATAATGCAGAATGTTGACAACATTTTACAAATAATACAAATAACTAGATCGCATATATTAATCTAGTTACTATTCTCTATCCCACTAAGCTTTCTTTATTGCATCAAATGGAAAAATTCTATATACATTCTCCAGTCATACAATAGGCAAATTATGTATTTGCATTCACCCACAACTAAGAAACCAAAAAAGAAAGGATGGATTGATAATACAAGCTTAATTATCCTTGCCTTTTCCGTAGTTTTCTACTCCCGAATTTTTTGTGCAATCACTCGCGCTCCTTCAATCCTGAACCTTGCTCACTTCGCAGTTGTTCCCTTTGTTTTAGGCGTTGTATTATTTACCAGTCGGGCAAAAGATCGCAAACAAATTAATATTGCCTATTCTTTTGTATTAGGACTTTTGATTTTTCTGGTCACAGTTTTAGCTAGTGCATTATGGAATAACACAGGCTTAATTAATGCCGTCGTCTCTTTCATGATGCTTTGCGAACCTTTCATTTTTCTGTTAGCGATAGTCTGTATTCCCATGTCTTTTAAATCCATTACCCGCCTTAAAAAGTGGTTGATGTGGTCTGTTTTGATTAACTTTGTTCTCGCTGCTGTTCAAAAACCCCTAATTGATGCAGGGAAACTCTATGCGAAGGGACTCAATGGAACGGACGGATGTGGTGGAGTCTTTTTCCCTACAGGGGCTGGGAATTATGTATCGGCTTCGGTATCAGTTGCCTTTGCTTTATATTTCTTCACTAATGAAAAAACTTTTCCATTATGGATGAGAATCGCGGTAATTATCGCTGCTTTTTGGCAGATTCTATTTTCTGATTCCAAACAACTTCTGCTTGCATATCTAATCGCCTGGGGTCTTTTAGTTTTAGCAAATTCCCATGATATTGGTAAAAGTATAAAATTGCTGAGTGCGATCGCTCTCTTCGGATACGGGTTCCTTTGGTGCGTACAAAACCTAGAAGCATTTGCTGGATTTACAGCTTGGGCGCGACCGGAACTTTACGGACCAGATGGTTATGCTTGGTATACCAAATTCTACTCGGTGCGTTCCATTTTATCTCATTATCAATCCCCTCTGGATTGGTTCTTGGGTCTTGGTCCAGGACATACTGTAAGCCGTTTAGGAGTATGGTTTCTT
The DNA here is from genome assembly GCF_009712025.1 of Dolichospermum sp. UHCC 0406. Classification (NCBI taxonomy): domain Bacteria; kingdom Bacillati; phylum Cyanobacteriota; class Cyanophyceae; order Nostocales; family Aphanizomenonaceae; genus Dolichospermum; species Dolichospermum sp. UHCC 0406. Next base: position 106,481 of record NZ_VILA01000032.1, read on the forward strand.
AGAGATTATTGGTCTATACTCGGACCACTAGGTGCTACCACCAATCCAATTAGTCAGGAAGCAATGGAATTTTGTGGTAATTCTTGGCTTTGTATGGGTTCTACTCTTTTCATGCCCATTTTTGGTTGGGCTGGAATATGGGGAGATTTAGGACTTTTGGGTGTAGGTACATACCTATTTTTATCCTACTTAGCTTGGCAACATTTTGGTCTAGATGATTCTTTAAAAGTTACTTTACTAACTGTTCTCGTCATGGGTTTGATTTTTACTCAAATGGAAGAACCCGGCTTCATGCTTTCTATCGCCTTTATTTTAGGACTAGCATGGCAAGAACGACAACTGAAGAAACAGATACGACAGAGGCAAGAGAGAGAAAGAATTTCCCAATTACCAATTACTAATTCCCTATGAAGATTTTAATATCTGCTTACTCCTGCGAACCTGGTATGGGTTCTGAACCTGGTGTGGGTTGGAATATTGCCCGCGAAGCTGCTAAATACCATGAAGTTTGGGTACTCACCCGACCCGATGAAAGTCAGGATATTATTAACGCAGAATTGGCACGCCACCCCATTCCCAATCTTCACTTTGTTTACTTTACTTTGCCCTTTTGGCAAGATAGCCGACGCTGGGGACAGTCTGGGGGAATGCAGTTTCACTATTACCTCTGGCAAATTCAAGCCTATTTTGTCGCCCGTGACTTACATCAGAAAATTGGCTTTGACTTGAGCCATCATGTTACCTTTGTTAAGTATTCCAGTCCTTGCTTCCTCTCACTCCTGCCCATTCCCCTAGTTTGGGGTCCTGTAGGTGGTGGAGAATCAGCACCAGCAAGCTTTTGGCAAGATTTTAGCTTAAATGGCAAAATTTACGAAATTGCTCGTAGCGGCGCTCGCTGGCTAGGAGAAAAAGACCCCTTTGTCCGTCTGACTGCTCAAAGAAGTGCTGTAGTCCGAGCCACAACTAAAGATACAGCCCAGTGTCTCTATAAAATGGGTGTGAATCATGTGCATATTTTGCCGGAATCAGGGTTATCAGCGGCAGACATAGACCATCTAAATCAATATGAAATCCCTAATGAGCCAATAGTAAAATTTATTAGCATGGGTAGACTTTTGCATTGGAAAGGCTTTCATTTAGGATTGCGTGCCTTTGCTCAAGCAAATCTACCGAATACAGAATACTGGATTGTGGGAGATGGACCCCAATGGCATCACCTGCAAACTTTGGCATCAGATTTAGGAATTGCTAAAAAAGTTAAATTTTGGGGTAGGTTGCCTCGTGAAAAGGCTTTAGATTTATTAAAAGATTGTCATGTGCTAGTTCATCCCAGCTTACATGATTCTGGTGGGTGGGTCTGTATGGAAGCAATGGCAGCAAGTCGTCCTATCATCTGTTTAGATTTAGGGGGACCTGCTGTTCAAGTTACAGATGAAACTGGTTTTAAGATTACTGCTAATGAACCATATCAAGCTGTCCGTGATTTAGCGGCCGCAATGATTCATTTAGTTCAAAACCCAGAACTAATAGTGAGTATGGGTCAGGCAGGTCGGAAACTAGTCAATGAAAACTACAGTTGGCAGATTGTGGGAGAGCGTTTGCACAAACTTTATTTAGAGATTGCCAGCAAGAAGGTATCACAAACTGACGTTATATCTCAAGTTTTTTGAACCTAAATTTAACTAATTAATTTTTCCCATTTTCATAATATGCACATATTAATTGCTGCTTTACACAGACCAACAAAACCAACGGGTGTTTGCCGACACGCTGCAAATCTAGCTCAATGTTTGGCTGATACTCCAGAGGTTAGCAAGGTGACTTTAATTGTCGGAACATGGCAGAAAGATTACTTTGAACAATTTTTTCATTCCCCAAAAATTCAATTAATTACTGTAGATATTAAAAATAGTTCCTTGGCAAGAAATATCTGGTTTTTATTTGGTTTACCAAGGTTGGTAAAGCAGTTTAGTCCTGATATTGTCCATTTATCTTTTCCTTTTCCTTTTTTACGACCACTTTTTCCTTGTCCTGTTGTTTCGACAATTCACGATTTGTATCCTTATGAAAAACCAGAGGTTTTTGGATATCCAAATGTGATCTTTAATCGCTTGTTTTTAAAACAATGTATAGAACATAGTGATGGTCTTACCTGTGTTTCTAAATCTACTTTAAGCAGTCTTAATTCCTATTTTCCCAAAACTCAAACACTCAAACCCATTGCTGTTATTTATAATTACGTGGATTTTAGTAATATTGTTGCTGAACCACCTCATAATTTAGATATTAGTGATCATGATTCTTTTCTGTTATGTGTCGCTCAACATCGAAAAAATAAAAATATAGATTTGTTAATTCAATCATTTTCTTTTTTAAAGAAAAATGGTTATTTAAAAGATGAGACTAAGCTAATAGTTGTTGGTAGTACAGGACCAGAAACAGAGAGTTTAGTTAATCAAATTCAGCATCTATCTCTTCAAGATCAAGTGCTGCTAATTCATGCAATTAAAGACCATGAATTATGTTGGTTATATCAAAAATGTGAAATTTTTGTAGCCGCTTCATCTCAAGAAGGATTTTGTTTACCATTAGCAGAAGCTCTATATTTTTCTTGTGAAGTAGTTTGCTCAGATATTCCCATATTTAGAGAAATTGGTAGTTCTAGCTGTTGTTATTTTGATGTTGAACGTGATACTGTCAAAAATCTCTCACAAGCCATTATTTCTACTTTAGAACAGCCTGTAAATAGAACTGCTAATGATCTTCAATTTTCTAAATTGGATGTAGCAAATCAATATCTAAAATTTTACTCTACATTTTCCTTTATTAGTCAGTAGGGATTTTTAACTGAAAAGTATCCCGGAGGGGCTTAGTATTTCTAAACCCCTTGCTTGCCACGCAACTGAAAAAATAAAAAAATTAACATAAAAAAAGAGAAAAATATTATATAATTATTCCCGTTAAATTTACACGTTAATTAAATGTAAAAAATAAGAGCGAAAAAATCATCAAGTTAATCAAAAAATAATTCATGTATTAGGAGGGTAATTTTCGGTAGTCTTAAAAAGAAGCCTTTGCTGATAGGTATCAGGAAAGTCTTCAAAAAAATTGGATGATTGTTGTTACCAACAGGAGTGCAGATTATGAGTCAAAATTTTAACGATTATAATTCATCTGTTCACAAAAAAATCAAGACTGAACAAATAGAGCAAATAATCAAAGCGATTATATCTGGTAAATATTCTTGGGCTTGTGTTCTAGTTTTACAATTTGCTGGTTACAACCCTATGGACTATATCCCCAGGGGAAACGCATCTAAATTATCTTGACAGAATACTATATTAGTGCATCAATATGGGAAAATATCTAACTTCATTCAAAATCTGATAAATTCCTTTATTAAAATTATAAAAATTTCATA
>NZ_VILA01000033.1:0-42986 GCF_009712025.1 Dolichospermum sp. UHCC 0406
GCATACGATCTACAAGTTCATCACTGGAATCGTGATCCATCAGACAATAGACCCGAAAATTTAGTAGCTTTATGTCCAAAATGTCATCTTAGCTATCATCGAGGTGGTAAGGGTAATGTTTCTGAGGGTCAACTGTCGCTGTTTGATATGTTAGGGTTTTAAATCCTCATACCAAGCTCCATGAATTAGATGCTTACCAACCTTGTAAAAGTTGCTTTCTCCTATCACTACCGTCTAAAACTTCAGTACAAGACTCCCAGGGAATTTTTTCCAGTTTATGATACTTAATTTCAAAAGGATGTTGTTTAGGGATAGCATCAATAGTTTGTTTTACTTTTTCAATTTCTCCCATAGCAATTTCTATCCAGATGTCTTCCAAAACATCAGGAATTTGCCCAAACATCTGATGAATTGCTGACAACCGACTAGAAAGTAATTCGTGAACCCTATCCTCTACAGACCCTTTGTAACGCATATTATATACATAAACTGTATCTCTTAGTTGTCCAATACGCTGAATCCTGCCCTTGCGCTGTTCTAATCTTGTAGGATTCCAGGGTAAGTCAAGATTAATTAAAGTTCCCAACCGTTGGAGATTTAAACCTTCACTAGCAGCATCAGTTCCTAATAATAATTGCATCTCTCCGCGACGCACCATTTGTTTTAACTCTTCTCGATTTTGTTTGCTAAATACACCACCTAAAAAGATTCCTGATTTTTGCCCACCTGCATAAATCCCAATAGGTTGTTTTGGCAGAATTTCCTGAGAAAGTTGACTAGCCAACCAATATATTGAATCAAAATATTGAGAGAATATAATACAACCTTGTTCTAACCAACCTTCCTGTAAAAGTATTTTGACAATAACTTGATATTTAGGATCTCTTTCTTGATTAGCTTCTAAAGCATTAACAAATGCTTGAAGTAATTCTCTTTCATTAGATGTCAAAGACTTTAGTTTTTCGACTTCGGTAATTTCATCATCTTCATCTTCATTTTCAACATCATCCCAATCTTGAAGCATATTTCTGGCAGTATTCATACCTGCATGGATGGTACTACCAACACGCCTCAGTAATAATGTTTTCAGAAATCCAGCCCCTTTCATTCTTAAACTAAGTAGCTGACAAAATTCCTCTGCAAATTCATAAGCCTCTTTTAAATAAGGGGGTAATCTAATAGCATCCTTGTCGCTTTCACCAAATAATTCTACTTTCACTGGCTGTAAATAAGGTTCACCTGTTTCTGGATCAATAGTGCTTTCTAAAAATTCCCTTGTTCTTCTGACAATGTGACGGATAAAAGGATTATGCTGTTGAGCGAAAATCCTGGCTAAATCTTTTACTCGTCGTTGATCCGGTTTTCTCAGTTGTGACCACCCATCTCCGGGAGCTACTGCTTTGCTATCAGGTAATTTTAAAGAACGACGAATCATTTCAAAATCTCGGTTTTCGGAAGATGGTGGTAAGGGATTACGAATCCAACTCCATAAATCTTGTTCATCTTCAGGTAATTTATTTTCACCTGTGACAACAGATATCGCTTCTTGGGCATTGCGCCAATGACTCCACGGATTCCCCAAGACTGATTCATTGTCTGTAGGGGCAAGTATATTGAGTAAATCCCATGCTTCCACAGGATAAAGTTGAACTGGGGTAGCAGTTGCTAATAATAGGCTTTTGGTTTGGGCAGAAATTTGACACAGAAAAGCCATTAAATTATTAGGTTCTGGTTTTCCCTGTTCTTTATCTTGTCCAAGATTTTTACGGCGGGCGCGGTGTGCCTCATCTACTATCACGCACTCATAAGTTAGTTGTTTAAGATATGCTACAGATTCAGATTTACTGGTAATTAACCCTTGGGAAACAAGTCCGATTTGACGAGGACATTTTTTAATACCAGCAGCACCGACTATGGGATACTCAATGCCATTTTCATCTATCCAACGCTTGCCATCCCAAATTGCTGAGGGCATATCTAACAGGTTTTTCATTTCTTCCTGCCACTGCCATAATAGGGGTTTGGGGACTAAAATTAGTACAGGTTTGTCTCCATAGAGCGCCATTAACATTGCTGACATGGCCAACTGCATGGTTTTACCCAATCCCACCATATCTGCTAAGACAAATCTTGCACCGTGAGCAGTACGGTGGGCGTTAAAAGTTAAATTTACAAAGTATTTTTGATGTTCCCAAAGGCCGTATTCTTGACGGTAAACAGGTGTTTCAATAATTGCGGCGGCGGCTTCAGGTTGTTTTCGCCAAATATCAACGCTGGGAATTACTTTGCGCTTAACGAGACGGCCAATATCTTCAACAACAAAATCACAGAGATTGCAAGCAAAGGGACTATGCCAAAGGCTATCAAATTCTTCTTGTACCCATTGGATAGCTTCTGGGGAATCATCTTCCCAAAGTAGTTCATAATTCAGTTTCCAAGCGCGATAGGTTTCGTTAGTGCTGCCAATAAATGAGGTTTGGTTGCCATTGACAAGAGTAATTACTCCGGCTTTACCATGTACTAAACCAAATTTTTCTAAGGGAAGAACTTTAACTTGCATTTTACCAGAACGCAGAAACTCGTAAAGACGGGCAAAGCGGGGTTTACTATGGTAATCGAATTTTTCTGGTTGGGATGCACACCACTCACGACGGATAGCGAAGTTAGCGGCTTTAGCAGTTTCTACATCACGTACATCTAAGTCGGAATTACAGATAATGCGAATTAGTCCTGTCATGCTTTCTATGGCTTCTCCTGCTACTTCCAACATAGAAGAACTGAAGTATCCAGCTATGCGGTCATAAGATTTCGCTCCCTGTAATCTTTGATTCAGGAAAGATTGATCTAATTTTGTTCGCCGGGAAGAAAACCTCTGAATCGCCATTTTTTATGTCAACTTAAAAAAGCTGTAAAATTAAGTTTATAGAAAATTAAATACTATCGTTTTCGACTGCCCCTTCTAACAACTTAGCAGCATCAGCATCGGTTTTCCAATGGGATGTTCTTTGTCCCATTGCTGATAAAAATTTCAGGATTTCGATAATATTTTTACGTTGAGTCCAATAATCTTTAATTTCGGTTTTTAACCAAGTTTTACCTTGTTGTGCTTCTCCTATGCGTACTATTTCCCGAATAGCAAATAAGGTGTTTCTAACTAGGGATGCACCAAAGCCAATATCACCCAGTTGTTTAGCTGCAAATTCACTGGCGGTTTTCAAGCGAGTTTCGTTGGCTTTACCGCTATCTAGCATTGATTTATATTCTTTGATACCAAAACCTCTGGCTAATTCTTGATATGCCCCAGAACGATATTCGCCGTGAGTTTCTATGTCTAATCCTTTGAGATAAAATCTTTCTTCAGGAGTAAAACTTTTCCAGATAAAGGAATCAAAACCTGTGGGTACAAGATAATCACAAGCAATTTTCACAGCATTAGCAATCAGTTTTTCTATTTCTGAAGTTTCGCCTTTTTTCCGGGGTTTAGAAAGTTCGTAAGCAATATCAAAATCTTCGATAGTTTTGTATTGAGTCATAACTCGTAATGCCGCAGCGTAAGCAGCTAGTTGATAATCTGTATCACTAAAGTTAGGATCTTCGTTATCTTCTAATGCCAACATTGAATCTAGCTGGGCTTTAACTTCTGTTTCGACTTCGGGATAAAGTTCATCTAAAAATGCGGTATCTTCTGAGGTTTGTTTTCTTAAAATTAAGATGACTGTTCCCTGTACATAGTTACCTTCTTTTAAGGCTGAATCTGTTTCAGTACCAATACACCAAGCGGCTGTTACTCTTAAACCAGATGCCCAAAGTATCAGGGCTAAATCTGCCCAAACTCCTGCATCTTGATGGGTAAACATAACAACTTGAATGCCATTATCTGGCATATTATTTGATAGGTTACGGTAGCATTCTGCCATGCTTTTACGGAAGTTTTCATCTCGTCCTACAATAGCTAATGCTCGCTTGCTGTCGGTATACCAATTAGGAAATGATTTAGTTATATGTTTTTCGTACCAGGCTAAGAAAAATTCAGTTAATTCGTGATAATTCACTGCATCTGCATAAGGTGGATCTGTAATCCATAAATCACAATTATTATTAATAAATCTAGCATCACTTGTTTGTGTAATATGTTTAACTTCAGTTTTAATATTAGGTATCTGTATTTCAAATGCAGTTTCCAAACTAAGTACAGTTCTCAATCCATAATTAAACAAGGTATTTAATGCTTGATTACTAAATACTTGCTCACTTTTCTCATTAGCACCGTTAGAATGCCACCTTGATAATTTTGCATTATAATCGCAGCATCTTCCAGCTCCTAGAATAGACAAAATTTTAAAGTAAGAATTATTATATTCTACATAATATTTATCAATAAAATCCCAAAACAAACCTAATGTTAACAACTGTCTCGGATTAAATAAATGATGCCAGTGCGTCCACCCTCGCGTGCGAATAGGTTCGTCAGTTTTGTCACCTGGTTCAATTTTACGATTGGGAATGTAACCCTTTTCTTGCCAATCGTGGAAGCGTTCTGTTAATAATTCTAGTATCTTTAATTCTCTATTTAAATCATATTTATTGGGAGCAAGATATATACGATTCGTTGCTATTTTATCTAATTGATGCGAATTAATGAATAAATCCAAAACGACTTTATGAATAAAATTATAATCAAAAACATCAGGAATGCAGAGATACATTAAAATTACTGCATTTTCATTAACGTAACTTCTTTCCCAACGAATACAATAGAGACGTTCTTGAAATACATCATCAGGACGAGGAACAAGATCATCATTTTCCCATAACCTTAAACCATATTCTGTGCCACCATTAGAACGCCTATCACCCCTAATCATAATCATGGGTGTAGATTGGTGACAATGGGGACAAATCAGACTTGATTTTTGTACTGTTCCTGCTTCTTTTGCAGCTTTCATTTCACTCGCAGAAACACCAGATTTGATAATAATTTCAAAGCGTTGATTTTCATCATCTGGCTGAAGTATGGCAACAGTGAGTGTTTTTTCTCCTATTACCCAACTAGGTGCTAAAGGAACTGACCAACCACATTCAGGACATTTAGTTTCATTGCAATAAAGATAAGCATCGGCTCTCCAACCTTGCTCATTATGTTCAATTTCCCAAGCGGTTATTTGTTCATCTACCGCATCATAAACTTGTTGTTGTGCTTCCCGCACTTGTTTAGCAACTTCTTCACCACCACCAACAATATTTAAAGCCGCCCAGGTAAGCAATGCCGCTACAGGATTTAAGTCTGAAGCATAAACCTCACAACCAATTCTAGCTGCTTCAAAAGGTATGCTTCCACCCCCACAAAAAGCATCACCAACGCGGGGAGTATGCCCAAATTGACGTTCTCCTAACTGTTGAATTAATTGGGTTAAATTCTCAGCCGTCGTTTGCAGATGGGCATTAATTTCTTGCCATGCTTCGGCAGATGGTCCAGATATTTGTTCCGGGCGATCGCAATATTCTAATTTTTCATCATAGGAGAAAGTGTTAAATATAATCTGTTGTAATTCTTGCTTTTGTAATTGAGTAATTCCTTTTTTATATTTAGGCTTTTCCTCAGTAGAATCATCAGCAAACCATTTTATTCTTTCACTTGGTTGCAACCGACTATAAATATCTTTCATAGAGATAGACTTAGTTTTACGTTGCCAAAGTCCATCCTCATCCATTGTGAGAATTTGGAGAAAAATTTCCCGGTCTTTTTTAGGATTATCTGATGTTGGTAACAATAATCCTAAAATAATAGCCCTGACTAAAATCAAAGGTTTTCGTCCCCACCATTTACCTAACCCTGTTAGAGTTTGTGAATAGTTGGCTTTACGTTCCTTATAGCTTTCTTTGGATACTTTTGAGACGGGAAATTGAGTTTCAATAAAAGATGGCATTATTTTAATTAGTTATAGAATTTAAAAGTATAACTCTCTTCTATCACTATTGGATAAAGCGACGAATTTTGAAAGTTACAGCCTATGAAAATTAAGGTTTTACCCCAAATAGGGTAAAAGGGACGGGATTCTATCGTAGATCAAATAGTGGTAATTCTATTTTTTGGGGACGATAATCAGAAACAGGGTTTTCCGTCAAAGCATAACGCACAGCCTTACGCCAACCTTTATTCCGTCCAGAAATGGCGTGACCTGTAGCAGCATTAGTCATCGTAAACAACCACCAACGCTCCTCAGCGGTCAGTCCTAACCAATTTTTAATGGCAATGGGAATTAAAGCTGGTTCAGCATCTTCAATTGCCCAAGCCAATAACACTAATTCCTTACCAAACAAGCGAGAAAGGGGAATTCTGCCTGTCTTCCATTGCCCAGTTTTTAGCCCATCTTGCTTGAGACGTTGGTTAAATTCAGCTTTGACAGTATCAGCAATTCCTTCCCACTTTACACGGGGTAAAATTACCCGTATTTTATTATCTTCATTTCCCAAGGCAAAACTTAACTCTTGTTGGGCTTCGCTTTCATTCCAAGTCAAATGTTCTGAAATGAGAATATTTTCTTGTTTTTTAGGAGGAATAGTCACTAAAAAATGATGTTCCGATTCAGTGGGAACAAAGCCAAAACCTTCAGATTTAAGTTTAATTGCCACTATTGTTGTTGTACCTCATGGGGATATATTTGAGTTTTTACTTCTGCTACCCAGTCTAAAAGCTGCTGTCCGGTGGAAAAACTCAACGACTGGGCTTGAATTTCAACTTCACCATCAGTCAGTAGAGAGCGTAAATAATTCACAGCAGATTCTAATTTATCTACATCAAAAACTAGATTGCTTTCCACTGATATTTCTACCCAATGGCTTCCAGTAACGGTAATACGGGGACCTGACACCCCAACTTGATATTTTTTCAACAGTCCTATCAACTCGTAAGCGTCTTTAGTCGTAGTCGGGTGATGTTCCCGTTGCCAAATAGCTGGTTTAGCTGGATCAACCTGAAAATCATCTATTTTATCCCATTGGATATCCAGGCGATGATTTTGGGAGCTAATACCCTGTTTTTCTGCAACTGCCAAAATACAAACAGTACCTTCAGGAACAATAAATGGATCATTGTAGATACCGCCGCCAAGTTTGGGGTCAGAACCATCTGTAGTGTAACGGATTGGGGCATCTGGGGCAGCTTTTAGTTCCACCATTTTATCATTGCCGCTTTGGAAGCTGCGAGATTTAATAGTAATGCGGTTAGTCCAAGTTAGAGCATCTCCGGTTTCATGTTCACCTTTGGAGTCAACACACAGAAAATTAATTTCTAGTTCATTAGTACAGAAATTTTTGGGGTCAGAGACAGTTTGCGAAGTAGTCGTGACAGGTGAGCCAATATCATAATGAATGATATCCCCATGCACTGCTGTTAGTTCTAAGGTAACTTCCCCTGTATCATTGTTGCGCTGCTTTTCTTTAATACGGATATCAGTTTGGGGTTTGGGGAAAGGAGGTTTTTCTACATAACCGCCATCTTCACGCCATTGGTCTTTATGGATTAAATCATCCTTGAGAAGATCAAGAGCATCTACTCTATGCCATGGCCAAGCTGTGTTAGTTGCAGCCCGTTTTTTGACTTCAGACCAAATGATTGATTTGGCAGTAAATAGTCTTTGTTCGCACTTTTTCCGAAAGGAATCACTAGATATATCTTCAGTAAATTTTTGCTTTTCTTTCAGAGTGTTCCGAATCTGGATTTCACCATTGTAATTGTTGTCAGTGAAATTCATTTGAAAATCAGCAGACATCAAACTATCTTTAGTGGGATAATAAAGTGTAGTAAATACTTCACGGGTAGCACTAAGAAGACGTAGTTTTATATTATCCTCCATATCCTTAGCTGCCATTCTTTGCGGATCATTATCTGGTACTTTTTGCCCCTTCATTTCATCAAGAATAGAGGTAATAGCTTTTAATTCTGCTGCTGTTTCTAGTAAAGTTTCCAGAGTGCCACGCAGTCCAGAAAGAAACAGAATCCGATTTTTATAATCTAAATCATCATAGAGTTTTTGTAGCTCTGGATTTAAGCTACCGCTGACATAAGGTTCATAAATTACAAGAGTTACTACTCGCATCAGTCGAATTAAACCGCGAGTTTGCTGGAAACCAGGATTTTCTCGAAACCGGGCATAAAGGTCGCGGATAGCAAAGTGAAAAGGATAAGATTCTTTGAGTTGGGTAGTAAATTTCTCTGGAGAAGCATTAGTAATATCCATTTGTTTGGCATCGTTAACTGCTTTGGCGTAAGCGCGGGCAACTTCTAAAATTTCACTCTCATCTGGTAATTTCTCAAATAACCGTTTGCGGAGAATATGGTAAAGTTCATCAGTATTCAGGGCAACAGGTTCTAATGTCATTGCTGCCCGGCCTACTTCACCTTTGAGATTTTCTAGTGTTTTATTAATTTGTTCAGAACCACCTTCATAGGTAGCTTTTAAATCAGAAATTACTACACAGACATTGGCTAAATCTTCTCTAGCAACAGCACTTAAAAGGTTAGCTAATGCTGTTGATGTTACCTGTGCTAAGTCTGAATTACCAATTTGTTTAGATTTAGCATTATCCAAATATGGTGGTAATTCATCCAATAGAATGAGTAAAGGATCTCCTTTAAGGAGATTAACCCAAGCAGTTTCTCCTGGTGCAGCTAGAGGAGAATAATATTGATGAAACTGTTCTTTTTTACCTAACTGTTGGGCGATCGCCCCCCAAATTCCCAAAGGTTCATCACTTTCCCGTCCGTTAAAGGCAACTACCCGAACTGGTCCTAATTTATGAGCTTCATAAAGGTTGCCCATAACCTGCGATCGCAATTCTGGATTTTTTGCTAATAATCCCAAAGAGATCATATTGTGAGTTTTACCACCGCCCATTGCTTGAGTCAGGACAAAGACCCCCTGAGTAGAACTGCTATCAAACCGACGAAAAGCTTCTCTGAGAAGCCGTTTCATCCCATCAGTCAAATAGTTTTCAGCAAAAAAATCATCTGCATTGATTTTGTCTTCAATCAAGTCCATCAGGCGTGATACAGTATCTCGTGTAGAGCGATCAAAGATGCTTGAGCGTGGTATACAAAGTTCTTTAAGTGTTTTCATAGGTATTTAATTACTATCGCGTCTATACATACAGAACCAGGAAATAGGGGTAAACACTTGATTGTTCTTTCCCTATAGTAATATTACGTGCAGATACGTAACATTACTATCAAACATAACTATATTAATAGTTTTCAGACTTAATTTCCGAAATCACAAACATCTCGGCTCAATACCAGTAATCAGACTGAAGAAAAGCGTTATTAAGGACACGGTGCAGAATTTTCCTGGGGGATATTTTAAATAAAAGTTGCAAAGACTTACCCCGGCAAGTAAAGACCACTACTATCGCTCGGTTTAGCGTGTGCATATCTGCTAGTTGTCTGCAACGAAGTATGCCCCAAAGTTTGCTGTACCAACTGCACCGGCGCACCCCTATCTAAACTATGAGATGCATGGGAATGCCTTAACCAGTGTGGACTTACCTTCCCCTGAATCCCCGCCTTCTGCCCTGCCTCCCCCACAATTTCCCAGATATGCCGGGGCTGCAACGGTTCACCACCCTTCCGACTTTTAAACACCGCAGACTTGCCCGTGTCATCAGCAGCACGCAAAGCCAACAAAGCCGAATATAACTTCTTGGGAATTAAAACCGTCCGCGACTTATCCCCCTTGCCAAACAAACTCACCTGTCCCTGGTCATCCCGATTGGGGCGGATATCAGCCCAACGCAACAGCCCCACCTCCCCCACTCTTGCCCCAGTATAATAGAGAAACTGAATCAAACACTTATCACGCACATTACTCGTTAACGCCACCATCGTCATCACCTCCGTTTCCGACAGTATGCGTTCTGCTAAGGTATCTTTTGGTTTCGGTAACAAAGTATCCGCCGCCGCATTAAACTGGAGATACTTAATTTTGCACCCATAACTTAGCAGACTTTTGATAGCAGCAATTCTCCTCGCCCGACTAGCAGGAGACAAAGGCTTACCTGTTTTCGCCGCCGGATGAGTCTCCAAAAAATCGGCAAACGCCTGGACATCATTAATAGTTACAGTTCGCAGATCAAGATCATTTAGCCTTACCGACTCCAGTGATGACTGTAACAGAAAACCAATAAAATAGCGCACATCCGTCTCATAAGCCCGGTGCGACTCCTTACTGCGTTTAGTTGCCAACCACAGAGCCACGAGTTGGGCAGTATTGGCAACATCAGCCATCTTCGAGGTTGCCACCTCTTGCTGATATCGAGTTAACATAAAGATATAACAAAAAAAATGCGTACAAAACCCTGCCTTGCGGTGGGGTTTATTCTTTTATTTAAGCATTGAAACTAGGAAATCCTCACATCCCTGATATCGGCAGCGGTTTTGGCCTAATAAATCCCCCAAACACAGATAAGGTTAATTATCTGTGTTTGAGGGAAAAGTGATATTGGAGGGGATGGGTGATGGGGTTGATTAACGCTGCCTCACTGGATAATACAGCCCATCACTAATCTGAAATTTCCACCCTAAACTACTGGGATCTCGATTCCTGGACCAACTAATAAATTCTTGCTCACTTTTGCTTTCGCGTTCTGTAATCAAACTTTGCTGTGTTACCCCCAACCGTTGCGCTAAGTTCTCAGGAGCAAATTCTTTGATTTCTACTGCTTGTTGTTGATACTGGTAGGGATACCCCGACCGCCGGGGTCTAGAATTACCACCACCGTATTTGCCAGAAGCGATTGCTTTTTCAATTTTCTCTAACTGTTTACCAAGGACTTCCAATTTAGTGGCCACCTGTTGATCTTGTTGGCAAAGGTGCGTTTCCAGTTCTCCCAGTTTCTCCTCCACCTGCTGTAATTCGTTAGTTACTTCTAGTTTTACACTGCTATCGAACTGTGCTATCAATTCCTGTAACCCTTGCAATAACGCCGTTGTGTGACCGTCGCGGTGGATTTTGGCTAGTTGCCGTACTATAGGAATGAGTACAGTTGGCACGCGAATCATTTCACTGGGTGGGGTCTTGTTATTCATGGCGATATCGGTGGTGATATCAATTATAGTCTGAAGTTTCCTTTAAGAATTTCTCAAACTCCGTGTCGGTTCGCGGACAAAGTGAAAATGTCGCAGACTAAATGAAATTTTGTTGCGGACTAATTGAAAATATGCTTGTGTAACCGACAGATATTTGCGGCAGGCACAGATGGACACCAAGAGAAGCAGTTCACCACCAGGGCAGTTAAAAAATATGCTAAAATATAAGCGGTGGAAATTTTCTGACAAAGAAAAAATATGCAAATTTCTATTGTTTTACCCGATGCTATAGCTCATTATCTGACAGAACAATGGGGTGATTTAGATACTAGAATCATGGAAATGATTGCAGTTGAGGCTTATCGTCAAGGTTTAATTAGTGTAGGTAAATTAAGAGAATTATTAGGTATGAAAACCCGTTTAGAGGTAGATACTTTTTTGCAATCTCAAGGCATTTATCTAGCTTATAATGAAATGGATTTAGAGCAAGATCACCAAACACATCAACAATTACAAGAATCAGGTATTTTGTAGAAAAATGTTAGTTATATCTGATACTTCTCCAATTTGTTATCTAGTGTTAATTGGTGAAATTGACATACTTGCTCAACTTTATCATCAAGTGCTAATTCCGCAGATAGTTCAGGAAGAATTGTCGCATAAAAAATCACCAAATTTAGTTCAGAATTGGATTAATGATCCTCCTCGTTGGTTAATTATTAAAAATATTGATATTTCTGGGAGTCCAGATTTAGAAGTTTTAGATCCAGGAGAAACAGCAGCTATTCTTTTAGCGAAAAAAGAAAATGCCAATTTAATTATTATTGATGATGGACTAGGAAGAAAAATTGCCAGCAATCGCGGTTTAAAAGTGACTGGTTTGCTGGGAGTTTTAGAGCAAGCAGCATCTCAAAATTTAATTGATTTACCTGATGTTATTAGTCGCTTACAAAAAACAAGTTTTCGAGCTTCATCATCATTGCTAAATTCTTTATTGAAACGTCAAACATAAAAATTGTGCAGATTCAGGAGTATCTTTGTATAAACATTCAAAACGAACAAATCGGTTATTGAGAATTAGTTTGTACTCCAAAACCCTTATTATTTGGTCATTTCACGACTTAACTGGGAAAGTCAGGGGCAAGGAAAAGAGATAAAATAGGTAAAAACTCTTGCACTGCAAGTAGCTGGAAGAAGCGAAATTGATTACTTGCAATCATGCCTTGATTGTCTTCGACAAAACTGGGTGGACTTGTACGATAGCCTCACAGAGAAAAAGTCAGCCTCTCAATCTTGATTATTCTCGTAAATAAACCGCGAACACTTTTCCTTGGTTTTACTCCCCCCATTTTCCTTTTGCACAATTATGCAATTAACTTTGCAACGAAGGTCATTCCATTCCTATACTCTTTAGTTTTATATTGGTGAGAGTCACTGATTCTGTACGATTACCGAATTTGTCAAGATAAATCAGCATCCGTGTAAAAAGGGTTTGAGATATATTTCTTACCTTTTCAACGGGAGGACATTTTGTATATAATACAACAATTACATATTTCCAAGTGAGGTATTGACAGTGAGCCAAAATTTATCAGAGGATTTAAAACTGAAAGTTCTTGTAGTTGATGACCATGAACATATTCTAGCTGGAACAGTTGAGGAGATAAGGAAGCAACACCCGAATGCGGAAATAATAACTGCTCAAACTGCACAAGATGTTCTAAATCAGATCAACAGCTTCCAACCAAATCTATTAGTTTTGGATCTTGCCATTCCAGAACGCCCTGGAGTTAGTGCAAAATTAGAAACAGGTATTCAAATTCTGCGTACTGTAATGCAAAAAGATTACGATCCAGAACTTCATATTGTTGTACTAACTTCTCATGGCAAGGCATTGGTACAGGTTAGACATGAATTTGAAAAGTATCAGGGAGGTTTTACAGTAGCGAATAAAACATCTTTAAGTGATTTCTCAAAAAAAGTTAATTTGGCATTAGCAGGAGCAACACACACGAGAGACGTAGGTATTTCAGAATTGGAACTTAAACCTGAATGGTTTGAAGTTATACAATTAGCTTTTATTGAAGATTTAAAAGATACAGCAATAGCTAAAAGACAATATAAATCTCTCCGTACTATTAAATATTATTGGAATAAAATAAGAGATATTCTGAGTGTTTATCCTGAAGATGATAAGGAGATTAAAATCCAAACTTATAAAAGAGCCAAGGAAGAAGGATTTATTGACTAGTAATTATATGCAGCAGAATAAAAACGTATTTCTCCTACATTTTTTAAAGTCTATTATAGAAAATTCACCACTAGGAATTTTCGTTATAGTAGTAGTTTGCTTTTTTCGCTTAATTGGAACATTTCAAATTATTGAACTCAAGGCATTTGACAATTTTATACGAATGCTTCCTACAGATAAGAAAGATGAAAGAATTGTTATAGTTGGGATTGATGATCAGGACATAAAGAATGTCGGGAAGGATACCATGACCGATCAAGAGATTGCCAATTTATTAATTAAATTGCAGACATACCATCCTCAAGTTATTGGTTTGGACATTTATAGGGACGTACCAGTTGAACCTGGACATGATAAATTGATGTCTGTATTTAAACAAATGAAAAATTTAATTGTTATTGAAAAAGTATTAACCCCTTCAGTTTCTTTACCAGAGGTAACGCCTGAAAATTTTGGTTTTTCAGATTATTTTCCTGATCCTGATGGCAAAGTAAGGCGTATCCCAATAAGAATGAAAAGGCCTGATTCTGATGATATGGTTTATTCTTTCTCTTTTGAGCTTGCTAAATTGTATTTAAAATCTAAAAATATTACTTCTAATGAAAATGAACCTGGAATACAATTGGGTTCAACTAAACTACGTCGAATTTTAGATGAGTTTGGGGGATATTCTCTGGTACCTGACAATTATGGGTTTCAAGTAATGGTCAATTTTCATAGAAGTCCAGGTCTAGAACATTTTGATACAGTTTCCCTAACAGATATTAACAATGGTAAAATAGAGCCGGAAATGATACGTGATCGCATAGTTATTATTGGTATGAATGCTGATGGTCGAAAAGATTTTGTTAATACTGAAGCTATTGTTAAACCGAGGTTTGCTGGACAAATTTATGGAGTAGAATTTCATGCCCATGCTGTTAGCCAAATTATTAGTGCAGTTATTGATGGACGACCACTCTTTAATTCTTGGTCTAGGTTATTTGAATATTTATGGATATCGAGTTGGGGGTTGTTGGCAATTATTCTGCTAATTCATTTTTATCAATCTCCTTTAAAGAGTATATTTAGTATTAGTATTGCTGGTATAACAGTTTCTGTTCTTGGTTATTTGTTGCTTTGGAATGGAGGTTGGTGGATACCCGTCATTCCAGTTTGGTTAGTTTTAGGTCTAAATTATGCAGTTTATCTTGTTTACGCTAATAATAATCGTAATTTAGCAACCAAAATTAATGAACGTGAAAAAGCCATTAAAGATACTTTTTATATCATTCATAATGGACCACTGCAAGATATAGCTAAAATATTGAGAAAGTTTAACGAAAATATAGAAATACCTGCAAATGAACTCAAAGATATAATTTCAAAAATAAACTTTGATCTTAGGGAAATTTCAGATTATTTGGAAAAAGAATCTAATCTAAAAAGTCTTAGGTTAGGTAATGGTGAAAAAATAGATTTAACTTTTCCCATTCACGATCTTTTCCTTAGAGTTTTCACTGCAACTCTTAAACGAAACTTCGATTGTTTTCAAAGTATAAAAATAAAAACCCGTGACTTTGATCCTATTGATCCTGAATACATAAGTCTTGAAGAAAAGCAAAATCTGTGTCTCTTTCTTGAGGAAGCTTTGTGTAATGTTGGAAAACACGCCCATGGTGCAACTCGTATTTCTGCTATTGGCAAACAAGAGAACGGTAAGTACATTCTTAGCATTCAAGATAATGGACAAGGTATTAATTCATCTTGTAAGAAGAATGATGGAACTAAGCTATTTTCACAACTAGAAAAGAAACTAGGAGGTAAGTTTGAACGTAAGTTTATTCCTCCCCAAGGAACTCTTTGCGAGTTGACGTGGGAACTACGAGATAAAAACAGGAATTTTCATCAAAGTATAGTTATCACTACAAAAGCTATGATAAAAAATGTAAATAATTACTTTAAGGAAATTATTAAAATCATATTTCTAATCAGATGATGCTTATAAATATTTCTTGAATTTTGTTTGACAACTTTAGCAACAAATAAACTAAGAGTAATTGAAGATGATGACTAAAATTATATGTCTATTAAACAAAGTTAGTAACAAAAAACTAACAATCTTTATTCTGACTTTAGTATTAAGTATGACCTCTCTGGAGTTGGCCTGGTCAACCCCACAACCTCAGCCCCAACCTATTAAAAACACTCCTTCAAAGACAAATCAACAGGCCAAACAATCCGAACGCCAACCTACTAAAGACACTGGTTCTAAAGGGGCTGCTGTCAGAGGATGTGGGGAAGATGGAGAAATATCCCTAAGAGTTTTGGGGTCTCGGAATTATTTTGAGCCTATAGTCTCTACACGTCCAACTTTTGCTTGGTTTGTCCCCGATTCTAAACCTGTTAAAACTAAAATTAGGATTTATAAACAACTTCCTAATAAGCAAAAGAAACAATTCGGTGATGATATTCTGCTATCCAGTACACAGGGAATTATGACACTATCTCCATTTTCAGATAAAGTACCAGAACTTGAGGTAGGTGGAAAATATCTTTTCCAGGTAGTAATGATGTGTGATCCTAATTCTAGATCAGCAGATTTGGAAGATACAGCATATTTTGAAGTTGAAAATATTCCTGTTAGTTTGCAGAAAGCTCTTGATAATGCAGGAAATAATCCAGCTAAAAGAGCAGCTATATATGCTGATGCAGGTTTTTTGCAAGATGCATTAAGCGAAGCTTTAAAGCTGACTGAAAAATCTAAGTTGGGAAAATTAGGTGCGGATATATTACAAAAGTTGATTAAAGAGGAAGAACAGCCAGAAGACATAGAAAATGTATTAAACATTTTGGTTGAACATGAACAAGAAAAACCAGAAAAACCAGAAGAATTTAAATCTGAGAAGCGTAAATTGATTGAGGAAAGGATTAGTGACTTAAAGCAAATTGCAGTCAGCCAACAATGATAAGATCCATTAAGTAATGAGACGAAATTAATTACAGAAAAATTTGGTTTAAAATCCTTGATTGGCAAAGGATTGGCAAATAAATAATATGTAATTAATTCTGTTCAAATGCTTACCACAGGAAATAATTATTCTAAAGCCAGTTACCAATGAGAATGAAAGGAGACCAGTAAGCAGGGTGACATCCATCGTCAATGCATTCTGGTTTAATTAGAGCTTTCTGTGCCTCTTGCAATGCCTTGGCTTTGCTCATTCCCTTGTCCTTCCAATTCTCATAGAATGCTGTTACTAATTTTGTTGTGAAAGAGTTTCCCGGAATATACCAAAGAGAAGCTAGGGCGCTTCTAGCACCAGATTGCAGTGCAATTCCTCCTAAACCTAGCGTAGTACGGTCATCTCCTACCGCAGTTTGACAAGCCGAGAGAACAAGCAACTCGAATTTTTGAGTATCAGTGGTGAATTTCCGAACATCTTTTTCTAGCTGAGTAATGGTGATTTTACCATTAGTTTTTTCTGTATTTTTTTTGCCTGTTACTAAAAAGGTATCTTCTGAAAGAATACCAAACTGCCCATGAGTTGCAATATGAATAATTGGGTAAAAACTTTTGTTAAGTTCGCTTGACAGGCTTTCAGGTCTAAAATCCTTATTTAAAAGCAGCTTGCTGTTGGGAAATTTATCTGTAACTTCTTTTATTTCATCTTTAACCGATTCGTCTAGACTCTGGAATTTTTCTCCACTATCTAATTCAGCTTTCTCACTTAATCCCAATGCCAGGACTCTCAAATCTTTTTTAGAATTTAATTTTTCAGGAACGGTTAAGCTGAGACTAGGAGTAACAGCAATTGCATACTTTTGAATTAAAAATAGACTATTTTTTTTATCATAAAGAAGTGCGCCCATAGGGATACTGCGTAATAAACCATCAAAATTAAAAACGAGAGTTTGGATCTTATTATTATCTAAATCTGAAATAAAATCTCCAAAAATTTCTTGATATAATTCACTAGATGGAGTTTCAAAAGGTTTATACTCATGGCTAGTTCTATCTTCAAGAGTCTCGCGTAATTTTTCGATTTTTTTTGTAAATTTTTTATTGTCTTTAATCCAGTGAAGTTTATTGATTCTCTTATCAGCATTAGAGTTAAATCTATGTTCTGGATTTGGTAAATTGACTATAATGGCTGTACTTTCTTTCAAGGAAATAGAACTAAATATAGCTGTGTCTTCTTGAACTAATTCATCAATTTCTTTTTCTTTGAATTTTATTAACTCACAATCCTTGCCAAAATAATTTTCTAATTCTGCTATTCTTAAATCATCAATAATCTGAAGAGCAAAGGCTGTAGAATTTTTTGGATCATCATTATCTTCTAGTTTTAATTTGGCTAATTGACGATACAGAGGTTGAACAAAATCACGAAAATCAAATTGTAAATTCCTATCTGCAATTAAAATGTCTTTACGGATATCTTTAAGAATTTGATAAGCTCGGTCATAGGCATCTATTGCTTCAGGTTTTCTACCTAATTTATTAAGAATCTGTCCAGCTTGCCACTCCCACAGATAAAGACTATCCTTGGCAAGTAGGTCTTGTTCAGCAGCTAATCGCGCTTCGTTGGTTTTCTCTAAGGCTTTAACATAATTCTTACGGCAAGCATAAATATGACCCAGTTCCCCAAGTGCAAAAGATTTAGAACGACTATCTTTAATTTTTTCTGCAATTGATATGGCTGTATTAAGTAACTTATCAACTTCTGATTCCACTTGTTGTTGTGGACATTTAGTTTTATATGAAGTTTCATCATCAGATAAAATATATGGCTGAAAAATAGCTAAGTCAATGACTGCATAAACTTTTTGTCGAGAATCAGGAAGTTTACCAATTAAATTTATAGCTTCTTTCAAGTATTTATTTTTTTTAAATTCATTTTCGGATTTTTGGTCAATAGATTGATTATTTTTGTCACCTTTTAATTTTTGGTCAAAAACTCGAATTAAATTAAGACGTGCTTGCATTTTACTATTGTAATTTTGAGCAAGATTAAAGCTATCATCAAAATACTTAATAGCTTGATTGCTATCGTTGTCAGCTTGGTCATTAAACTTTTCATATTTATCAGTAGCATTTCGTTGTTTAGCAGACATAGCGAAAGTCTCGTACATCTGAGAACGTCCAAAATAGGCATTACCTAAATTATTAAAAATAGAAGATTTATAAACTGAGTCACTGATTTCTTCATTGATATTCTTTGCTTCTTCTAAAACTTTAATTGCGTCATATTTACCTTTTTTACCTTTAATTGCGTTATCTTTACTATTACGAGTATCTGCCAATTCGTATTTACCATGAAGGCGATAAGCCAACCCTAAACTCCCTAAAGCTGCTACTTCTAATTTTTTATTTTTGTAAGTACGTGCAATGCTCACAGCACTTTCTGGCTTACAATCTAATTTCTCATCAGATGGACTATCTAATTTTTTATCAACAGGATGACTATCTAATTTTTCATCAAATAGACTATCGTTACATAAAAGAGCGATCGCTTGTTTAGGTTGTCCCATACTGTTGTAGGTTTGAGCTTGTTCAGTCAGCAACTGTCCAACTCTTTGCCTGTCTTCCTGCTGATGGTAGTAGGAAATTACTTGTTGCCAGTAACCAATAGCCTGTTCCCCTTGTCCAAGCTGCTGGTAGGCGATCGCTAGGTTTTCCTGCACAATAGCTTGATTGGGTTGGTTATTACTCTGTTTGTAAAACTCTAAAGCTGGTTGCCACTTCTCAATAGCAGCAGTATAATCTCCACTCTGATAGTATCTAAAGCCCTCCTCTACTAATTGACTGACATTGGCATTAGGTGTTTGAGCCGTGACGAGGTTTCCTAATGGAATATGACCTAAGAATAGGCTTATTGTTAGGGTACTAAGGAATAGCGTCCCAAGAAAGCGAAGGATTTTGGATTTTCGACGTTGAGACTGCATAGCCATTTAATCTATACCTTTCACTAAGTAATTTACTTGACTATACTCTAAGTGGCTAAGATATTGAATGATTTGAAAAAATCTTTCACTAGAATACTTGTCTCACTAGATTTCAGCTTTTAAGATAATTACGTAGTTACTATTCTACTATTTATTTTAGTATAAAAGACGACTTGCATAAAAATGCAAGTTGTTATGTTTAAATTTGAAGTTAAATTTGTAAAAAAATACATATACAAGGTATTAATTAAGGCTTATTGTTTGGTATAGAGAAAAACTGCCAATGCATATTCATGACAATAAACTATTGTCATGAATCAGTCCGGTTTAATTCAAGGAGTAATCTATATCGTGGAACTTACTGAAACTGCAAATAAATACATTAACAACCTGCCAGATGGACCTAACACTCCTAAATCTATTCAGACTTTTCAGACAATTTTTCAGCCTGTGGAGTATTTAGAAAAAGCAGTTAAAGATTATGGTGACATTTTTACAATGCGTATACTTGGGTTTCCTCCTGTAGTATCTTTGAGTGATCCACAAGCAATTCAGACAATCTTTAAAGCTGAACATGATTTATTCGATACGGGAAGAAATAACTGGATTGCACAACCGTTTTTAGGTAATAACTCTGTTATGTTGTTAGATGGAATGAGACATCAACAACAACGAAAGTTATTAATGCCTTCCTTTCATGGAGCGAGAATGCAAAAATATGGAAAAGTTATTTGTGACATTACTGAGCAAGTGATTCATCAATGGATAATTGGTCAACGTTTCTCTATGTATTTATCTGTACAAGAAATCTCACGGCAAGCCATCATGAGTATTGTATTTGGTTTAGAGAGAGGGGAACGATGTGATTTAATCATGAGCGTATTAAGTTCATTACTTAAAATTACTAATTCTTCTTGGAAATTTACTTTATTGTGGTTTCAATTTCCCCAACATGATTTAGGCAATTGGAGTCCTTGGGGAAATTTTTTGCATCAAAAAAAGCTTCTTAATCAACTTTTAACAGATGAAATTTGTCAGAGAAAAACTAATTTAAATTCCTCTTCAGAAGACATCTTAAGTTTGATGTTTTCAGCACATGATGAAGAAGGTAATCCAATGAGTGAAAGTGAAATACGCGATGAGTTAATAACTTTAATATTTGCCAGAGAAACCACTGCTTCTGCAATTGCTTGGGCGTTTTACTGGATTCATGCTCAACCAGAAGTTTACTCAAAATTGATGGAGGAACTAGAATATATCAGTCTCGATACAGAACCAAGTGTTATCGCTAAATTGCCTTATCTCAGTGCCGTAGTTTCTGAATCGCTACGTATTTCTCCTGTAGGATTATTTACCTTTGTTCGCGCTTTAAAAACTCCTCTCAAGGTGATGGGCTATCACTTTGAACCAGGGACGTTACTCGCACCTTGTATATATTTAACTCATCATCGTTCTGATATTTATCCTGAACCTATGCAGTTTAAACCAGAACGGTTTTTGGAACATCAATTTTCTCCCTATGAGTATTTTCCTTTTGGCGGCGGAAATCGTCGCTGTATTGGGTATGCTTTTGCGTTATTTGAAATTAAACTGGTACTGGCAACAATCTTAAAGAGAGTGCATTTGGAACTGGCTACTCAACGTCCGGTTCAACCAATACGACATGGTGTTGCTTTTACACCCTCTGGAGGAACACGAATGGTTGTTAAGTCTATTCAAAGAAATTAAGAAATAAAAAACATTATGGCAAGCGACTAAAACTGATGAAAAAATGTAACAATACTATTGCTAAGTAGGTGGACGTGAAATAACCAAAATGTGTAACGATATGTAAATTAATCTTGATGTGTTATTGTGGTTGAGTTTTAGCCATTTCACAAAGTGAAATATATTTTGATTTTTGTCCACCCACCTACTTACTTACTTTAGTTAGATGAATAGAGAGGTATATCCATTGCTAAAAAGATTTAATCAAGCCAGTCCAATCATTCAGGGTTCATTGATTCTCATTGGATGTCTAGTTAGTTCTTTCTGTAGTAAACCAGTTTTGGCACAGCTTAAACCAGATAGAACTTTAGGGGCTGAAAGTTCTGTTGTTAGAGAGAATGTGCAAGTTAAAGGAGCTTTGGGGGAGTTAATTGAAGGAGGCGCAACACGAAATATTAACCTCTTTCACAGTTTCTCAGATTTTAATGTGGGGGATTTACAGCGCGTTTATTTTGCTAACCCCACAGGAATTAATAATATTTTAACGCGGGTAACAGGAGGAAATGCTTCCAATATTTTTGGCATATTGGGGGTAGATGGTTCAGCTAATCTATACTTACTTAATCCCAACGGCATTGTATTTGGAAAAAATTCCCACCTGGACATTGCAGGTTCTTTTACAGCAACCACAGCAAATAGTGTGGTTTTCAATGACTTTAATTTTAGTGCTACAAATCCAGAATCTCCACCTCTATTAAAAGTAAGCGTTCCTTTAGGATTACAATACCTGACATCTCAACCAGCAGGAATTATTAATGCAGGTCAATTAGCGGTAGGAAATGGACAGAATTTAAGTTTAGTGGCGGGGACTTTAGTCAATACAGGACAAATTTTAGCACCAGAAGGTCATGTAATTATTGCCACTATTCCTAGCAGGGAAGTGAATAGTAATTCTTTATCTAATTTGCTCAAAAGTACAGGTAGCACAGATAATTTTGGGGTGATTGTTACTGATACTGGAGAAGTCAGATTAAGAGACTCCAGCTATAAAGTAGAAATGGGAGATATTGTAATTGCTGGTGAAAAAGAACTCCCATCTATCCAAGGAAAAACAGCAACCTTAGTTGCTGCTAACAATCTCACATTGAACTCCTCTAGACTATACACAAGTGGAGATTTAAACCTACTTGCCTTTGATACAGTGCGAGTTAGAGATAGTATAACTAATCCCTTTAATGCAGAAGCGGGAGGAAATTTACATATACAAGGCAATCAGGGTATAGATATATTGGCACTAAATCATCCTCACACACCTTTTCAAAGTGGCGGTAATCTTAGTTTAGTTAGTGATGGCATAATCTCTGGAGATGCACATTTTGCTAGTGGTGGACGGTTTTCGATTTTAAATTTATTAGGAAAACCAGGTAATTTTGTTAGTCTGTATGATCCGATTATTAGTTCCCAAGAAGATGTAATTATTGGAGATTATATTGGTACTTCTTTAAAAATTGAATCAATGGGAAGCATTGCTACAGGTAATATAATTATTAGCGGTGCAGATACAAGTTTAACTCCAAATACTGATTCAGATATTTCTATATTAAGGAGTAGTCCTTCTTTAATTCTACGAGCTGGAGTAGAGCATTTAGAAAATCCCCCTACTCCATCTACTGCCTCTTCATCTCCTGTTCAAATTCCCTTTCCAATTATCATTTCTTCTACACCTGTTTATAATAATGATTTTCAAGGCAATGTTGGGGAAGAATGGTCAAATACATCAATAGATATAACACCTGTTGGTGAGCGCAAATTTTTAGGACAATTTAGTGGTACTAGCTTAGTAGATTTAAGTATTAACAATTTACCAGACCATCAATTAGCAACAGTATTTTTTGACTTATTCATTCTCAAAAGTTGGGATGGAAATAAGCTAAGTGATGGACCTGATATTTGGGGATTAAGTGTAGATGGAGGTATACCATTATTAATTACAACATTTATTAATCTTGATCCTCCTTATACCTCACTTGTCGAATCTCAGTCTTATCCCGATAATTATAATCCATTGAGTACGAACAATGTAAATAATCTACCCCGTACAGGAGCAATTGAGAATAATTCACTTGGATATAAGTTTTCACCATTTGGAGAACGTTCAATAGATTCTGTTTATAAATTAAACTTTACATTTCCTCATTCAGATAGTTCTTTAGGGCTTCATTTTTTGTCTATTCTAGGTGGTTTTACAGGTATTGAAGATGAAAGTTGGGGATTAGATAACGTTGCAGTTGCTGTACACAAAGCTGTTACTCCTACGGGAGAAACCTTTCCAACGATTACACCACCACCACCTACTTTTACAACTTCTGGGCAACAATCGGCCGGAAGTATTACCACAGGGAATATTTTAACTCTAGGTGGTCCTGTTATTTTCTCAGGAAAAAGTGATATTACTCTTAATGGTTCAATTAACACATTAGGAGGTGATGTTACTCTTAATAGTGGTGGCAAAATTAGTGCAATTGCTAGTCAAATAAATTCTCAACTTGATAATAACAATGGGGGGAAAATTACCCTTAAAGCAGATGGTGATATTCTTGGTGGCATGAATATCAGAGGGGGAGAGACTAGAGTTGAGAGTGGAGGGACAATTAATCTTAGTCAGAGTCGGATTAGTACAGCCTCTGGTAACAATGGATCAGCAATTACCTTGATAGCAAATGGTAATATTTTCACAGGTGAACTGGAATCAAGAGGTGGAGATATTACTCTTAATAGTGGTGGCAAAATCAACACCATAGCTGGAGAGTTAAAGTCTTTTTCCATCAATAGGGGAGGTGATATTACTCTAGCTGCGAATAGTGATATTTCCGTTGGTCAAATCACTTCTTCTGGTGATAAGGGAGGCGGGAACATTACGTTTAATACCAATGGTAATTTCTCTGTAGATGGCCTTTTTACTATTCGTAGTGATGCCTATCAATCAGGTGTAGGAGGCAATATAGCCATTACAGCTAATTCGGTTTCTTTGAAAAATGGTACTCTAATTTTAACGGGTTCAGAGAAAGGAGGAACTGGGGGTAATCTGAATGTTACAGCTAATTTTATAGACTTGAGTGGTTTTGGAATTATACCAGGTGGTTTTTTTGGGAATGGACAAGATGTTTTAGTTCCTACAGGAATGTCCACTTCTACTGCAAGTTCAGAAAATGCAGGAACTCTAACAATTAACACAGAGCGATTAACTGTTCGTGATGGTGCATCAGGTTTAGGAACAATAACCACAGGTTCTGGTCGTGGTGGAGATATAATTATCAAGGCTTCTGAGTCAGTTGAGCTAATTGGTATTGAAGGTGAAAATCTACCTCCAATTGGTTTATTGGCTGATACTGCTGACATCAATAATCGCTTTGGTAACAATTCACTGATTGATGGAGACGCAGGAAATATAACTATTGATACGAAACGCTTGTTTGTTCGCAACGGTGCTATTGTCTCCTCTTCTACTTTTAATTCAGGTCATGGGGGAAACTTAATTATTAACGCTTCTGAATTAATAGAATTAAGTGGTACTTCTAGTAATGATTTTTCGAGTGGATTCTATAGTCAAGCATTTGGTACTGGGAATGCAGGTAAAGTGGAGATTAATACTCCTCAATTAACTATTGAAGGAGGAGCTACTGTAACTGCTAGAACAGCAACAGTATCAGATGTTAATTACCCAACAACATCTATTTTTCAACAAGAATTTGGCGCTGTCTTTAGTCCTAAAGCCACAGGAAATGCTGGAGATTTATTGATTAATACTAAAGAATTAATAGTTATCAATGGCGGAGAGATATCTGCTTTTACTCTAGGAGAAGGAAATGCAGGAACTATTAGCTTAAATGTCACCAACAACACTAACCTTATTGGAGATAATAGTCGCTTGTCTGTAGCAACCAGTAGTTCTGGTAAACCCGGTAATATTATTCTCTCTACAGGGCATTTAAACGTTTCTCAAGGTGCAGAAATTACGGCTACAGCTACCTCTACAGCTACTAACTCACAGGAAGGGGGAAATATAAGCATTTACACTCCTGAAATGAATCTTGATGGTAGAGTAGCGATTATTGCCGAAACCCAAGGAGTTATCCCCGCAGGAACAATTAATTTACAATCGCCCAATGGTGGACAGAATTTAAAAATTAATTTTTCTCAAGGTGCAGAAATTTCGGCTTCTACTTCTGCTCAAGGAACTGGCGGTAGTATTGTTCTGACCGCTCCTGAAGCGATCGCTCTTTTAGGTCAAGGTACGCTTAAAGTTGAAAGCAGTGGTTTAGGTAATGCCGGAAATATCAAATTTGCTACCCAAAATTTAACCATCGCTGATGGAGTAACGGTTTCGGCTTCTAATTCTGCTCAAGGAACAGGAGGCAATATAGATATAATGGCTGGTAATTCCTTCTTATTGCAGCAGAGTAACTTATTAACTGAAACTACAGGAATTGGTACAGCCGGAAATATCAATATAAATACATCTCAATTCACAGCTCAAAATGCCCAAATATCTGCCCGTAGTCAGGGACAAGGTAATTCAGGCAATATTAACACTTATGTTATGGGAGAGTTATTAGCTAAAGATAGTCAGATTAAAACATCAGCCCTTCAATCATCTGGTGGAGCAATTAATATCACGGCTGGAGATATTCGTTTTTGGGGGAATAGTGATATGACCACCAATGTTTTTAGTGGTGTTGGTGGAGGTGGTGATATAAGTCTAACCGTTGGGTCAATTCTTGCATTTGATGATAGTGACATCCTTGCCTTTGCGCGTGATGGTAAAGGAGGCAATATTACCTTGAATACTCCTGCTTTCTTTGGCTCTAGTTATGGTCTCTCACCAAATGATATTGACCCAGCAACATTAGATGGTAACAACCGCGTAGATATCAACGCTAGTGGTGCTGTAAATGGGTTGATTACCCTACCAGATGTCAGCTTTATCCAGAACAGTCTTACTAAATTACCAGACAATCTCATTAACACTGAAAATATAATTGCCAATAGCTGTATAGTCCGTAAAAGTAAGAAACAAGGCACTTTCAACATTACAGGATCTGGAGGTTTACCAACCCGTCCTGGTGATGCTTCTGTTTCTCCTTTCCCCACGGGTGAGGTACGTAATATACCCAGTAGTCCCATCTCTAATACTACTCGTGGCTGGAAAAGAGGAGACCCAATTGTTGAGCCAACAGGGGTGTATCAGTTGCCTAGTGGGGAATTAGTTTTACATCGTGAATGTTCTTAATCATAGGGTGAAGCTGTTTAGTATTCAAAGCATATTCAATAGGAGGTTTTTTCAGTGTGTTTAATGAGATGGGTAATAATTCCAGGTTCTAGCCTTGCTATCCTAGCCACTTTTACTCTGAGTGTACTGGCTCAATCCGTACCTCCTGGAGGTGTGAATCTTCCTAGTAATACTCAAGATACTATTCAACAAACCCTTCCTAATCAATCTGATTCCCCTCCTTCTCGCCAGTTAGAATCTTCACCATCAACAACCCAACCTAATCTATCAATACCTCCTGTTACTCAACCCTCTGAGATTGTTCCCTCAACTCAAGAACCTTTACCTATAAAAAGATTGGCAGTCTGTGGAAGTACTGCTTTAGCAGACAAGATTATTGACATCGTTAGAGAGGTTTTAGATACTCAAAAAACCCCTGTTACCACAGACAAAGACAATTGTTTAATTTTTCCCATTGTCAATAGCAATAAACCTACTCTTGAGAATTTATTTCAACTGCGCTCTAAAATTACTCAACTTTACATTAAGGAAGAATACATCACCTCTGGAGCATTTTTGCGTGTACAAGATTCGGAAGATATTAGTCATCAGATTGTAAAAATACAAGTAGTGGAAGGAGAATTGGAAAAGCCAAAGCCGATTAAAATTAGTGGGTTAAATCGTCTCCAGGAAGTATATGTGCGTAGCCGATTAGAACTGGCAACTGAAACACCATTAAATCAACGGCGACTAAAAAAAGCACTACAACTTTTACAACTAGATCCTTTAATAGAGAAAATTGAAGCTGAGTTGATTGCTGGTAGTCGTCCAGGTAGCAATATTTTAGATGTAAAAATCAAGGAAGCACCAGCTTTTCATACGGTAGTTTCAACAGCTAATAACCAATCTCCCAGCATCGGTTCTCTGGAAACCAATTTACTTGTTGTCCATAATAATTTATTAGGTTTTGGCGATCGCTTCAGTGGTCAATACGGTTTCACGGAAGGACTTGATAACTACGACCTCAACTATACTATTCCTATAAATGCCCGTGATGGCACTTTGAGTTTGCGTTATAACAACAGTAACAGTCATATTATCCAAGATAAATTTCGAGATTTAGGGATTAGAAGTGAAACCCAAACCGTTTCTTTTAGCGTTCGTCAACCAGTATTCAAAGCACCGGAAAGTGAGTTGGCTTTGGGTGTAGCCTTGGATGTACGTCGTAGCCAAAGTTTCTTACTCAACGATATTCCCTTTTCCTTCTCTATTGGTCCAGAAAATGGTGAATCTAAAGTTGCAGTGATTCGATTTTCTCAAGATTGGGTAGACAGAGGACTGAAAAGAATTTTAGCTGCCCGTTCCCAGTTTAGTTTTGGCATAGATGCCTTTGATGCAACTATTAACAATACGGGAACTGATGGACGATTCTTTTCTTGGCTGGGACAGTTTCAATGGGTGCAGCGTTTGTCACCAAGAACAGTATTAGTAGCAAGAATTGATGGTCAAATCACCCCAGATTCCTTACTACCCCTAGAAAGATTTAGTATTGGTGGAGTGAATACAGTCAGAGGCTACGCTCAAAATCAACTAGTTGCAGATAATGGTATTATCAGTTCGTTGGAATTGCGTATTCCCCTGACTAAAAACCCCAATATATTGGAATTAGCACCATTTTTTGAAATAGGTAGGGCTTGGAATAATCAAAACCCAGATCCTAGTCCAGCTACAATCGCCAGCTTAGGACTAGGTGGACGTTGGCAAATAGGTTCTGGTTGGGACTTACGTTTAGATTATGGTATTCCCCTTATTCAAGTCAATAAACAGGGCGACTCATTGCAAGAGAATGGGGTTTCATTTTTATTGCGCTACCAGCCTTTTTGATGCCCGATAAGACTGCAATTACAGCTATTTTAATTTTAGCAAATAAGTGGGCGATCGCTATCAATAGAAAATAATAATTTTCGGACAGATAAATCGTAATTATAACTCACCCATACAATATCTTAGCTAAAATTCTCAAACCCTATTGAGGTTCTACCGCTCTCCCTTGTGTTCATCCTTTTGAGGTGTCTATAACTATTGCTGTACATGGATTTAATCTAAATTAATAGGCGATGCCTATTTTTGAGAATACTAAAACCTCAAATCTAATCTGAGTAAGGATTTTAGGCATATTTTGTCTACGAAATTATAAAGGGAGCAGTAGAATCATAATATATTTTGTGAAGGAGAAGGTATTGCTGTAGAGAAGCAATTAATAAATTCTCATGTATGTAGGCTCATTTTCATATTTATGCAATTCTTATATACCGAATTGATAATCTTTTTTGTCTAGATATACAGTGTATTTTTTGTGTAAAAAAGTTATTTTTATATTCAATAAAACTATTGTAACGCATTCGCAGATTTCACAATTATAACCATTGTTGGATTTGCTTATGCTTGGGGTAGTTTGAGCTTTTTCAGTAAGAGTTGATTAAACAAAAGTAAGAAAGAAATCATGAACAAGTTTAACCTTATTGCATTATTAGCAGGCACTACAATAGTTACTACCTTTATTGGTGGTGCTGCCGCTTTAGCCGAAAACTTTGTCGTTGATGGTAGCAATAAGGCTCTCAATACCAACAACAATTTTCGTAGAGTAGATGGAAATCCTGTTATGTCGCTTTGGGATTTCAATTCTAATGACCGCGATCAACAATTTGATCGTATCCCTGGTAATCGTGGTGGTACTCTCCTTCGACATGGTTCTACTGGCAAGTGTGTAAATTCACATTATCTGACAAATGGCGGTGTACTTAATACTTGGTCTTGCGACGCTAATGATCCTGACCAGAATTTCAACATCATCTCGTTGGGTAATGGCCTCTCTCAGATTCAACGTACAGGCACAAATCTCTGTGTAGACAGCCCCACCCGTGACAATGGCGGTAAAATCCATGTATGGCAATGCGATCGCAACAATCCCAATCAACGGTTTAGGAATGGTGCAGCGACTCCACCACCTCCTCCTGCGGATAACTGGACTGAACAAAGAGTTTCCTTATCTCAATACGAACTATATATTGTTGCCAGGAAGCGAGAAAATCAGATCCCAGCTTTAAATGATGTAGGTCATGCGTGGATTGCTATTATCAGGCAAGATTATACACTTGTTAAAACTTTTCGTAATGGTGTTTTTCAAAGAGAACAAGCTGTTTTTGATAAAGGAGGCTGGAAAGCTGATACAACCTATGGTTTCTGGAATTCAAAGCCTTCTTTAGCTATTAATAACAGTAGTGATTTTTCTTTAACAGATAAGTATTTAAGAGGCGAATCTCTCAGTCCTAGAGGTCAGGCAGTTCGGAAACTGAAAATTAGTCCTAGTCGCGCTGATTGGATTAAGCGAGGTGGATACAATAATGCAGGTTGCAGCAGTTATGTCCCGATCATGGGTATTCAGGGTGGCTGTAACTGTTTAGACTATGCAACTCGCTTATGGCAGAATTTTACAGGTGAAGATTTTCGGGTTCGTGCAGTGACTACAGAGTTAACGCCTGATGCGCTTGTTGAGACTATTAACCAATTCAATCGTGATAGTAGCGATTTTGTCAAAAATGGTCAAATGTGGAATTAGTAAACAGAAGTTGCTTCTGCGGCAGATGATCCATAAGTGTTTTCTTGATTAGTTGGATAACTCTTACTTTGGAAACTGGCAATTCCTACGGAGCTTCGCTATCGCATTTTTTCTATAGATAGCGATCTCCACTTCTTTTTATAAATTGAAATCACTAGAAACAATTATGTCAACACTCATCAATAATAAAAACAGATCAATAAATCGAATTTTATTTGCTGTACTAACAAGCTTTTTGTATTTCTCGATAACTATAGATAAAGCATTATCAGGAGGAGGAGATACAACGCAGTCTACAACGTCTACAACAGAGCAAGCTTCTGTTACCTCTCCTGCCGTACAAAACCCTGGATCAGTCACAGTTACTCCCACCACACTACTACAAACAGGCTCAAATAATTATGCAAATGTCAACTCTAATGCAGGATCGCTAAACCCTCCAACCTGCTTCGGTACTTGCGTTTTTGGAATTATGCGTACCATTCCTACTAATAACATTAATGATATAGGCGGTAATCAAATTGAAGGAGTTTTTGGTTTCATTCATTCCTTTAGCTCACCCGATAAAACAAATGCCGAAACTAATCGTCAATTAGTAAATATTCAAAAACAAAGAAGTGAGAGTGAGATTGGGCGTGATTATATCAAAATGATTGCTGATGCTTGTCAAGCCAAAGATTTATTTAGAGCGGAACTAACTGCTAAGGGACTAGCTCGGATTTGGAACGTAGATTACAAAGGCTTAAGTTGTGGAGCATGATATTGTGAACTAATATTCCACCTGTGAAAGGGGTACAGCCGGGATACTAGCAATTTGGGATATGATGTAAAGTTTTGTAACCTTGATTTTCAAAACTCTTGATTTACCGTTGTTTCAGCTTCCATCTGAACTTGATTATTCAAATAAAAACATCCCCAACAAGGGTTATTTATGGGCAAGTTTGAGAGATTGAATCGCGTAAAGAGTTAATTTTAGTGGTTCTACCGTTCCCCTCATGATCAAACATCCCTTTTAGGTGTCTAAAAACGTTGTTGTACATGGGTTTGATCTAAATTAATAAGCGATCGCTATTTTTGAGGAATATTAAAGCCTCAAACCTAATCATGATAAGGATTTACGCCATATTTTTCCGGGAAAATCATAAAGGAAGCGGTAGAACCATTTTAGTGTGCAAAAAATTGAATGTCTTTCTACCATTTTTGGGCAGGTTAGTAAATCACTAAATTGGTTTCTGCAATATTTATTTACATCGTGTCCCATTTTACCTTTATCCCGGTTAGACCTCTATTTGGATCTTCCGTACATAGTATGCTAAATCTAGTTTACAAAAACCATTAAGCCCTTGCCATATAATAAATACAGGTATTATTTATTAGTATTTTAGAGATTTTTAGTTGATTTTAGGCTTTTGCTATTATTTTTCAACCGTTTTTTTGATATTTAATTAATAGTTTAGCATAATAAGTATGGAAGAGACATTTATTTTTCTATTAATTCTCATCATGTATTTTGCATAACCATGCAATTATCCTATCAATACTAGGAATTAAGATTATCATTTTTAGCTATAGATTATAAATAATAATATGTTTAAAATGTAATGAAATCACCGGCAAGGCTGAATAAATAATAATAATAATAATAATAATTATTTACTCTCTTATATGGTGATTGGTAATCGTTGAGTATAACCCAATGAAAGAAAACAAGGAAGAAACACTAATTGAAGAAATTTCTGATAAAGAGTCCGAAATGATTAAAGGTGGAATCCAAATTTGTATTCGTCCAAGTATTCCATTTCTATCTCACTACTTCACAAGCCAGCAAAGGCATTATGTGATTACAAGTTAGACCACATTGGTTTTGAAATGTCAGAAGAGTTTGTTGTTGGGTAT
Organism: Dolichospermum sp. UHCC 0406; assembly: GCF_009712025.1. Classification (NCBI taxonomy): domain Bacteria; kingdom Bacillati; phylum Cyanobacteriota; class Cyanophyceae; order Nostocales; family Aphanizomenonaceae; genus Dolichospermum; species Dolichospermum sp. UHCC 0406. Next base: position 31,751 of record NZ_VILA01000033.1, read on the forward strand.
GGGTTGGATTATAAAAGTCGTTATCGAACCCTTCCAAATATCTACATCATAGATCCATCTGGGGATGATATTGCAAATGGTAGTTAAAAAAATCGCGCTTGTAGGTTTGGGCAAGCAAAATATTGAACAACATCTTCCCGCGGTGCTTGCGTCCAATATGGTTGAGTTGATAGCGGCTTGCGATACAGACGTAAGTACCCTAAATAACTTTGCTAAAATTCACAAAGATGTTGAGTGCTATACTTGTTTTCATGACTTAATTAAATCAACTAATCGGCCTGATCTAATCATTGCTGCGCTGCCTCATGAACAATATGTGCAAGTTATTGAGATATCTGCACAAATGGGAATTCACATCCTAAAAGAAAAACCATTTGCTCGAACGCTCGATGAGGGAAAGCAAATCCATCAAACTATCAATGGTTCCAATATTAAGCTAATGACAACATCACAGCGCCGTTTCGATCCCATTTTTTCGGCAGGACGAGCGATGATTGGTGCAATTGGACGCATACATCATATTACAGCATCTTATAAAATTTCTGGTCAGCGACCGAATGTCGGCTGGAGAGGTAGTATGGAATCGGCGGGAGGCGGTGTACTATTGGATATGGGATACCACCTTATTGACTTGATTATGTGGTATATCGACCCTTTGGATTCCGTATATTGTAAAACCTCAAAAAGAAATAATGCTGACTATGACACAGAAGATACGGCTACAGTGGAGTTTACAATAGGGAATGAAATCTCAGGTAGTTTATTTGTGAGTTGTGTTTCTTCGGAAAAAGGAGAATTTATTGAATTTCTTGGTGAGCGGGGGTCGGTAATTCTTGGAAAATCATCAGTGAAATGGGTTGATAGCAAATACACCGTATTAGAGGAAATAGAAAGAACAGAAGGTTGGAGGAGCGCAATGGTTAGGCAGCTTAACTACTTTATAGATGTGATAGATGAAAAAACTGTTCACAAGTTCAGCGCTCCCGAATATCATCTGAATAATCACTTGAAAATAATCCAGGCTTGTTATGAATCCAGTAAACGCAATTCGTTAATAAAAATTTGAGGACTGAAGCATGAGTGTGTTGGCAATAAATGGTGGAAAACCTGAAATTGAAAAGCAATATAGACTTTTTAAGCATCCACGTATAGATAGCGATACTCAAGATGCTGTACTAGCACAATTGGATAAAACCATTTCCTTATATGGAAATGAAGGAATTTATGAAGCAATTGAGAACGCTCTAAAAAAAATGTGGAGCTTGAAGTATGCACTAACGGTGAATAGCGGTACAAACGCACTTTATTCGATGTATATAGCATCAGGCATAAGACCTGGCGATAAAGTTCTTGTCCCTGCATATACATTTTTTGCAACGGGTACGCCTTTGCTCAGAATTGGAGCCATTCCGATTCTAGTCGATAGCTTGGAGAATGGAAATCTCTGCCCACACGCTTTTGCTAATCGATTAAAAGAGATAGATTATGATGCAAAAGCTGTAGTTATGACGCATATGTGGGGAATACCATGCGAAATTTCTGACATTATAGAGATTGCTAGTGAACATGACATCTTAGTGCTTGAAGATGTTAGTCATGCTCATGGGGCTAGCTTTGACAACAAAGTTCTGGGAAGCTTTTCTGATGGTGCAGCGTGGAGCTTTCAAGGGAAGAAGATATTAACGAGTGGTGAGGGTGGGCTTTATGCAACGAAACATAAGTTCTTTTTTGAGCAGGCCGTGTTACTTGGTCATTTTAATATTAGGGCAAGGGAAGATGTCACCACAGAAGAATTATTAGACTTCAGGCGCACGGGAACGGGGTTTAATATGAGGATGCATGTGTTAGGCGGTGCCGTACTATTTAACCAGTTATCCAACTTCGATACCCAACTGCGTCATCGTAGAGAGACTGCTGAATATATGAGCAACGAGGTCAGAAAAATAGAGGGACTCAGATTGCCCAGTATTCCCCGAAATTCCAAGCCTGCTTGGTACGCATTCCCTGTTCTTTACGACCCATCCTATTTTGGTGGTGTCACCAAAGAAAAGTTTGTTAATGCACTAATAAAAGAAGGAGCAATTGACGCAGATATACCAGGAAGCACTTGTCCACTAACAGAGCATAAAATATTTACTCAGCCCGGGTTAATCGCGTATCCATATTCGGAAACGCAGTTAGAACAAATACAATTTCTAAACTCTACTAATTATAGAAATGCTAAGGCGTTCCATAACCATTTGTTCAAGCTACCGACGTTTTACGGGGAAGACAGAATGAAGTACGCTAGAGCTTATATGAATGCCCTCCGCAAAGTTGCTAACAATATAGGGGAAATCACATGAAGATCGATAGCATTGAATTATTAGAAAAGGCAAAGAATGATCGTGTAAATCAGCTAGTTGTTGGCGCGTTTATACTAAACAGTAATAATGAGCTATTGCTTCTCCAGCGAGATAAAGATGAATTTATAGGCGGGCTGTATGAATTACCGAGCGGAGGTGTTGAAAAAGGAGAGACGTTAGCCGAGGCTCTTGTTCGTGAAGTAAGAGAAGAAACTGGCTTAGAGGTAACTCACATAGGAGACTTTGTAAACAGTTTCGATTATACCACAAAGAGAGGACTGGCAAGACAAATGAATTTCATTACATCAGTTCATTGTTACACCGTATCATTATCGGCAGAACATCAGGATTTTATGTGGATAGCTCCTGAAAAATTACCGAACATCAAGGAAATTGATGATATCTTGCTCACCCAAGTGCTAGGGTACTTAGACTACAATAAATCGTAATGGCTTTTATTGTCTCGTTTGAAGGAGCGGATGCTTCAGGGAAGACTACTCTATCTACGTTAGTCACAAAGGAACTAATCGCGTTAGGATATGAAGTAATATATTGCGAAGAATTTCCAGATTCTTATATTGATGGCTATCTAAATAAGCTAGTGTTGACTAGTCCTTATATTGATTTGAATTCTTCTGTAAAGACTCCTGTTTCCCAAACCATGGTTCTTGCTGGTTTGTTAACATATAAATATGAAGCACTCATAAAACCCGAATTACATACAGATAAAATTATTGTCGTCGATAGATATTACTTTAGCTTCGCTAGTTATCAAGGGGAGATACTAGAATCGCATGGCATTAATTTTCCTTTCGAGGACATATTGAAGCTGTTAGTTATACCTAATCTAACTATTCATGTTACTTGCTCGAAGGAGACAAGAGAACGGCGGCTTAAAAGTCGGAACATAATTGTTTCAGATATGGAATCAGAGTTTTTTGAATCTATAGATGGGAGAATTGCCAAGCTTGCTGACTCACACAGCCACACGACCTTGAATAATGAAAATTCCCTCAAAGAAAATATGCAAATATTACTGAGATACATATTGAAGAATCATTGTATAGTGCGTTAATGAAATGTAGTTACTGTCACGAAGTTTTCACCACCTTTAAATTCACTTCTTGAAACCCTTGCTAGAGCGTGTTGCAAAATGGGATTTATTAAATGGCGAAAATTTCATAACACTAGACATAATGTGGTTATGCAGCAAATAATTGTGACATTTGCAAAACAAAGTCATTCCAACTGCCAAGTTCTTGATTAACCTGATTTCTGGCTTCTGTGTCGTTCCAGATTTGCTCCCATCTAAATAACCAACGGGTCAGAAACCGTCCTAAATTAGCCAATTCAAAGGCATAGTCAAATTCTATATCTGGGGCTATCCATTCAATAAAATACATAGTTTCTGTAATTAAACTTTTGACAACATCATTATTATTAGAATCCAGTAATAAACACTGAATTTGTTTTAAGTGATTGTCTAACTTATTTAACCTGATAGAAACATCATCTTTAATAAATATTGTTTGTAAAGTAATTAAGTTAGTCATCCCAAAACTTCTATAAAACTTTAATTCCTGTAGAATTTGCTCTATTTGTTATGGTGTAGCACGACCATAAATAATCTCTATCAATTAAATCCACTCCTTTACATAACTACTTTTAAATTTATTGATATTTTCAATAAAATATAGGATAATTATATGAGTTATTACCAGGGAATCCCAATGGACAGAGATCATTACGATAAGTTAAGTGGTGAAGAAAAGTTAGCATTTTTGGAAATTGCTACTGAACATTTGACGATAGATGAAAAAGCTAAGTTGGTAAAAAAATTATTTCCTATCAAAGACGATAATGGTTGCTCTGTAACAATGGGAAATTCTCAAGTCCACGCGAACACTGTCTATCAATTTAATCTCAATAGTAAAGATGAAATCAAAGATATATGGGAGGCGATCGCTGAAACAATCAAAAATAATCCTAACAAGAAAGTTGAATAAAAGAGAATATACCAAAACCCCAGGAGCAAAATAAATCACATGAGGAATGTTGTGATGATGCGTAGATGGATTGTGTTTCGTGCTGATAAACGTCAACCAGGTTGGCAAGACAGAAAATATGCTCACACGGGTTCTTTAACCAAAACTCTAGGTGAACACTATGATTGTTCAGATACACCACTACCCGAAGTTGGTTATCGTCCCCCGGAATTTATTAAAGTTGAGCAGTTTGTTGATGCCGAATACCCAGAAGCCAAAACCCATCATCGTTTAAGTGATTGGGAAGTAACCAGTGTTGAAACCTATACTCCTGATATTTCCGGTATGGGATTTGATATGATTGTGATTTGTTATTGTAAGTATGTACCTATTAATGCAGCACTTCAACCAATGCCAGAACGACAGATGCCAGTAAAGCAAACAGTAAATGTTTAAGATTCAGAACTTCCAGGTATTTGCTTGGAAGTTTTTTTATGGGCAACAACAATAGACAGGGATTTTCTCAGTATTTAAGTTTTTCTCTAAGAATTTCTTAGTAGTTTAGTTGAGGATAATTAATCCCACATCTAAAAATTATTTGCTTTAATCATTTTATATTATTTAATACGCATCACAAAATTAAGAAATCATAGTTACTAAATTTACTAGGTTCTTGTTGTAGAATTACTCAAGAAAATTCTTAGAGAAAATTTATTATTTATGAGTTTTCTTAGAGTTTTTACTGAGTGTTATAAACTCCCTGATATTTTGTACACTGTTACCGTTGTGGATCATATTTGCAACTGCGGTAACTATTTTTGTGGCAACTCCCAAAGAGCGGTTTTTCCATTGACCATCAATTTTCTCCTTCCAATTGTATCCCCAACGCCAATGTAGATAATTGTGCTTATCGCGTTCACCTTCTACACGAGGGTAACTAACTATTGAACCATTCTTTAATTTCTTATTTTCAAGATACTGGTACAAACAACCACAGGCATGGGTTATTTCAGTATTTAAGTTTTCCTCTAAGAATCTCTCAGTAGTTAGAGTTTCCTTACCTGCTTCCTCCGTATCTAAGTTTTCCTCTAAGAATTTCTCAGTAGTTAGAGTTTCCTTACCTGCTTCCTCCGTATCTAAGTTTTCCTCTAAGAATTTCTCAGTAGTTAGAGTTTCCTTACCTGCTTCCTCCGTATCTAAGTTTTCCTCTAAGAATTTCTCAGTAGTTAGAGTTTCCTTACCTGCTTCCTCCGTATCTAAGTTTTTCTCTAAGAATTTCTCAGTAGTTATTGACCCCGGCGATAGTTGCAAGGTATTGAACTCTATTAACTCCGATGGCGGCAACTCTGGGATCAAGAAGATTTCCTGCTGCCTGTCTTTGTTTTCTAATAGTGCCGTTGCCGGACGGGACTCCGAGGGGTCTAGCCAACTCGGCGGGATATCGTACCACTCGCTGAGGATAACCGGGTTTAGCACTTCGCCTTTGTGCAACAGTCCCAGCTTTTTCAATTGTGTTTCTAGCTTGGTTTGTCCAGGGGGTCGTCCGTTCCCAGTTGAGCTTAATGCACCGGGAGATTCCAACCAAAAGTAATCGTTGTCTAAGAAAAGGGGCTGCAAAGTGTCCTGAACATACACAAACCCATTCCGCATCATACCCGCTGCTGTCAATGGTTGTGACCACGCCCCTAAAATATGACCCTGTTGGTTGTCCTGGGTAATTGGGACAGGTGAGTAATCCGGTAACGTTTTCGATACAAAAGAATTTGGGCTGGATTCTGGCAATACTTTCCAGCACTGCGGGGAAACAGTCTCGTTCGTCGGTTGCTCCAAGTCGTTTACCGTTGATTGAGAAGGGCTGACAGGGTGCTGAAGCTGTAATAACGTCAATTCCTCTGATGTCTTGAACTGGTAAACCTCGCACGTCTCCGTAGTTGGGGACACCAGGGAATCTTTTAGAAAGAATGTCCGTACAGTAGTCTTCGTTGTCGCAGACTCCCATGAGTTGCCAACCTGCGCGGAGTCCGGCAATCCCAAAACCTGCACCAACGCCGGAGCATAAATCGAGTTGTCGCATTTTTCCTCTAAGAAAATCAAATTAACTTTGTTACCGACATCAAACCACCCCATTGAAAAGCCTAATTCCACTGCTTGATTGATAACTGATATTTCAGTGTTGAGGGCTTGACTTAGTTCTGTTGTGGAAGCTGCTGTACCATCGCTTAGGAATAATGCTATTGCTCCCAACAATTCCCAATGTTTAATAAGTTGGTTTAGATACCAGAGGGGACTGAGATATCTTTGTTTGATGTAGTCCGTGACGGAAATAGTGCGGTGTTCCCAAAGAATAGTATGGCCATCGTAGGAATATGAACCATCATTCCAGGATTGACGGTAATCCCAGGGGGTAGTTAATTGAGTATTAGCCATTGTCAGTCACTCCCTGAATCGCTGTTGATGCTGCTGTCTTGTTGTGAATTTCGGGAATTTCGGATAATTATTTCTGCTGCTGTGCTTTCTGATTGGAGTTTTGGAATCGGAACTTCACCAACGTTATTGAAATCAGCAGTGGTTATATTTTCTGTCTCCATTCTCAATAAGGGATTTTGCATAGCAATAAGGTCGTCTTCCACACCACTTGCCACACCATTTTGCACATCAAAAATGCTTGCTGTACAAGGCTCGCACACATCCCACACCACTTTGTCTATCTTTTCTTCTCTGCTAAATTCTGTTTCACATTGTTGAGAAGAAGTTAAATGATTTTCCTGATGTTCTTGATTTTTTATTTCCACCAAATTATTAAAACTGGTATGGGTGGTGTGGAAGTCTTGATTTACAACGGTTTGTTGGTGTGGTAATTGGTGTGGATCTGGTGTGGGATTTTCGCTTATTGCTATGCAGTTTTCCTTATTGAGAATCAAATTAAAGCTTACACCTTGTAACACTTGGATATTACGTTTACCAGATGGATGAGGGACAGTTGCTAATTTTGCTTTGGGGAATAGCTGTTTAAACCGTGCTATTACTTGGTTAATCCCCTTAATATTGCGATCGCTCATCTTCACTTGATCTGCCCAAACAGCTTTTTGTTTTCCGTTGCTACCCTCTTCATAGGTAAGAGTTCCGTTATCTAAATACCACTGCTCTAACCTGGTCCAAATATCTGAAGCTGATAAATAGCCATTGGGGTCGTAATTCAACCCTGTATCCTGGATAAACTGGAATAGGTGAGAGTTTTCGGCTTGGATATCTTCTAGTGCTTGTTGGGTGCAACTGTAATCTATGCCGTTAATCATCAAATCTTTAAGGGCATCGAGTAGGCGATTCAACAAGGCAGGGCATACCATCAGCCGCAAAAATAACGGGTCATAAGCAAAACGTGGATCTGCTTCTAATTCACCTTTGCTCGGATCTGCATTAGTTTTATAGGTTTTCTTAAAATCCAAAACGCCATATCTAGAAAGAATGGCCTCAAGTGACCCTTGCATATTGGGTGTATCGTTGATATTGAATAGGCAGATAGCATTGGGTGTGAACTGCTCATCATCTTTGCCTTTGCCTTCAGAATCAAGTAGATTACCGGTGATAAATGCTTTAAGGCTTTGGATTTTATCTAGCTTCGTGCTATTTGTGTTTTCTGATGCCCAGTTTATACGCGAGTGGATTAATTTACGCAGTGGAAATTTACGTCCCGCATCGTATTGGGCAAAGTCAGTAAGAGTGGCTGATGTTACGCCTTGCTTACCATAGATTGTGGCGATCGCTTCTCGAAGAGCATCTTTACCATTACTACCTGTACCACGTAGTAACAATGCACGGATTAGACGACCTTTGTATTTACGAACATTTGGTAAATCTAAGCTTGCTGCTATGATTTTTAAAAATATATCCCTTTGAGGCGCATCCAAGGCACTGAGTAGGCGATCACAATCTTTTGGGTCTGCATTGGGGTTGTACTCTACTAATGGTGCATATGTGTAATAGTAGTTGGGATCATGGGGTAATAACTGCCATGATGGTTTATCTCCATCCCAAGTGATTTGCAGAATACCATTCAAGCAATTTAAACCCGATGGGTTGAGACTATCTAACGACACTGAAAGTAATGATTTTGCCCACTTTAGTGCCTCATCAATTTTGGAGGGTTTTGCATAAGGATAAGTGGCAATCAGGGTGTTATTTTCCTGACGTTCCCACACTACATAGCTGTTACAAAATTCAGCTATCCGTCTTCTCTCCACAGCTTCTGGTACTAGCTGATAATGATTGCCTACCCATTTATAAAGCTTGTCACCAGAGCAAATCCAAGGTATATCCATGTAGAGTGCCTCTAATGCCAATTGAGAAAATGTTACTTTTTTTCTCTTTCCACCAGGAGGAATATCATCAAATTCTTCTTCTATTGCTTCTGCTTGTTTCTGTGATGCTTCCTTAATTTGGTTTTGCAATATACTGATAAGTTCATCACCTGTCATTGCTACTGTACGGGCAAAATCAGCTATATCCCCTTCCTGTGGGCATTCCTCCCATATTTTCAGAGGGTTAATCTCAACAAATGGCAATCCGATTTTAGCCGCAGCTTCACTGCATTTTTTAGCCTTGCTGTATCCGGTGTCATCATGATCTGGCCACATCACTACACCAGCTATACCAGTATTTTTCAGCAGATGCAGGTTCTGAGTTAGGACTTTATCTCCCCAGGCTGCACCCTGAAAAGTAAAGGACAATAGCTGATATATGACTCGTGCAACATCTGTACAAGGTTCTCCTTCAACCAGTAGCACCCATTGACCTTGACCATATTGCTCAATCTCGTTAAATCGGTATGGTAGCCAAGGCAAATCACCTTTACCGCACTTCCATTCACCTTCATTGGTTAGGTGATAGGGTTTTGGTTTTAACTTACCATCTTTGCTTTCGGGTTTTTTACCATTCTCTAGTTCGTATCTCAGTACATATTGAGCATCTGAGTAAATATGTTTTTGTGTGAAGTATTCACCACTCCGTTCTCTAGAAGGTGGAGATACTGAACCCGGCAGAGTGCCGATGCTGATATTGTCAGGAATTGGAGTTGGTTGTGGTTTCTTGGTTTTACGTCGGATAGGGGTAACTTTGGAATATGGGCTGTAGTTCCCTTGATTCCGTTCCTCTAGTACCTGTGACCAGGGTTTAATTGCTTCCCGAATATCTCTACATTCACACCCATTCCAGCATTGATATTCGCCTGTATTGGGTTCAATGGTGAGATTATGTCCCTCACACACTGGACAGATATATCTATTCTTTTTCTTGGTTGGTGTCAGATTGTCTAGAAAATTCCTGATATCAAATGTCTCAAGAGTTTTATAAACGTTGGTTTCAGTGTTGGTGAGTACCTGATTTTGACCCGTTGCGGTGATGCTGCTGTCTTTATAATCCTGAATGGGCTTTGGTGTAATTGTCATGACTGCACCTCACCCAAACTAAATAATTGTGCTAGAAAAATCTTTGTGAATATGGCTACGCCACGTAAGCTATCACTACAGTCAAACCCTAAATGTTTGGAAATCGGTGTAGGAAATACTTTCAATGCGGTGGACTGGAGAAAAACACTGATAAAAAAGCCTAGTAAATCCGGCTTTATTGATGCTAAAGTCCAACAATTTCCTAGTTCGGACTGGAGACAGTTGAAAAATCCCTGTTTATGGTTCATAATTAGGTTAAGAAATTTTATTTTTTTAACGTTTGCCTTAGCCACTGTTTATGGTTAAGGCTTTTTTTTATGTTTTGTTAGAATTTGAGTTCCCCCTGTTGCTAAATGACAATAATTTGATTAGAATTGACTTATATCTATAAGCAATTCTCTGAGTTAGACATTCAATTGAGTCTTATACTGCTGTGGTACTGTTGGCAAAGCCTCACAATCTTGATAATAGTAAATATTACACCTTTTTTTAAATAAATCAATGACTCGTACAGAAATTTTAGTTATTGCCCTAAAGAGAGCGATCGCACGGGGTGCAAGAGCGTCACACATAGCACAGAAATCAGGTGTCAACGCTGCCGTGATTTCACGGTTAATGTCTGGACAACAGCAAGACATCATGACTGAGTTTTATTTCAGTATCCTAGATTGCTTAGATGATGACATTCGGAAAGAAGCACTGACCAGACTGGGGATAAAAAGCGAAGTTGACCCCCAGGAAATGGTGAAATACCTCAAAGGTCGTGAAATAGCGAAAATGATTCCCTTTTTAGACAGAGAAGATAGGGCAGATATCATGCAAGCACTGGCATTGTCATTACGTTCTTCGGATCAGAAAGTTTGTGTTTAAACAGAGTTAAATCACTAAATATAATTAGTAACAAATAAAACTTCAATATCCGCTAAAACTTGTTGTAAATTAAGTATGGGTATCATTGAATAAATACTATAAGTTTTAGTGATAGATTCTTGGTGAGTGTAGCGTATTAAACCGTCAATTATTGCTACATTTAGATTGTAAACATTGACTGAATAGCGATATTGATAGGTTGTTCTTGCAAGAAAAAGCTAGGATATTCTTACATCATGAAGTTCATACAAGTCAAGAATAAAGAAAAATAGAGAGTAGTAGGGTGAGTCAAGATAGTTTGAAACAAATTCTCAATGAATGTAATAAACTTGACGGTGCAATAATTACCGATGTGATTAAAAATTTAACTCATAAATTAAAAGATCAGGAAAAATCTACTCTCTTAGAACAGCTTGCTTCTGATGTGAGTCCAGAGGTCAAAGCAACTTTAGTAAAGCGGTTGTTGGGTGATGGTGGATTACAAGTAACATTTGGACAATCCCACGTAAACGTTACCAATTTCTATAACATTCAGTCTGCTTCTACAGAACAGTTATCAGATATTGTCTTAGCCATTGCCGATATCATCAGA
>NZ_VILA01000034.1:0-333 GCF_009712025.1 Dolichospermum sp. UHCC 0406
CAGGTACTGCTGCTGATTGGGTTAAACCAACTGCTTCAGCATACTTCAAGTAGGTTTCAACGGAAGCGATAACGATCCGAGCTTCAATTGCTAGTAATTCGATACCAACTAAGGAAACACGAACCCAAGCGTCAATTACGATACCTTTGTCGAGGATTCTATCAATAACTTCTGCCAAGCTGGAGGAAGAATTGGTTTTTTCAACTGCCATTTTTTTAATTCCTTGTTATTTGTTGTCGGAAACTTGGGAAATGAGGAGAATAACTATAAATATGAGTCATGGTTATTCTCCTACTTGGGAACTTGCTTAATTAAGCAGGTACTGCTGCTGAT
>NZ_VILA01000035.1:0-57717 GCF_009712025.1 Dolichospermum sp. UHCC 0406
CCACGATTATATCCATAAGAGCAAAAGCAAAAGCTAAGAACATCGGAAGCTGGGTGCGGTGAAAGCTGCACGCCCAGATTTAACAGAGAGGGGCGGGAAATAATATTCCCCCTCGACTCTACCAAAATGCAGCTAGAAATATCCTGAGTCGAGGATTGAGTACGGTAGGGCATACCGGAACTTTCATGCTAGACATGAGCAACGCTTTGGGAGATAAGACCTCTACTCGTGCTGGAGAAATCCTGGATGAGCAAGTCATGTCCTTGAACAAAGAATCCCCGTGTCTTTAGACCGGGGAGTGTCAAAGAGTCATAATTTAATAGGGCGAACGATGGGGATCGAACCCACGAATGGTGGTACCACAAACCACTGCCTTAACCACTTGGCTACGCTCGCCATTCACTCTGTGAGTATAGCATTACCTCCAGAAAATAATCAAGCTTTTTTTAGCAGAAATTAGATAATTTTCTTGGTAGTGTTTAAAAGACTAATAAATATACCAGTTCAGGCTAGAATATGAAACCTTTGACTATTCTTATATGTGTAGGAGCAGCGAGCGTTACCGTCCTGGGAGCAATTATGGCGAAAACTAACCCCAATCAGGGTGAATATGAACAATATGCAGTTCAAAAGCTGACAACATATTTAGAAGCTGATGTCTGTCACAAAACACCAAGTTTCTTGGAAAAATTAATCAAAGTTAATTGTCAAGAATTGCTTCAATCCGCCACACCACACATCAAAGAACTGATTACCACCACAACTAACCGACAAGACTATATAATCTTTAGTATTTACCGCACGGAAATCAAACTTGATTCTTGGATACCAGGATACAAATTTGAAACAGTGGGAGCATTGAATCAATTTTATACTTACAATGCTGAAGAAAAATAAATTAGCATCTTTCTCCTGTGTTTCTCAGTCCCCCAGTCCCCAATCCCCAAATATGCAAATTAATAAAATTACAGCTTATCTTTTAGTGTCTCATGGGAGTCGTGATCCTCGTCCAGATATTGCTATGCAGCAATTAGCGGGAATGTTAAGTGAGATATTACCCCAAGGTGAAAATTTCGTAGGTGTTGCTACCCTAGAGGCTAATATCCAACCTTTACACCTGCAAATTCAAGATTTTGCTCATCGTGTTCAGGCTTTTGGTTGTCAAAGGGTGCAAATTATCCCCCTATTTTTGTTACCGGGATTTCATGTCATGACTGATATTCCCGCAGAAATCGCCCTTGCAGAACAGGCTATAACTGAAGGAATGACAATAGAATTGCGTCCTTATATTGGTAGTTATCCTGGTTTAGAAAAGTTTTTCGCGGGGATGATGACTACGATTAAAGCAGATGTATCTATTATTTTGGCTCATGGTAGCCGACGGGCTGGTTCTCATACCCCTGTGGAAAATATAGCAGCTACGGTGGACGCAGTTACAGCTTATTGGTCTGTCCCTCCCAGTTTAGAAGTCAGAGTACAGGAATTGATAGCCGCTGGTTATGGACGAATTGCGATTTTCCCCTATTTTTTATTTACAGGTGGGATAACTGATGCGATCGCTCTGGCAGTAGAAACGCTAAAATTACAATTTCCATCAGTCAGTTTTCAACTCGCACAACCATTAGGAACAAGTCGAGAATTTGCGAATTTAATCGAGAATTTCATCAAAGAAGAGGACAAAGTTTTTGGGTAAAGTTTATTTAGTTGGTGCTGGACCTGGAGATCCTGGACTCATGACTCTCAAAGGAAAGGGTTTATTAGCCTGTGCAGATGTGGTTATTTATGATGCTTTGGTAAGTCCAGAAGTGCTGGAAATGATCAATCCTGAAGCAGAAAAAATCAATGCGGGTAAACGCATGGGTAGACATTCACTGTTACAGGAAGTCACTACCCAATTACTGATTGAGAAAGCGGAGAATAATGCCATAGTTGTTCGGCTTAAAGGTGGTGATCCTTTTATCTTCGGTCGTGGTGGTGAAGAAATGGCGGAATTAGTAGCCGCCGGGATTTCCGTGGAAGTTGTGCCAGGGATTACATCAGGAATCGCCGCAGCGGCCTATGCTGGTATTCCTTTAACCCATCGTCTTTATAGTTCTTCTGTTACTTTTGTAACTGGGCATGAATCCGCCGGTAAGTATAAACCCCAGGTAAATTGGCAAGCCATAGCGCACGGTTCGGAAACTATCGTAATTTATATGGGTATTCACAATTTACCCTACATTATTGAACAGTTTACTCTAGCTGGGTTGAGTTTAGATACACCTATTGCTTTAATTCGCTGGGGAACTCGGCCAGAACAGGAAGAATTAATTGGTGAATTGGGGACAATTGTAGAACAAGTGGAAGCAAAGGGATTTCTTGCACCGGCAATAGCTGTAATTGGTGCAGTCGTTAAAATGCACGGTATATTATCTGATTCTGTACAGGAAAAGTTTGGTTAGGGTTAGAGGTTGTTTGATAGCGAAGCGTGGCGTTAGCCATAAAGTATCAGATGAAACCCATAATCTCCAAAAACCTAACCCCCCTGCCCCCCTTCCCTACCAGGGAATGGGGTTTTCAAAGCCTCTCCCCGCGTCGGGGAGAGGTTTGGAGAGGGGTCAATTTATACATTCAAAACTTTTCAAACATCCTCTTACACATCCTTTTTATTTGTCCTTTGTGTTGATATTCTGTTGTTGAATAATCTCGCTAATTTCTGCCAAACTTAAATTTAAAACCTGTGCGATTTGTTCTCTAGTTAAACCCAATGCTATCAAACCAGGAACTGCGTCTAACTTGGCTTTGTGTTCACCTTCTTCTATTCCCTCTTCTTTTGCTTCTTGATAAAATCGGGTTTGTTTTAACTCACTTAATCCAAACATGGCTTCTATTTCCTCCCTATTCATTCTTGGAAACTTGTAAATTAAAATTGTCTCGATGATTTGTAATACTTGTTGCTGTTGCAGTTGAGAATCTATTTCTTGTTTAGTTCTGGTGATTAATTCTCTAGCTTGGGTAATGGAATTATCTGGGTTAGCGATGATTAGTTTTATTGTAGCAATACCAATGGGTAAAGATGTTGTTTCTGCTAATTCATCGAGATAAATAACTCTAACTCGTTGACTCGTAAAAAATTCCTGATAATGCTGAATATCTTGTGTATCTATGCTGCGGGTTGGATAGATAACTACAGCACTCCAGTGATTTTTGGGGTTGTTTTGGCGAATGTAAAGAAATATTTCGCTAAAAAGTCTATGGTAGAGATCCTTGTCTGATTGAAATTGTACTTCTAAAAAGTAGATGGGGTTATCTGTATTTTGGTTAGGTAAGAAAACTCCATCTATTCTCAAGGCTGTTTGTTTGACTTCAACTGATGAAAATTGATAAAGTTCGGCTAGTTGGGGAGAGTTACCAATCAGTTCAAAAAATATACTAGGTATTTCTTGAAACAATCGGTAAAATATGCTGTCTGTTTTCATTTTAAAAAGGTTTATTACATTTTATTAATGCAGCCTACAGGATTAGCGATCGCTTCATGTTCGAGATGTAGGTACTAAGTCATAAAAACTCATGAAATAGGTTATCAAAGGGTTCTGTATTTTTCCAGCGATAGGTGTTAAAGTCTCGATAATCAACTGATAAAATTTGTCCATGACCTAATTCTTCTGCCAGAATAACGAGAGAGGCATCGGCTAAATCCATCGGTAAATCTTTATATTTTTCCATTAGTTCTTCAATACGCTGGCAATGATGTTGTTTGAGATCAAATATTTGTAGCTTTCCTGTGGAAATTTTATTAATAAAGATTTTTGGAGCATCTATTCCTACTCTTTTTTCTAATAGATAGCACGTTTCTGTGACGACACACCAGGTTGTAATAAATTTCTGATTAGCTAAATCTTGAAATCGTTTTTTGGCGGATATATGAACTGCATCTTTTTTATTAGCAAGAGCTAACCAAAAGCCTGTATCAACTATGATCATATTTTTGATTAAGTTCACGGTCTAAGTAGTTTTTATGGTTTTTAGAGAGGTCTGTTTCAGCTCCTATGCAACCGATAAAATCTGACCAGTCTTGCAAGGAATTTTCTGAGGATTTCTGTTGATTCTGAAGGTAGCGTTTTTTTAGGACTTCTACGAGTTCGACTATGATTTGTTGTGCATCGGGAGGAAGAGACGCAATATCTTGTTGAATTGTATTTAAGTTCATAATTTGATTTTGGTGTTTCCCTGATTATAGTTTAGCAACAAATGTTTTTACTAAACCACCTGAGTTCGATATAAATAATCATCCTGAAAACTAATTATATCAGGCTTTTCTCAATTAGCAATGATTGTTGACAATAAATAAACAAGAGAAAACAATCCAAAATTGAATATTTTGGACTCATAATTTAATTGCATGAAAATAATTAAATTAATAAAGCTGGTAGAGAAGTTACTTCATGTTTATCTAATTTTAAATAAGGTTTTTTATCTTGCCAAGTATAAGCAATTAAACCAGTGGTCGGTGAGCGAAGCCGAACCGCAATAATATTAACCATAAAATTAGAAATACTGCGATGACGAGAATGAACAACTTGGGAAATATTTTGATAGCCTGCGTGGCGTAGCCATAGTTGGTCGTTGACAGTTTCGATTAAAGCTCTTTTTCTTAACATAAATTTTTCCCACAATTCAACTAATTTATTCTTCATATTCTTCTTAAAAGGAGTAATTAATTTCACATCATTTTCCAATAGTTTCTGAAATAAACTTTTAGAAATATATCCTTTATCTCCAAAAAGTCTTCCCCATAAATTTTGTGCCAAAGTAGGAACTGGTTTCCGGTCATCAACATTTCCGGGAGTAACTTGAAAAGCTAATAATTCGCCTTGTTCATTAATAATTAAATGAAGTTTAAATCCAAAGTACCAATCCACAGAACTCTTGCCCCAGCCCGATAAGCCACGGAAAACTTTATTTCTTTTTGCTCTTTTATTATGACAAATATACCCATGCTGTCAATAAAAGAGATGCCACTACATTGACCTTTTCGACTATTAAGATAACAAATTAAAGGCAGTAAAGCATCAGGCATTAATTCAACAAAGCGATTATAACTCACTAAAGATGGAAAATATCTGTGGTAGTTTGTTAAAATGCTTTTTTGATAATAGTCCTGAAAATTACGATAACTTGATTGGTGAAAATGAACAATAATAGTCATGACTTCACTTAAACATAAGCGACTTTTTCTTTTTCTTTTTTGTGACTGGCTCGAAATTAGTTCTGAGTTCAATTTTGCTTCAAAATCCCAACAGAAATCATCTATTGCACAAAATAATTGTTCTAATTCCATTGTCCATTTTCCTTGCTCAAACAACTACTTTATTCTTAAATCTTTGGTGCAATCTTGAGAATGATTAATAATGTTATTTAATGGTTTTTAAGAAAAATTTACAATTTATATTATTTATTCCCAATCAATTGTCAACAACCGAAAATTATTGACAACCGCTAAAAATTTATTTAATCCTGAAACTCTTTCCAGTCAACACTTGTAAGTTATTCTCTTACGTCGAACTCAGGTAGGTTCAGCATAACAGCTTCGCCATCAGGGGCGCGAACGGATATTGAAAAAACACCAACGATATGGAGCAACGCCCCAAAAAGTTATTAGAGCCGGTGTAAGATGTTATCGCCCTTTCAGTTAATTTATAGTTTTCAGTTCTTTTTTAGATATTATATCGTTAATGTTGGGTTTCGTTCCTCGACCCAACCTACAAGATCAGCGATCGCACTCAGGTTTTATTTGGAACTTCAATTAGTCAAAAATCGTAGGTTGGGTTAAGCGATCGCGCAACCCAACATTTTAATTTTAATCTTCACCATTTCTACCATACTCTTGTACGAAAAAAATCTGTCCGACTGCTTTTATATTTTGCTTCATAACCCGCAACAAACGATTCTCTAAGGTTCGACTATCCTCATCCAAAAAATCAATTATTGTCTTGACTTTCCCCGCATAATCACGATCGTGTTTAAAAATAATCATGCCAGCATGATTTGGTGCAGTGCGATGTAGATCGATAAAATCTTGGCGATTTTCCGTAATCAAAATGCGACCTGTCGCTGTGGCATACTGCAAAACAACATCGTCAGGAATCCCTTGATTTGCTTGACCTGCTTCGTAGGAAGTTAATACATCGTGTCCCTCCGATCTGAGTAAGTTTACCATTGCGATCGGAAAATTTTCATGTTTTGTAAAATTGTAATGCCATTAAACTAAATCATCTTGGGCAATTTCTTGATCGATTTGTTCGGGATTTTGTTCGTAGTAATGCCAAGCTGCACTTAAATCTTCCGCAGTCAATCCAGGATAATTTGCCAATAATTCTTCATCCGGCGCACCTTGTTGACGATATGATACCAAAGTCCATAGGGGAATTCGTGTATTTCTAATTCGCGCTTGTCCCCCGCAAACTCCAGGTGTAATCTGAATTGGATGTTGCAACATTTGCACGTAATTCAATGCTTGGTCAACTAATTCCTCTGGTAAAGCTGCAATTACTTCGAGCAGTTGAGTCCTCTTATTCATGACAACAAAATCTCTCTCGCTTATTTCATCCTAACTTGAAAATAAGCGATACCACAAAGTGGTTGCCAAGGGCATCGCCAATACTAAAACCGACTAATATTATTATATCAATGTTGGGTTTCGTTCCTCAACCCAACCTACAAGATCTGCGATCGCACTAATATTAGCGATCGCAGTTAATCCCAGTTAAGGAAGCACAAGACAATGGATTTTGAGCGAGATCGCTTTTCCCAAAGATGTTTAACGGTGAAGTTGTAAGGTGCGTTACATTTCATTAACGCACCCTACAGGATCAAGTGAACTGCTTGCAGCAGCGCTTCGCTATCGCACTTGTGGTATTCCTCTATTGTTAGATAATTCAGTCAATATTCGTTTATTCTTGATTAGAATCCTAAAATATGGACATTTTCCATTTATTGACAAATCTTTTTCATCATTCCCTTTTCTAAATTTAATTATTTCAAACTGATCGGGATTGAATTTATGTAGAAATGTTATAGGTACACCCATAAATCCTTTGTAGTCTAATGGTATGTCTTGTGTTTTATTCACATTAATACCATCATAGTTGTCATAATGGGGATATTCAATTTCGTTTCCAAAATATCTCTTTGTGAGAGTAATACCTTCGTGTCGTTTAAAAGTGTCTAAATTAGTTAACCATAGACAATTGTTTGGAGAAACTATTCTATTTCCAGAGCTATCAATCCTAGTCTCTGTGCCATAGAGTTCATAGTGTTCGGGGACAATAAAACCTGAAATACCTCTACCAAGGTTTATTCCTAACCACGCCTTGTTTTCCTTAATTAACTTAAATATTTCTTTATAGGTGATAGCATTAATATTGCCAATTATTAAGAATTTTTTATCGTATTTAATTAATTGAGCCACATACTCCCTAAATAATGAAAATGGAGGATTAGTAACAACAATATCGGATTGCTTTAATAGTTCGATACTTTCAGCACTACGAAAATCGCCATCACCTTTAAAATGAACGATGTCAGTTGAACTTGGTTTAATTCTTTCTCCCTCTACACCTGTATATTCAAAGAAAAAACCATTTTCAACTTCTTCGGTATTAAACAAATCCCTTTCTTGTTTTCTATAACAAGCTGTTATTAATTTTTTAATACCCAATTCTGCGAAATTTGATGCGAAGTAATTAAAAAAATTGCTAATCCGAGCATCATCGCAATTACAAAAAACTACTTTATTTTTAAAATGACTTTTATAATGTTTTAACTCATTTTCTATATCTGAAAGCTGTGTATAAAACTCGTCATTTTTGTTTTGTTTTGCTTTTTTCAACAAAGAGTGCTGTACTTTTCTTGCCATTATCAACCCGTATTATTCGTTATTGGTAATTTGGTTAAATATTTCACTACCTAATGCCTTAAGAGAGGACTTAGACACTTCAATCATAATATCAAACATTTTTTTTGCATCCCATTTTTCTCCATTTCCTTGTGTATAAATTGAAGCTGCTTGAAGCATAATTGTTTTATCATGATGCTTAACAAATTTATTTTTACACAAATTAGTGTTAATTGGCATTCCATAATTTGCAGAGGTCAATCTATCTAATCTATTTAGCATCCCTGAATCATAATCAAGAGTTACCACCCTTCCATCAGGTCTTTTAATTGAAATAGTTTCAGTTAGAAAATTTGACCCTTCCAGAAATAAGATGTAGGGAAAATGGGATTTAGATAGCATAAAATTAGCAATTTCTGATATGTTTTTATGAGATCTTTCTATTGCATTACCAGCAGCCATCAAGTCTTGATTATTATCTGTACCAACTAGTTTTCCTTTGTGGATATTTTCAATGTCTTTCCCTTGATGTTTAGCTTCCGTTACAAGCACCACCCTCCAATTACCGTTATCGTCTTTTACTTGAATTATTCCACCATCAGGTTTAATACGTGAATTTGGCACAAAAAGTGTTTGTCCTAATTGTGAATCAAGTTTCTGTAACGCTTCGTTTATTTCTTTTTTACTTATGCTTGTTTTGTATTTAAAAGATAATTGAGGAAATTCCTTTTCAAGCTGTTTAATTACAAGGCGTGAAATTTGTCCAACTGCTATATCGTGGGACTTTGCTTCCTTTCCAAATATACCAACTACACCTTGAGACTCTTTATGTTGATTCGTTAATCTTTTTGATTGATTTTTTTTAGACATATTGTTTCTTTACTATTACCTCATTTTTACTTAAAACTTTTGGTACTTTGTTCTCTTTATGTATGACTATGTATTATACAAAAATTTTCTGTATAACACTTTTGAATACAGGTATCTAGTAAACATTACAGGCGATTCTTGTCAAGTTATGCAGAATTTGTCTGCATAATACACCCGTGTAATGAGATTATATAGAATTTTTCCGTATATCCCTTGGTATTATCCAGAATTTTTCTGTATAATGTCCTATGGAACAACGTCCTAAAAAACTGCTAGAGCAGGTACAAGATGTGATCAGGCTCAAGCACTATTGGATTGTTAGACATTCTCCAAAAATTTAAACTTTTCCACCTCCAACTTCAACCTTTCATTCTCCATCCTTAACGCCAATATTTCATTTTTCTGCAACTCAATTAACGACTTTTGACTAATTACCTCACCAAAGGCTTTTTTCCTATTTTCCATCCCAAATCATCTTTGATAAGTCTTTGTATGTTCATCAACAGTATGACCTAAATTATCTGCTGCTGCTTTCATCGCTATTCCCTGAAGATTCTGTTATTTTTATCCTGTAACTTTTATCCCTGCTCTAAATTCCCGCAGTGCTTGAGCATGATTTTCTATATTAATACAACCCATCAATAAATCTACATCTAAACTCGGTAAAAGTTGCGATTTACTAACAGCTTCATACCCCTCATTTCCTAAACTATAAAACAATAATTCATCATTAATCCAAAACCAAACTTCAGGAATTTGTAACCGTTTATATGCTTCCAGTTTATCAATTCCTCCACTACTAATAACCACCTCAATCACTAAATCAGGGCGTTTTCTATTCGCTCCCAATTCATAAGATTCATCACCTTCTTTTTTAACTTTTTCAAATTCATTTTCTAAAGTAACAGAACCAGTAGGAGTAAAATCTAACTCCAAAAATTCTAAATAAATTTCTAGTAAAGCCCCAATACGTTCTTTGATAATTTGATATTTCTTACTTGGGTTTTTCCGAATCTCCAAGACTCCATCTAAAAAAGATAACCTTACCCCTGGGCGCTCAATTAGCTGTTCAACAGCTTTAAATTCTCTCCAGGTTAAGTCGCTAATTAAAATTGGTTCTGCTTCTCGTTCAATGAGTGTAGTTATCATAATTTAAACCCAAATTTAGAGATTGAATTTTGCTCAACGGGAGATAATATAAAAACAGAGTCTTATGAAAAACATCATGCAAGCATACAAACTCAAAGGAAAAATTGATCAATCTGGTAACTTGCTGATTACCGAACCCGTGAATTTACCCCCCCGGAAATGTGGAAATAATAGTCTGGTAAACTACAAATACCCTTTAATATTGAATAGAATTTTCTTGAAGCCATTCTGATATGGTTTCTTGACTTTCTTGGCCGTTTGCTAGTCGTTCCATTATTAAAACAACTTCCGGTTCTGGAACATCCAACGAATATCCATTTAATTCCAGAAAGATAGCCATTACTACGAAAGCTACCCGTTTATTACCGTCTATAAAAGCATGATTTTTAGCAAATCCATAACCATAAGCCGCTGCTAAATCAAATATACTGGGTGTAGGTTGACCATAAGCAAGTAAATTCTTTGGTCTATCTAAACTAGCTACAAACAAACTGTTATCTCGCACACCTGCAAGACCACCATGCTGTATTAATTGGTCTTCATGTATAGCTGTAACAATTATTTCATCTAACCAGAAAATTCCATTCATTTCCCTAACTCATGAAGTGCATTTCTGTATTTTGTGCTGACTTTTTTGTAGGCTTCCATTGCTTTTTCAAAATCAGGATTACAAGAAGTTATCATAACACCTGCTGGGGTTTCAGTGACAAATACGCTGTCTCCTTCTTGAACTTTAAGTTTTTCCAGGGCTTCTTTAGGTAATGTTAAGCCCAAGGAATTTCCAACTCTACGAATTTTTAAGGTGTACATAAGTTAATAGCTTCTTTATCAGAGTAATACTATTGTAATAACATATTTTATGAACCACCCCATATTAGTTCCTTGAAGATGTGGTTTTTTACTTTAGTCAGTCACTTAGTGATAGATGAAGATTACACTGGATAAATGTAATCCTCAATATTTCCCGATTGTAAGCTGTTACGCAGCTAAATTTGATAACCTTTTATTGATAGGTATTGTCATCCTGTCAGGGTTTATTAACCTGAATACTGAATTTTCACACAATATGTTGAAAAATTATTTTCAGTAAATCTCCTTGGGAAAAAGGCTTTTCTAAATAACCATTAGCTTTCACAAACTTAGCTTTGGCTTTATCTCTTAATCCCATTCTTTCAGTCATCAAAATCACAGGAGTATTTTTATAATGCGTGTGCTTCCGTAATAAAGAACAGATTTCATAGCCATTTAAATTAGGCATTTCTACACTTAGTAAAATTATATCTGGCTGCGCTCGCAGAATTTCCATTAAAGCTTGGGAAGAATCCATGAATTTCAGCACAGAAAATATTTGCTCATCTAAAAAATTTTCCACAGCATTTAATATGCTATAATCATCGTCCACACCCAAAATACTGTATTTCTTTCTAGCAGTAACTTGAGGGTTAATCGGCTGATTTATATGTGGTTCAGAATCAACTTGCTCAGAATTATCTTTGGGTAATTGTTCCTGATGTTTGCTATGTGAATCTGACTGATAATGATTTTCAAAATTCAAATTTTTCTGAACATCAACCTTAACCCCTGATTGAGATTGTTCCACTAAAGTTCTTAAATTCAAATGACAAAATTTAGGGAGATTATCTAAAAAAGTATGAGGAACAAATTCATAACTGCCATATTCTAAATTCAGTAATGGTTGTAAAACCTCCAGCGCCAATTTTTCAATCAGCAAAGCAGCCTGGACGTGACTAATATATTTTTGATTAACTAACCAACAAATTGCTAAGTAATCTGGATTGGGGATTGATTGATTCTCAATATCTTTTTCAAAAATCATCCGTACCTGTTCGTTGATACCCAAAGGAAGAGTAGAAATTTGCTGACTTAATTGCTGTAAATTTCGGTAAAGAGGTTCAAACATTTCCTCAGAGTAACCAGCGTAAATTAACTTACCCTGATCCATATATATTGACCATGCACCCGACTCGCTAAAGACTTGTAAACAACCAGTAAAAGAATTATTAGTAATCTTCTTTAATAGAGTAATTGGTTGTAGCTTTTGGAAAAATCTATATCTACTAATCGGAATTGTATTCATACTCTGAGATTGATCATTAAAATTTTCTCTCATGATCATTTAATTACTGGATTTTACAAAGGTTTTAAATTCTAATTCTTGAATTCTTACTTTTAGGTTACTATAGATTTTTTAGAGAAATAAAAAAGTATGTTAAACATAATATGAAAAAATGAAGTCTAGAGGTTTGACCCGAACACCTCTAATTTTTAAGCTCAATGTTTCTTAAATCACCCAATACCTAATCGTGTCTGCAATTAATAATATCCAAGTTACCGAAAATAGCGATCGCCTAGATCGTTACCTATCCCAAGAGTTATCAGATTTATCCCGTTCTCGCATCCAGCAGTTAATAGAACAGGGTCATGTCCAAATTAATAATCTCATCTGCACATCTAAGAAGATTAACCTGAAAACAGGCGATCTCATTACCCTCGAAATTCCCACCGTTCAACCTTTAGCAATAAGCGCCGAGAATATTCCTCTAGACATCCTCTATGAAGACGACGAGTTAATTATTATCAATAAACCCGCCGGTTTGGTTGTTCACCCCGCACCAGGCCATCCTGACGGAACTTTAGTTAATGCTATCTTGGCACACTGTCCCAATTTACCGGGAATTGGTGGCATTCAGCGTCCGGGAATTGTCCATCGTTTGGACAAGGATACAACGGGAGCGATTGCGATCGCTAAAACAGACCTGGCTTATCAACATCTACAAGCACAACTACAAGCAAAAACCGCCAGAAGAGAATATTTAGGTTTAATTTACGGAGTCCCCAAAACAGAAACCGGAAGCATAGACTTACCCATTGGTCGCAATCCCCAGGACCGCAAAAGAATGGCCATTGTTTCTATAGAAGATGGTGGACGTAATGCTGTCACCCATTGGCGAGTAAAAGAACGCTTTGGAAATTACACATTAATTCACTTTCAACTAGAAACAGGCCGGACCCATCAAATTCGCGTCCACAGTGCCAAAATGGGTCATCCTCTCGTTGGCGACCCCATTTATAGTTCTGGTCATTCCCTCGGCGTAAATTTGCCAGGACAAGCATTACACGCTTGGAAACTCCAGCTACAACATCCCGTTGCTGGAAATTTGGTGGAAGTGACAGCACCCCTTCCCCGCAGCTTTGCAACTTTACTGGAAGTGTTGCGCCGTCGTAGTGGTCTTTATTAAGAATTTCTGCAAAAATAGCCATTTATTCTCAATTTGTGAATATAGCTTTTTTAGTATTTATATCCCCCCTGGGGGGAAAAAGTAGCAGGTTTTCCAAATATTTAAGAATGTAAATTTAACAATTCTTAACAAAACTTAGCTAAAACTTATACAACAAAAAACTGCTGTAATCCATTTATGATAGTGAGTTTCTGGAAAATTAAAACAATCTTTAACTGCTGAATATTGCGATTGTTGTCAAAAAATGTAAAGTTGTGCAACAAAAATATTGACTTTTTATCAGATGTAATCCTTGTATATAAAGGATTTGAGCTAGTTTGTAGGCGATGATCTTATTTATTCATAATTTGTAACAAATAATGGCTCTATGGCATTGTATAAACATAAACTGTAGGGGTTAAACAACAGGAGAAAGTTGAAAAAAGCAGGCAATTCAGCAGGTTTGCCAGTTTCTCAAAAAATTCCCCTTGACTCTCATAATTTCTGGTTTGTAAACTGTAAACTAGTAGATGAGAGGACAGAATGAGAGACGCTTTGATTTGACTCCGTTGCGAACAGATCCAAATTAGTTTTAATTTAGACATCTCTCAACTAAGTAATTTAGGAGATTAGAGTCCATGACATTAGATGTATTTTCCAAAGTTGTTTCCCAAGCTGACGCTAGAGGCGAATTCCTCAGCACCGAACAACTAGATGCTTTAACCGCAGTTGTAGCTTCCGGCAGCAAGCGTTTAGATGTTGTTAACCGCATTACCAGCAACGCTTCCGCTATCGTTACCAACGCGGCTCGTTCTTTGTTTGAAGAACAACCCAACTTGATCGCTCCTGGTGGAAACGCTTACACCAACCGTCGTATGGCTGCTTGTCTCCGCGACATGGAAATCATTTTACGCTATGTAACCTACGCAGCGATCGCTGGTGATGCTAGTGTTCTTGATGACCGTTGCTTAAATGGTTTGCGCGAAACATACCAAGCTTTGGGTACTCCTGGTTCTTCCGTAGCAGTTGGTGTTGGTAAAATGAAAGAAGCAGCGATCGCTATCGTTAACGATCCTAACGGTATCACCAAAGGTGATTGCAGTTCTTTGGTTTCTGAAGTTGCAAGCTACTTCGACCGCGCTGCGGCTGCTGTTGCCTAACAATTCATTACAAATTAGCTCGAATCTTAATTGAGCTTTTCCCAGTAAAACAAGCAAGAAACTATCTAGGAGATTTTCACCAATGAAAACACCAATTACCGAAGCAATCGCATCTGCTGATACCCAAGGACGCTTTTTAAGCAACACCGAATTACAAGCAGTTAATGGTCGTCTAGTTCGTGCTGCTGCCAGCATGGAAGCTGCTCGTGGTTTGACAGCTAACGCTCAAAAATTAATTGACGGCGCTACCAGTGCTGTATACAGCAAATTCCCTTACACCACCTCTACACCAGGCAATCAATTTGCAGCTGATAGCCGTGGTAAAGCTAAATGCGCTCGTGACGTTGGTCACTACCTCCGCATCATCACCTACAGCCTAGTTGCTGGTGGAACAGGTCCTTTGGATGAGTTCTTGATTGCTGGTTTGACTGAAATGCACGCAGCTTTCGACTTATCTCCTAGCTGGTACGTAGAAGCTTTGAAATCTATCAAAGCTAGTCATGGTTTGAGCGGTCAAGCTGCTAACGAAGCTAATACCTACATTGACTACGCAATCAACGCTCTTAGCTAGATAGCGTCATGCCCGGAGAGGGATACAATTGTTAGATGGAGTTACCCCTCAAGGGGTTTGCCAGTTATTCATGGGGAGTCACTGCGTAAGTTGGAAAATATTCCGACGGGGAATTAAGTGACGTTAAGACCGTACATGATCACTCTGGTTCACCTAGCAATTGGATCTAGCTCCGGGCATAGTTTTATCTACAAATAAAATAGGTCAAGAGGCAAGAGGCAAGAGGCAAGAGGCAAGAGGCAATAGTCAACTGACCACTGACCACTGACCAAGCTTTATTCAGCCAAAATTCGGCACAATAAAGGGGAAAAATATGGCAATTACAACAGCAGCTTCCAGACTGGGAACAGAGCCTTTTAGTGACGCACGCAGAGTTGAACTGCGCCCTAACCCCAGCCGCGAAGAAGTCGAAGCGGTAATTCGTGCCGTTTATCGGCAAGTCTTAGGGAATGATTATATATTGGCATCAGATCGTTTGATTGGTGCAGAATCACTTCTCCGCGATGGGAATTTAAGCGTGCGCGAGTTTGTTCGCAGCGTGGCTAAATCAGAACTCTACAAAGCTAAATTCTTCTACAACAGTTTCCAAACTCGGTTAATTGAACTCAACTATAAACATTTGTTGGGTCGCGCACCATACAATGAGTCCGAAGTAACTTATCACTTAGACTTATATATTAACCAAGGTTACGACGCGGAAATTGACTCCTACATTGATTCTCAAGAATATCAAAACAGCTTTGGGGAAAGTGTTGTTCCCTACTATCGCGGTTTTGATTTTCAAGCAGGACAAAGTGCCGCTGGTTTTACGCGGATGTTCCGTTTATATCGTGGTTATGCCAACAGCGATACTGCTCAAGTAGAAGGTTCTAAATCTCGTTTAGCGCGGGAATTAGCTAGTAATAAATCTTCCTCAGTTGTTGGCCCATCTGGTAGTAACGATAATTGGGGTTTCCGTGTATCTGCGGATAACGCTCCTAAGCAAAATCTCGGTAATGCCGTAGGACAATCGAATCGCACTTACCGTGTTGAAGTTACAGGCATTCGCAATCCTGGATACCCCAGTGTGCGCCGTAGCAGCACAGTATTTATTGTCCCTTACGAGCGCCTTCTAGACAAAATGCAGCAAATTCAGAGAGTTGGCGGCAAAATTGTCAGCGTAATTTCTACGTAAGATCCGGTGCTATTCAACGACAAAACTCATCATAGGAGATATAGAAGTAATGTTCGGTCAAACCACACTTGGTGCTAGTAGTGTTTCTTCATCTGCCAGCCGCGTGTTTCGTTACGAAGTTGTCGGCTTAAAGCAAAACCAAGAAACCGACAAAAATAAATTCGACATTCGCCGCAGTGGTAGCGTATTTATTACCGTACCCTACGGACGCATGACTGAAGAAATGCAGCGGATTAGCCGTTTAGGTGGCAGAATCGTCAAAATTGAAGCTTTGACAGTAGCAGAATAAGTATAACTTCCTGGCAATGATAGAAACCAGTGGAGAAGAATATTCTGCCCAGAATGCACCAAATCTGACACCAGAGATAGCTATTGCTAACCTGCAATCATCAGATTTAAGTCTCCGCTATTATGCTGCTTGGTGGTTGGGTAAGTTCCGAGTTCGTCAGCCAGAAGCCATAGACGCGCTCATTGCTGCGCTAGAGGATGAATCTGACAGAACCGAACTGGGTGGTTATCCCTTACGGCGTAATGCTGCCAGGGCGCTTGGTAAATTAGGCAATTTAAAAGCCGTACCAGGTTTGATTAGGTGTTTAGAATGTGCTGATTTTTATGTCCGCGAAGCAGCAGCCCAATCTTTAGCTATGCTTGGAGATAAAACCGCATTACCAGCCCTGATAAAACTGCTAGATGGGGGAGTTGAGGCTGCTGTACAAGTACCTGGTTTTCCCCACCTTACCCAGCCCTATACAGCAGTAATAGAAGCCTTGGGAGCTATGGGTGCAACTGAGGCTACTTCCCTTGTTCAGCCTTTTCTCAAGCATTCAGTTCCTCGATTGCAATGCTCCGCCGCCAGAGCCATGTACCAACTGACACAAGACTCTATTTATGGTGAGTTATTAGTGACAACTTTGGCCACAGGTGATTTGAAAATGCGCCGCGTTGTTTTGGGGGACTTGGGGGCAATTGGGTATTTGGCCGCAGCAGAAGCGATCGCCCAAGCGCAAGTGGAAAATAGCTTTAAACTTATCGCTTTGAAAGGATTATTAGAGTATCAACTGCCAAAACAGTCTGATACTTTTGGTATTTCTGAACAAGCTATCCGAGTCATGAATCTCATGGATTCACTCTTGTAGTCAGTAGTCAGTTGTTAATTGTCAGTTGTAAAACTACTGACCACTGACCACTGACCACTGACCACTGACCACTGACAACGGAAAAATGGATGAACTAATTCGGGCTATTACCGTAGCAGACACACCTTCCCAGATGGTGACAGCAGTTAAAAATCTGGCAGCAGCCAAAGATCCATCGGCAATTCCGACCTTAATTGCTGTCTTTGGTTATAACAATCCAGAAGCAGCCATAGTGGCAGCAGCAGCATTGACGCAGTTGGGAGGAATAGCAGTTCCACAATTGCTAGACCAAATTGATGATTATAACTATGGCGCACGGGCTTATTCGATTCGCACTCTCGCAGCGATCGCAGATCCCCGTGCTTTGGATATTCTCATCTCTACAACACTCACTGATTTTGCCCCCAGTGTTCGCCGTGCCGCTGCTAAGGGACTAGGAAATCTACATTGGCAGAAGCTAGACATTTCCGCCAGTCAAATAGCCATCAACCGCGCCCTAGAGACACTTCTCTTTATCTGTGAAGATACAGACTGGTCAATTCGTTATGCTGCTATTGTTGGATTACAAGCTTTAGCAAAAGTAGCTCTAGTCCAATCGCCTATTCTTGCTAAATTTCAATTAATGCTGACTAACGATCCTGAAAAAGCAGTTCGCGCTCGCGTTCAGTTGGCCTGTAGCCAGTAAACTGATTTATATACCATATAACAAGGTAAAAGTAAAGATGTCAATACCACTACTAGAATACGCGCCCAAATCGCAAAACCAGCGAGTAGAAGGTTATGAAGTCCCCAACGAAGACACCCCAACTATTTATCGCTTAGATCGGGCTACCTCAGATCAAGATATTGATAGCATCATCTGGGCTGCATACCGCCAAATTTTCAGCGAACACCTGATTTTAGCCAGCTATAAGCAAACCGCTTTAGAATCACAACTGCGAAATCGGGCAATTACCCTGCGTGATTTTATCCGGGGTTTAGGTAAATCAGAGGTTTACCGCACCCAAGTAGCAGATACCAACTCCAACTATCGCTTAGTTGACATCACCTTAAAACGGTTCTTAGGCCGGGCTGCTTACAACAAAGCCGAAGAAATCGCTTGGTCAATTGTCATTGCGACCAAAGGTTTACACGGTTTTATAGATGCTTTATTAGAATCAGACGAGTATTTAGATAACTTTGGTGATGATGTTGTCCCCTACCAACGTCGTCGTTTTGGTTCACGCCCCTTTAACCTGGCTAACCCCCGTTATGGTTCTGACTGGCGCGATACCCAAAACATTCGCGAAATGGCTGGCCGTTCCTACTATAGCATCCGCACATCAGGACAACTAACTACAGCAGATATCCGTCGGGCAATTCCTGCCAACTTCTTCATTATGGCTGGGTCTATTATTACCAACGAATGCAACTACCAACGGAGTTTGGCCACTGCCCAATCTTTTGT
This sequence comes from Dolichospermum sp. UHCC 0406, assembly GCF_009712025.1. Classification (NCBI taxonomy): domain Bacteria; kingdom Bacillati; phylum Cyanobacteriota; class Cyanophyceae; order Nostocales; family Aphanizomenonaceae; genus Dolichospermum; species Dolichospermum sp. UHCC 0406. The sequence goes on from NZ_VILA01000035.1 coordinate 18,623, forward strand.
TAGTAGCAGCGAAATCCCTGATACAAGCAGAGATCATCAAGAACAACCCACAATTAAACCTGTAGCAGTTTCTTTACCTTATCGTTATATTCCTGCTAACGCCAAAAATTAGTTATTGGTGATTGGTGATTGGTGATTGGTAATTGGTAATTGGTAATTGGTAAAAATAACCAACAACCAACAACTGTACGGGCGAAGCATTTGGAGAACTATTTTTGGCAATGACCGATAATTTATCTTCCAAATGCTTCGCCCCTACTAACAACTGACAACTGTACGGGCGAAGCATTTGGAGAACTATTTTTGGCAATGACCGATAATTTATCTTCCAAATGCTTCGCCCCTACTAACAACTGACAACTGTACGGGCGAAGCATTTGGAGAACTATTTTTGGCAATGACCGATAATTTATCTTCCAAATGCTTCGCCCCTACTAACAACTAACAACTGTACGGGCGAAGCATTTGGAGAACTATTTTTGGCAATGACCGATAATTTATCTTCCAAATGCTTCGCCCCTACTAACAACCAACAACTGTACGGGCGAAGCATTTGGAGAACTATTTTTGGCAATGACCGATAATTTATCTTCCAAATGCTTCGCCCCTACTAACAACCAACAACTGACAAACATGACAATACCTTTACTAGAATACAAACCCAGTTCTCAAAACCAGCGCGTTTCTGGTTATGAAGTTCCCAACGAAGATACACCCACAATTTACCGCATCGAAGACTACGCCTTTGGTGGAGAAGTAGAAGAATTAATTTGGGCTGCTTATCGGCAACTTTTTAGCGAACACGTCATTCTCAAATTTTATCGCCAAGTTCATTTAGAATCCCAAGTAAAAAACAAAGCTATTACCGTCCGCGATTTTATCCGGGGTTTAGCTAAATCTGACGCTTTCCAAAGTTTGGTAATTCAGAGTAATTCTAATTACAGATTAGTAGAAATTGGGCTGAAACGGTTATTAGGTCGCGCACCTTACAACAACAAAGAAGAAATCGCTTGGTCAATTGTGATTGCTACCAAAGGTTGGGGTGGTTTTGTTGACGCTTTGCTCGATTCTGAAGAATATCAAAGCAACTTTGGGGAAAATATCGTTCCCTACCAAAGACGACGTTATAAGGATAGACCCTTTAATTTGGTAACACCACGATACAGCGATTACTGGCGCGACCAACTTGAAGAAGCTCGTTATAAATGGGGTGACATTAAAAACTTTTTGGATATGGCAAATTCCATTAAGATTAAAACAGTGACTTACACACCAGTTAGCACTGCCAATATCCAAATTCCTAACACTACCAAGGAAACGACATCAACAGGTATCCCTGTTTCTATTAGTCCTAGTGCTGGGTTTCCCGGACGCTAGATAGTTTTTTAACTAGCTGGGTAATCTCGGTTACAAAAGTGATAACGTTTGTATTTTTTTAAGGATTTTAATTTTAGTTAGTTTGCTAAGTATTAGAGCATTTTGAAATGCCAAATTTACCAAAAGGCAGGTTCTTTAAAATGGCAATTCCTTTACTTGAATACAAACCTACAACTCAAAACCAAAGAGTTAGCAGCTTTGGTACGGCAGATATTAACGAGGACAATCCTTATATCTACCGCATTGAAAATGCTAACTCTGCCGGCGAAATTGAACAACTAATTTGGGCTGCTTATCGCCAAGTCTTCAACGAACAGGAGATTCTCAAATTTAACCGCCAAATTACCTTAGAAACTCAACTCAAAAATCGGTCAATTACGGTTAAAGACTTCATTCGTGGTTTGGTGAAATCAGAGCGATTTTATCAGCTAGTTGTGACACCAAATAACAACTATCGGTTGGTAGAAATGTTCCTGAAAAGGATCTTAGGTCGTTCTCCCTACAATGAGCAAGAAAAAATTGCCTGGTCAATTCAAATTGCTACTTTAGGTTGGGGAAAATTTGTGGATGTTTTGATTGATAGTAGTGAGTATGAACAAGCCTTTGGCGAGTATACCGTACCCTATCAACGCAAACGGATGACCACAGACCGCCCAATCAGTTTTACTCCCCGCTATGGTGCTGATTATCGTGACCGGGCAGGTATTGTCCAAAAATGGCCGTATCTTCGTCAATGGCGTGGAGGTTTCTACCCAGGCTCTGGGCAAAATGTTGATTTGGGGGCATTGTCTGCTGTATTACTGGTAATAACCGCAGGCATTACTTTCTTGTTGATTCTCAATTGGTTAGGAATTAGTGATATCTACTAGCCTTTTGAGGGGAAAATAAGTAAGTAATCCCGCCTCAGAATGAATTCTGAGTCTAATAGCAAAAGTCGTCTCAAGACGACTGAAAAAAAAGTTTATAGTCCGTTTTAACGGACTTTAGTTATTAGCCCTAAACTTCAGTTCTGGGCGGGGTATTTCTAGAACGAAATCTTTCTTTGTTTAATTTGATCATAAAAGGAGAAAATTAATATGGCATTGCCATTACTTCAATACAATCCAAGTAGTCAAAATCACCGGGTGGCCAGCTTTGGCGTTGCTGACCAAAATGAAGATACACCTTATATCTATCGGATTGAAGATGTTAGTTCTTACACTGACATGACAAACATCATTTGGGCTGCTTATCGTCAAGTTTTCAGCGAACATGAAATTCTCAAGTTTAACCGTCAAGTTACTTTAGAGTCTCAACTTAAAAACGGTTCTTTGTCAGTTCGTGACTTTATCCGGGGTTTAGCTAAATCTGAAGCTTTCTATCGTTTAGTTGTCTCTGTTAACAACAACTACCGTTTAGTAGACATCACCCTCAAGCGTTTATTGGGTCGTTGTGCTTACAATAAAAAAGAAGAAATTGCTTGGTCAATTGTTATTTGTAACAAGGGCTTTGGCGGCTTTGTTGATGTTTTATTAGACAGCGCAGAATACACCCAAAACTTTGGTGATAATACCGTACCTTACCAACGCAAGCGGTTTGTAGATCGTCCTTTTAACTTGGTAACTCCTCGTTACGGTGCCGACTTCCAAGAAACAGCCGGTACAGTCAAAACCGACTGGCGCTTTACCTTGGAAAACTTCTACACTGCTAAGGCAAAAGCAAAGCGTTTAAAAGAAGGCGATCCTGCTAAATTTGCAGATATGGCTGCTTCTGTATCTGGTAAAGGTAACTATGCTCAAAAGTTATCTTCTTTTGACATTGATTACCTCAATGCTGTTCCTTACCGTGGTAAACGCTAGTAGCGCAAGGCGGAATTAAAAATTAATTATTAAAAATTAAAAAAGCTGGTAATATCTGCTTTTAGTTATTTTTAATAGTTAGTTAACTTCCGCTGTTGTGTACTAAGTCTACCAAAAAAATTTCAATTTATAGGGTGCGTTAGGAAGATAATTCTTGACGCACTCTCAATTTTTTGCGCTGCTTCCCATAGTTTTTGCAAACAGGAATTTTTTTGCCTTTAAAGATGTACCTTGAGGTAGAATCTCCTATAACTCAATTAACTTGAAGTCCCAAATTTTTAAAACTGCGATCGCTATTTCTGGATCTATACCATCATAAGCCTCCCATTCAGACTGGGGATCTTTAGGATGCCCTTCACCTACGTAACCTGCAATTTTAATGATGGGAATATTCACTAAGTAATCACGTTCCATACCTTTAGGGAGAGCTAATTTAATTCTGCGACCCACAAACTTAGATGCACTAGATTCAGCTACAGATTCCCGAACTAAACAAATATCACCAGCAGTCCCCCAAGTAGTTTGGTAAATGTGGAGAAACGATATATAACTTTCTGGTTTGATGGATCTTTTGAGAACTTGCATTATCTAATCCTTATCCTTGTTTTCGACAATTTTATGTAAACTCTACCTGCTATATTCCAATTTCCTGCTTTTGACAGAATAAAACAAGGGGTTTGCACCCCTTGAGAGAGTTTAAAAAGTGAACCGTATTAGTGATCTACGCAGGTGTAAACTGCAAAGATACACCGTTCATACAGTAACGGAGACCAGTTGGTTTTGGTCCATCATTAAAAACATGGCCTAAGTGTCCACCACAATTACTACAATGGACTTCAGTTCGGGTCATGAAAAATGTTCTATCTGTAGTAGTAGCGATCGCCCCCTCTATGGGTTTAAAAAAGCTTGGCCAGCCAGTACCACTATTAAACTTAGTATCAGCAGTAAACAAAGCTTGTCCACACCCAGCGCAGACATAAGTACCAGGTTCATATTGCTTATCGAGAGAACTGGTATGGGAGGGTTCTGTACCATGTTTCCGCAATACCCGAAACTGTTCTGGTGTGAGGATACTCTTCCATTCTTCCTCTGTTTTTGTCACTGTAAACTCTGGATTAGAAAGTGCCATAGATTCTGAACTCCAATTGATATAACGGGAAAAAAAGGCTGTACCGATTAAAACTGTACTGATTTGCAAAAAATGGCGTTTGTTCATTATTCTATTATTTGCTATTTTTTGCTTCCATGACCAAGAAACTCCCATAAATTTCTAAATCCTCCAGGAGAAATTGATGAAAATCACCTAAAAACGTCTTGCTTAGTGAAAAAGAATATGTAATACTAATTACCACGATGAGTTTCTCCAAACAGGTTTTTATTAATATTTGATAATTAAATGTCCAAATTGTACCTGTTCCATCAAAAATAATCAGTTATTCTTTAGTTGATCTTTACAACTACAAAACTAATGTGCCAACTGCTAGGAATGAATTGCAACGTACCGACAGACATTTGCTTTTCCTTTGAAGGTTTTTCTGCCAGGGGAGGAAAAACAGATGAACATAGCGACGGTTGGGGAATTGCTTTTTTTGAAGGCAAAGGATGTCGAATTTTTCTAGACGCTGAAGCCTCTATCGCGTCACCAATTGCCGATTTTATCCGTCAGTATCCCATTCATTCTACTCATGTAATTGCCCATATCCGCAAAGCTACTCAAGGCAAAATAGCCTTGGAAAACTGTCATCCTTTCCGTCGGGAACTGTGGGGAAGATATTGGGTATTTGCTCATAATGGTAATTTACCAGACTTTAACCCGGAAAATAATGGTATTTTTCAACCTGTGGGGACTACGGACAGCGAAAAAGCATTTTGCTTAATTCTCAATACTTTGCGATCGCATTTTCCTCAAGAACAACCACCGCTAAAGGAACTTTATCAGACATTACATGAAATTACCAAAGAAATAGCAGCCTTTGGATCTTTTAACTACATATTATCAGATGGTGAGCATTTTTTCACCTATTGCTCAACTAAACTTTGCTACATTATTAGACAAGCGCCTTTTGCTGCGGCTCATTTAATTGATGAAGAGATGACTGTAGATTTTAGTGAATTGACTACATCTAAAGATCGCGTGGCTGTGATTGTGACTACACCCCTAACTGATAACGAAGTTTGGACACAAATACAACCCGGAGAATTACTCATATTTCAGGATGGTTTACCCCTAAAATTTGCCTAATTTTTGACAACTATTTTATTAATAAGACAAAGCAAAATTCTGGAGATATTCATTTCTAGAACTTGTTAGTAAATGCTTATTTAATATTGTAAATATCTGCTCCTTTTTGATAGGTTTATTAATAAAATCAGTTGCCCCAAATACCTTAGAGGTTGTTTGAAAAGTATTATATGAAACCCATAATCTCCAAAAACCTAACCCCCCTTCCCCCCTTCCCTTGTAGGGAAGGGGGTTTTTAAAGCCTCTCCCCTACCAGGGGAGAGGTTTGGAGAGGGGTCTGTTTACACATTAAAAACTTTTAAAACATCCTCTTAGCCCGAACTCGATCAAAAGCTCCATCACTACTAGTTAATATAATAATTGGCACTTGGGAAAAAACAGAAGTCCGTCGTAATTGTTCTTACAGCAGATTTCGCTCTCATGAGGTACAAACTTGAATTATGAAACTCTTGTAGTGCGGGCATCTTGCCCGCTGGATATGTACCTCATAACACCGGAAAGTGCTGTAAATCACGGTTGCAAAAATCCTGCATCGCTACAAAAACTTTGTCTACACCGTGACCCAAGAATATATGACAATCAATCAAGAATTGCTATATTTAGCGTCTTCCCCGTTGAATTTTATCAAAAATCGCACCATCTGCAAAGAATTTCTTCTGGACACCACTCCAACCGCCAAGATCAGCTACAGTGTAGAGTCGGGCAATATAAGGGAATTTACTTTTTACTTCTTTAGACACAGTTGGGTCAACTGGACGAAAACCAACTTTAGCAAATTCACGTTGTGCTTCTGGAGTGAAAAGGAACTTGACAAAAGCTTCAGAAACCTCACGATTTCCATGCTTATCAACATTTTTATCCACAACTGCAACAGGTCCCTCTATCGAAATATTTACTGGAGGAATTATGTAAGAAGTATCTGTTTTGCCTTGCTGTGCAGCTAAAATGACTTCGTTTTCATAGTTTATTAATACATCACCCTGACCTTTTTTGTAAAAAGCATCACTTGATTCTCTGGCATCTTTGGGTAATACAACTACATTTTTAAACACATCTGTTACAAACTTTAACGCCTGGGCATCATTTCCGCCATTCTTAACTACTGAACCCCATAAAGCGAGAAAATTCCATTTAGCCCCACCAGATGTCTTGGGATTTGCAGTAATAATTTTAACATCAGGCTTTGTTAAATCAGTCCAATTTTTGATATTTTTGGGATTACCAGCGCGAGTTTCCAGGGTAACTACTCTTTTCCATTTTGCCACAAAATCGGGAATAATTTTTGAGTAAGCCGCTTTGGTGACTGCGTAAGTGACTAAGGTAAGTTCAACTTTTTTACCACTTTGACTGATTAGTTGCGTCTTTTGGGCTGTACCTGCAAATACAGGCAAAATAGTGCTTATACTTAAACCTGTTGCTAAGAATAAAGCCGGAAAAAACGGCTTTGTTATGGGAACAAATTTTGCGGTGTTGGCAGAATTATCTGTCATGGGATGTCCTAAAATTGGTTTAAATATAATCTACGGTAACTCTGTAAAGATAACGTATTTAACCTCTAGAGAAAGAGCGTACCAGATGTCATAAATAAAATCAATAGTTTTTGCACTTAAAAACAACTATTTTCCCATCGGGTATTGTATGTATTAAATATTGCAAATATATTTTTCGGCTTTTAATGCCTATAAAGTTTATATGGCAAATCTTTTAACAGATTAAACTCTATATTTATTTTCAAATATTTATTTAAGTAAAGTATTAAAAACTGAAAATTAATTAAGTAATTTCCCATCGTAACTCCATAAAGATAATTAAAAATTGATACTTGTCATTGAAAGGCATTGTAATTTTTCTTGAAACTGGTAAAATCACCATATTCCCTATCGTCAATATGCAGTTTTTACTAGTTTTGATAACCGGATACCTGCAATAATGGTATTTTCATTAATTAACCGTAGTCTCACAGAAGGACAAAAGATGAATTTGTGGCAACAATTACGAAAACGACTACAACTGAGGTTTAGTCCAAATTCGCTCAAAGGCTTTGTATCACTTTTCTTAGTAGGGACAGTATTGAGTGTATCTCTTGCTGCTTGCACTGGAACAAACAACAGTAGTTCCCCGAATGCAACTACTGATACGAGTAAAAAACAGAATGTAGAATTAACCCTTGTATCCTTTGCTGTTACTAAAGCTGCTCACGCTACTATTATTCCCAAATTTGTGGAAAAATGGCAAAAGGAACATAACCAAACTGTAGTATTTAAACAGAGCTATGGTGGTTCCGGTTCGCAAACTCGTGCGGTGGTTGATGGTTTAGAAGCAGATATTGTTCATCTAGCCCTGGCTTTAGATACGCAGAAAATTGAAAAAGCGGGATTAATTCAACCTGGGTGGGAGAAAGAATTTCCTAATAATGGTATTGTTTCTAAGTCTGTTGCAGCTTTAGTCACTCGTGAAGGCAACCCCAAAGGGATTAAGAATTGGGCTGATTTAGCCAAAGATAATGTTAAACTAATTACCGCAGATCCCAAAACTTCTGGGGTAGCGCGGTGGAATTTTCTCGCCCTTTGGAATTCAGTCATTAAAACTGGTGGAGATGAAATTAAAGCTATTGATTTTGTGACCAAAGTTTATAAAAATGTCCCTGTATTAACCAAAGATGCTCGTGAAGCTACAGACGCATTTTTTAAACAAGGTCAAGGTGATGCTTTGATTAACTATGAAAATGAAATTGTTTTGGCAAAAGACAAGGGCGAAAAAACAAATTACATTCTTCCTGATATAAATATCTCCATTGATAATCCTATTGCTGTTGTGGATAAAAATGTTGATAAACATGGTAATCGTGAAGTAGCAGAAGCTTTTGTTAAATATTTGTTTACCCCCGAAGCACAACGGGAATTTGCTAAAGTAGGATTTCGTCCTGTAGATGAAACAGTAGCTAAGATTAAAGAATTTGCTGACAAATATCCCCAAATAAAAACTTTAGGTACAGTTCAAGAATTAGGTGGTTGGGATGCTGTTCAGAAAAAGTTCTTTAATGATGGGGCAATTTTTGACCAAATTCAAGCTAAAAATAAACGGTAATTGGTAATTGGTGATTGGTAATTGGTAATTGGTGATTGGTGATTGGTAATTGGTGATTGGTGATTGGTGATTGGTGATTGGTGATTGGTGATTGGTAATTGGTAATTGGTAATTGACAACTAACAACTAACAACTAACAACTGTACGGGCGAAGCATTTGGAGAACTATTTTTGGCAATGACCGATAATTTATCTTCCAAATGCTTCGCCCCTACTAACAACTAACAACTGTACGGGCGAAGCATTTGGAGAACTATTTTTGGCAATGACCGATAATTTATCTTCCAAATGCTTCGCCCCTACTAACAACTGACAACTGACAACTAACAAAATTATGACTGAATCTGCGGCTGTAAAAACTAATATTAAACCTCCCATTTGGAAGGTATTTGTAGATAATTTGATTCATCTTCCTTGGACTTGGCGGATTACTTTGGGATATCTAACTGTGATGTTATTTATTCCCATTGTGGCCATGTTTCTCAAAGCTGGTACGGTAGCTCCTGCGAAGTTTTGGGAAATTGCCACCAGCGAGTTAGCATTAGCAACTTATAATGTTACCTTTGTTACTTCATTATTTGCAGCTTTGCTGAATGGTGTGTTTGGAACTTTGATTGCTTGGGTATTAGTGCGTTACGATTTTCCTTTGAAACGGATTATTGATGCCACAGTAGATTTACCCTTTGCTTTGCCAACTTCCGTAGCAGGTTTAACACTGGCAACAGTTTACAGTGAGAATGGTTGGTTGGGTTCATTGTTAGCACCAATGGGGATTAAGGTATCTTTTACTCGCTTGGGGGTAGGAGTGGCAATGATATTTATATCGTTACCCTTTATAGTAAGAACTGTGCAACCTGTTCTGCAAGAAATGGAATCGGAAATTGAAGAAGCTGCTTGGAGTTTAGGTGCTTCTGAATGGCAAACTTTTTGGAAAGTGATTTTACCGCCTTTATTTCCGACAATTTTAACTGGTGTAGCTTTGGGTTTTTCCCGCGCAGTTGGGGAGTATGGTTCAACAGTAATTATTTCTTCTAATACACCCTATAAAGATTTGATTGCACCTGTGTTAATTTTCCAGCGGTTGGAACAATATGACTATGCTGGTGCAACTGTAATTGGTGTGGTTTTATTAGGAATTTCTTTGGTAATGTTATTAGCAATTAATTTCTTACAAGCTTGGGCAAGAAGATATGACAATAGATAAAATCAGAAAACCAAAAAAACAGAGTTGGGTACCGGCAGTTTTAATTGGCGTGGCAATTTCCTACCTATTTCTGGTTCAATATATTCCAGCTATTAATGTTTTTTTTGAAGCTTTCAAAAAGGGAACTGGACCATTTTTATCTAACCTGGCAAAACCGGAATTTCTCCACGCAGCTTGGTTAACTTTATTACTAGCTGCGATTTCTATCCCTGTAAATGCAGTATTTGGATTATGCGCGGCTTGGGCGATCGCTCGACATAAATTCCCTGGACGCGCTATAGTTCTCAGTATCATTGATTTGCCCTTTTCCATCTCCCCAGTCGTCGCTGGGCTAATGATAGTCTTATTGTACGGGAGACAGGGCTGGTTTGGTCCTTGGTTACAAGCCCATGATATTAAAATTGTCTTTGCTTTTCCAGGGATGCTTATGGCTACCGCTTTTGTGAGTATGCCTTTTGTGGCCAGAGAAGTAATTCCTGTCTTAGAAGAATTTGGCAAAGATCAGGAAGAAGCTGCCAGAACATTAGGTGCAAACGATTGGCAAACTTTTTGGCGGGTAACTTTACCGAGTATTCGTTGGGGGTTACTCTACGGTTTAATCTTGACAAATGCCAGAGCCATGGGTGAATTTGGTGCAGTTTCTGTGGTATCTGGTAACATTGCCAATACAACCCAGACTTTACCATTATTTGTGGAAGATGCTTACAAACAATATGAAACAGAAGCTGCTTTTTCTGCTGCTGTATTGTTAGCATTTCTGGCAGTTATCACCTTGATTCTGAAGGAAATCATAGAACGAAAAACTGAAATTAAAGAAGTTGAATAATGGGTAATAGGTAATTTCTAGACAACTATTAAATTACATCTTAGAGGTGGTTATGAGTAGTGAAAATACCCTGATAAACAAGCGAATTCGCGTCAGAATTCCCCAAGATCATCATCAAGAACCTGTAATTTCTCGCCTAGTTTCAGAATATGGCTTGACTGTGAATATCAAAGCCGCAATTCTCGGACAGGATGCTGTAGGTGATGGTTGGTTTGATTTAGATTTACAAGGAACAAATGGACAAATTCACAATGGGTTAACCTATTTACAAGAATTGAAATTGCAAGTTTGGGATGAAAATAGCATTAGTGATTGGTGAAAAAATTGTAGCTTAGGTTAAGCAACAGAGCCACAGGAGATGGAGGAGAATTATCGCTCAGTTGTATCAATATCCCCCCTAACTCCCGTTTTTAAGGGGGATTTAGGGGGATATCAAGATTTTGGATACATGACCAAAGACTTTTCAAGCATCCTCTTAGACAAAACAATCTTAGTTATGTCCGCAATTTCTCAGATTCCTCACCTTTTTAAGCAATGGGAGATATCCATCTGTAAAAATAATCATCAATAAACTCCTTTTTTTTCAGACATAAATATCGGAATTATGTCCTAATTCTTAAATCAAACCACTTGATTTTCTCAAATCAATTAGTAAAAATATAAATAAGTCTAACATCTTGTAGGCTCTCTTGGTGACAACTTAACCTTATCCAATGTCCAGAGTCCGCGTTAGCGGACTTTTTTATTTATCTTGATATTCTCTACATTTTTATCTCAGGTTTTAACTTTTCAATTTTTTGAGTAAAGTATAATTCTTGATATTTAAGTTGTTGAGCTATTTCTAATCCTTTCTGAAATGCTGTTAATGCTTGTGTAGATTCTCGGCGTTCTAAATATAAGTCACCAATTTGGTCATAAGCTGACATTAAACCATAAGAATTGTTAGCTAATGTTTGTGTTTCTATGAGAATTTGGCTAGTTTGTAAAGCCGCATCTATCTGTTTTTGTGAACGATAAAAAGTAATTAATTTCTCTAATGCTTCTCCAGCTTTAGCGTATTGTTCTAATTGCCATGCACCAGTATAAGCTGCTTGATAATTATCAAAAGCCTGTTGTTTTAAATTGGGATCTTTTTGAGCTAGAGATTCATAATTTGCAGCTATCGCTAATTTCAAAGCTGGAATTTGACTCAAATTTTGTTCACGAGTATAAACTTGGACTAATTTATTTAATATATCTATTGCTGCTTGTGGTTGTTTTCCTTGGGAATAGATATAAGCTAACTGTTGTAAATATCCTAATTCATTAGTTTTATCACCCTGATTAATTGCTAAATTTAACAGTTTTTGGTAAGTATTAGCAGCTTGGGGATAATCAAACCAACTTAAATGTAATTCTCCAATATTTTTTAAAGTCTCCATTTCTCCAGATGAATCTTGTTGTTGTTTTACTAAGATCAAAATTTGTTCATAAGCCAATATTCCCAATTTAGGAAACCGGATTTTTTGATAAGCTTTCCCCAGGGATTGCCATAATTGTAAATCGGTACTTTTCTGTTTTCCTATCTCGCTTTGAATTACTTGTAATCGCTGACTAATATATCGCACCTGTTCCCGTTCATTTTGATTCCAAGCGATTTCTCCCACTCTTGATAACGCTTCTACCTCAGACAATGTGCCTAAAAAGCGTCTCAATCTTAGTTCACGATTCCAAATCTCAAAGGCTTTCTTTTTATCTTCTCCTTGTAGTGTCACCTGTGCCTCTTGATTTAATCCATCTAAATCCGTCTTTAATTTTTCCAATTCTGTTAATGTTAATTCCCGTTTATCTGGTAAATTTGGCAATATCGGGTCAGTTATAGTTATTTCTAAGGGACTAGGAGGGAACTTATCCAAATCTTCAATTTTTTTTTCTTTGGCTAATGTGTTAGAAATACACAAATGCCAGACAATGATAGTAGTAATGATGAAAATAAACCGCTGTATCATGGTTAATTTACCTTTTTTACATTAATTAAACGCAGCATTGTAGATCAATAGAGGGCATAATTTAGGTTATAGGCAAATATCAAGTTTTACAAGTATTCTGATGCCAAATTTTCGGCTTTTTTCTTTCTTCCTCTTAAATCCTTCTTCTTGAATATGAGTAAAATAATTCCCGCCATAAGTGTCAAAAACTTTAGTTTTTACTACAATAAGCAAAAAATTCTGGAAAATCTGTCAATGGATATTCCCCAAAATAAAATTATTGCCATTATGGGACCTAGTGGTTGCGGGAAATCTACTTTTTTGAAGTCTCTCAACCGCATGAGTGACTTAGAGGGAGAAGTCCAAACCCAAGGAAAAATCGAATTTTTTGGGCAAAATATTTATGAACGGCGGATTAATCTCAATCGTCTCCGTCGTCAAATTAGTACAATTTACTCCAAACCCAATCTTTTTCCCATGAGCAGTTATGATAACGTTGCTTACGGTGTAAAATTAATTGGCTGGCGACCAAAATCAGAATTAGATGAAATTGTCGAGTTAGCTCTTAAATCTGCGGATATTTGGGAAGAAGTCAAAAATAAGCTCTATAAACCAGCTTTGGAACTCTCTTGTGGACAACAACAAAGGTTGTGCATTGCTCGCGCTTTAGCCGTTAAACCTCAAGTTATTCTGATGGATGAGCTTTGTTGTGGACTTGATCCCATTACCACCACAAAAATTGAAGAACTAATTGAGTGTTTGCGTTCTGAACTGACAATTATATTTATCTCTCAAAACATCCAGCAAGTCTCTCGTCTCGCAGATTTTACAGCTTTATTTCAATACAATGAAAATCATGTGGGACAATTACGAGAATTTGCATCAACTAAAAAAGTTTTAGCTCAAGCCACAGATTATCGTATCCGCGATTACGCTGGTAGTTATTCTCGATAATTATAGCCTCTTCTCCCTGCCCCCTGTTCCCTGTTCCCTACTTTAAAAATGAACGCAACAGGAAAAAACTAGCAATAGATTTAGCATCTACAGGTTCTCCTGTCAAAATGGCTTTTTCCAATTCTTCAGGAGTTAGTAATACTGTTTCTATGTCTTCATCTTCATCTTGTTCTGGTGGTGTTTCCAGCTTTTCTAAATCTCTAGCAATAAAAGCATAGATAATTTCATCGGAATAACCAGGAGCAAGAAAAAACTCTCCTAACTTATCCCACTGACGAGCATGATAACCAGTTTCTTCTTCAATTTCCCGTTTAACTGTTTCTAAAGGATCTTCATTGGGTTCTACAGTTCCCGCCGGAAATTCTAACAGTCTTCCCTGGACTGCAAACCGATATTGACGCACAAGTACAAGCTTACCTTCTGCGGTTATGGGTATAGCCAAAGCACCGCCGGGATGACGAATACATTCCCATTCCCCTTCAGATTTGTTGGGTAAACGCAAACGATTAACTTCAAAGTTAAATTTGCGTCCTTTATAAAATAAGTGTTGCTTCAGCAACTGTGGTAATTCTCTACCTAATGGCATAGTAAAATTCTACCGTCTGTGAATACAGAGAACGTATACGGGGGTTTTTTGTGGTTATCAGTTCTTTTTGGGTGGCAAAAATGGTAATTTTTTCACCCGCTACAATAAATGTACATCATTCGTGTCTATCTCTAGCAGTAAATCTCGAATTACTCTTTGAGATATAGGATCTATCCAATCTGGAGCAATTTCGACTAAAGGAACTAAAACAAAAGCTCGTTCAGTCATGCGGGGATGGGGAATTTGCAGGTTTGGCTGATGTAAAATTAAGTCATCATATAATAACAAATCTAAATCTAGGGTGCGTGGCCCCCAATGCTCCTGACGCTCACGCCCAAACTTTTGTTCAATTGTTAGTAGTTGTTCTAATAAAGTCTGTGGTGACATTTGCACAAGTAAGATCGCGCAACCATTTAAGTAATCAGGCTGAGTTGGTCCTATGGCTTTAGTGCGATACCAACTCGATTTGGCTTCTATAGTTATGCCTGATATTTGAGCTAAAGCTTCTAAAGCTCCTGCTAAAATGCCTTGGGAATTGCCAATGTTACTACCGAGAGCGATCGCAGTTCTAGCCGCATTGTTTAGCATTCTATCGGACTCCTAGTTAATTGTTGAACTGAAGGGAGCAGGGAGACACAGGGAGGAAAATTCATGATGATTCTGTGATTTTCGGAGTTCTCTTATGCAAAAATTGCATGATTTAATTGTCATAAATGATATTAATATCAATAATATAGCTTTGTAGAAAACATATATTACCACTGAATTAAGTTAATGATTTATGAGGTATTATATGGGTTATTATATTAACGCAGAAATGTTGCGTTCAAACCAAACAGGAGAAACTGCCATTGCCATTAGGTAATCATCAACAAAATGACGAGTCCACAAATGAAAACTTACTACCGAGAATGCAGGTGAAGGCAAAGCAGTTAATCACCCAGATGACAACTCTATCATCGGGAATCTTGGGCAAAATTGCCAGCAGCGATAAACCCTTTTATCGTCGTTTTTGGTTTTGGGCTGGGTTAGGTGTTGGTAGTGGGATCATTGCTTTCCATTACACAATCTTAGAAATAGATAAAAATTTACCAGATCAGTCTGCACTCAGAGCATTGGTACGAGAGCAAACTCTGACAATTAAAGCTGGTGATGGTAGTGTTCTACAACAGCAGGGAGAAGCTACCAGAGAAGTGCTGAAAATAGAGCAAATACCAGATACTTTAAAAAAAGCTTTTATTGCTTCAGAAGACAGAAGATTTAATCAACACAATGGATTTGATCCCCAAGGAATTGCCAGAGCAGTTATCAATAATTTGCGATCGCAAAATATAGGAGAAGGTGGTAGTACCATCACCCAACAAGTAGCGCGAATTCTCTTCCTTAAACCAGAAAAAACCTTTTGGCGTAAACTCAAAGAAGTCCGGTTATCCCAAAAAATAGAGCGACAATTGACTAAAGATCAGATTCTCGAACGTTATTTAAATCTCGTTTATTTAGGTTCTGGAGCTTACGGTGTCGGAGATGCGGCTTGGGTATACTTTAGTAAATCCGTAGATCAACTGACTTTATCAGAAATGGCCACCCTGGCTGGTTTAGCTCCTGCACCTAACGTCTATGGCCCCGATAAAAACCCCAAAATAGCTACAGAACGGCGAAATTTGGTGTTACAGCGGATGCTAGAAGATGGCATAATTACACCGGAACAAAAACAAGCAGCTATACAAGAAGCATTAATAGTTAACAGCAGTTTACCCAAACGGTTACAAGTTAATTTTCCCTACTTTACTAGCTATGTTCAGAAAGAATTGCCCAAGTACCTGGGCGCTGATGTCTTAGCTAGTGGTGGTTTAGTAGTAGAAACAACCTTAAACCCCATTTCCCAACAAGCAGCAGAAGCCGCAGTTGCTAAAATATTAAAAAATGAAGGTCAGTGGCAAAACTTTAAACAAGCGGCCATGGTTGCCATAGATCCTCGGAGTGGGGAAATTCAGGCCATGGTAGGTGGTAAAGACTTTAGCAAAAACCAGTTTAATCGTGTAACTCAAGCCCAACGACAACCAGGATCTACTTTTAAGGGTTTCGTCTATGCTACAGCGATCGCTACTGGTAAAAGTCCCTACGATAGTTATTTAGATGAACCTTTATCAATAGATGGTTATGAGCCAAAAAATTCCCATAACAAATTCTCTGGTTGGTTAAATATCAGAGACGCTCTCACCAAGTCTATCAATACAATTGCGGTAAAACTCTTAATAGAAATAGGTTTTGAACCCACCATTAAACTTGCCCATGACATGGGCATTAAGTCAGAACTCAAACCTAACTATTCCTTGGCTCTTGGTTCTAATGAAGTCAACTTATTAGAATTAACCAACGCCTATGGTACATTTACCAACCAAGGAAATTATATAGAAGCTCATGGCATTCGGCGCATTCTCAACCGCGAAGGAGATGTCATTTGGTCAGCCAAATATGAATCTAAGCAAGTTTTAGATCCTGATACTAGCGCCATCATGACTTGGATGTTAAGAAATGTTGTCACCGATGGCACTGGTGCTGCGGCTCAATTAGATGATAGACAAGTTGCCGGCAAAACAGGCACTACCGATGAATCCCGTGATTTATGGTTTATTGGTTATATTCCTCAGTTAGTGGCTGGGGTGTGGTTAGGGAATGATGATAACACCCCTACCTATGGTAATAGTGGTAGTGCAGCTTATGCTTGGCATGAGTTTATGGAAAAAGCCGTAGAGGGAATGCCGGTAGAAAAATTTCCACCCCGACCTAATTTAGAAAATCGCAAAGGTACTATCAAAGCCCAACCTCTCAAACCGAAAAAAATTCTCCATAAATCGGTTGATGATTATAATCAAAAATCAGATGAGGACAATACCGACAATTCTGATTCATCAACCAGACGCAGACGCAGAAGAACCAATAATCAGTCGGAAGATTCGGCAAATTCATCAGAACGTAGACCAAGACGGAAACGACGCTATAGTCAACAAAATAATGATCCACTGGCTTCCTCGAGCAGAAGACGAAGCAATCGCAGGAAAGAATCTAATAGCGACTCTACTCCTAAATCATCTCGTTCACGACGCAGGAGCAGCAAAGAATCAGGTCAGGTAAAGTCATCTTCCCCTGTAGAGAATAATTCTCAAGGATCTTCATCATCACAACCTTCCTGGAGGGAAAGACTCAAGCCCAATTCTTCACCGTAAAGATTTTTCCTAGGGTAGATGTAGGGGATTCGCTGAGTTTATACTTTATGAAGAACTGTAACCTACATTAGCCGAATATAATCATGAGTTATTTATTGCTCCAAGTCCCAGTGCTAGACACTGGAAATCACTTTCCCTTAGCGTTTACTTTGGTGTATGTGGTGGGTTTTATCGCTGCTGTCACCATCGGTTCAATTGCTTGGTACAACTCCAAACGTCCCCCCGGTTGGGAAAATAAAGATCGTCCCAACATTATCCCCAAGGTTGAAAAAGAGTAGGTAATAGGCAATAGGCAATAGGCAAGAAATATTCTCCCCTGCCTCCTGCCTCCCTAATTCTGTAGGTCAACCCAAAAACGGTAAAGCGTTTGAATTTGTTTGAGCAGTGTAGTGTAGGCTACTGGATTAGTTGCACTAGACTTGCTCAACTCTTCCAATTGGGAGAGGAGTACATTGAGGGTGGGGAATTACGCAAAACTGTTAAATCTTACAATCAGTATTGGTATTCACTCGAAATCCTGAGTTTTTCTTAAGCGCACCATGAAAAAACCATCCATATCCTGTTGATGAGGCCAGACTTTTAACCAACCAGGAGCAGTATCATTAAATAAATCAAAAGAGTGAGGTTCAATTTGCCAATGGGGATTTGCGGCTAAAAACTCCGTAATTACCTGTTCATTCTCCGCTGGATGCAGCGTACAAGTTGCGTAAACTAAAACACCACCAGCCTTGACAAAACCTGCATTATGTGATAGGAGTTCTTTTTGGAGTTGGGAAAGTTTTTGCACAGAATCTGGTGTTTGTCGCCAACGCGCATCAGCGTGACGGTGCATAGTCCCCAAACCGGAGCAAGGAGCATCAACTAATACACGGTCAGCAGAATCGTAGAATTGCGGTAAGTTGCGACTATCTCCTGCACAAATTTCGATAGATTGTAAATTTAGACGGTGGGCATTTTCTTTTAATTTGCGTAACCGGGAAGCAGTTTGATCACAAGCCCAAATTTTGCCTTTATCTCCCATTAATTCGGCAATATGGGTAGTTTTTCCCCCTGGTGCCGCACAAACATCAATCACTACATTCCCCGGCAGAGGGTCAAGCAAATGACCAACTAATTGAGCGCTACTATCTTGGACAGTCCACCAACCTTCATTAAAACCAGGTAGATTTTGAATTGCCCCGTTATGACCAATTAATCGTAAAGCTTGGGGTAAATGGGGAATGGGTTTGACTAAAACACCAGCAGATTCAAAAGCTGATTGTACCTCTTCTAAAGAACTGCGAAGAATATTTACCCGTAAATCAATTGTCGGGGTTTGATTCATCCAATTAGCGAGTTTTTCTGTTTCTTCAAAACCCAATTCTTTTAACCAAACTTCAATAATCCAATTAGGGAAACTGTGGAAAATACCTAATCTTTCGACCGGATTTTCCGGTAAATTTAGCGGTTCTGAAGATTTTTCTGCAAGTCGGAGATATTGACGTAATAAACCATTGACAAAACCAGTTAAACCAGGAAAACCATTTTCCTTTGCTAATTCAACAGTAGTATTTACAGCCGCAGAAGCGGGAATTCTTTCTTGATAACGCAGTTGGTAAAAACCCAAATGTAAAATGGTGCGGAGGTCTTTTGGCTGTTGCTGAATTTTCTTAGTAGCAAGTTGCTCAATGATAGCATCAAGGGTGCGTTGTCTTCTCACACTCCCATAAACTAATTCTGTCATTAACCGCCGATTATTGTCGGGTAACTTAAACTTTTGTAGCACTCTATCTAAAGCAACATCAGCATAAGCTCCTTTATGAACTTCTTTGAGAGCAATAAAAGCCACTTGACGGGGATTGGTCATGAAATTAACTTAAATTAAGTAAGTTGCAGGTTAGCTAAAAGGTTACAGGAATACAAGATATTTTTATCACAATTACCAAACAAGATTGGAAGTATAAAAACGATAGTAAAACTTTATATGGAAATTGGTTGTAAGTTGAAGAAAATATACCCAGATAGAGATAGTTTAGCACTTTCTTTAACATACCTCTAATGTCTGATGTTGGATTGAGTGACAGCAAAATCATTTTGATTTTGGTCATATTGCTTACAGATAAAAAATAGTAATCATCTAAAATCATTGAGTTCACTATTAATCAAAAAATTAGAATATTTGATCACCAAATATTAATTACATATTTAATTTATCGAATCTTTATTATTCCTAGATATCATTCCCTACTGTTTTCTCTATTATTTAATGGAAAGTCTTATAGATGTTTTAGTTTTATGCTCAGAATTACTTCATGGAATCTTCATCTTTTTTGACTGTAAATGACCAAGGAATTGCCCTCGCTGAAGTAGTTAAATATCTACAAATATCGGGTAAACTGGGGAATTTTATTGGTGATGTCTTGCGTCAGCACGTAATTGTACAAGAAATTAATACCAGAACAGATATCGAAATTAGTTCGGCATTAATTGAACAGACAATTATTGATTTTCGCTTAAAAAATCAACTAACTGATCCACAAAAATTTCAAGAATGGCTAATAAGTAATAGTACAGATTATACAACTTTTCATACATCTATTACCTTTAGCTTTCAATTAGAGAAACTCAAAGCATTAGTCACAGAATCAAAATTACCAGAATACTTTATTGAAAGGAAGATTTACTTAGATAGAGTCATCCTTTCACGGATTCTAGTTGATAGTCGGGAATTAGCCGAAGAACTACAAACTCAAATTGAAGAAGGAAGTAGTTTTGAACAACTAGCAAAAGAGTATTCATTAGCAGATGAACGAGTATTCAATGGCATGATGGGACCAATTAGTCGGGGAACTATCCCAGATGTATTACGTGCGGCTGTAGACGCAACCACCCCAGGAAAATTGATCAATCCCATAGACATAGAAGGACGTTTTGCCTTATTTAGATTAGAACAAATTCTCCCAGCATCTTTAGAAGATCCTCAATTACAACAATCACTAAAAAATGAGCTATTTGAGAAATGGCTAGGGGATAAAATTCAGGATCTTACAGTCAGAATTCAAGTAGATTAAAACATTTCAATAATCAATTTTAACTAATAAATGTGTTAAACAATTTACCCTGGAATGAACCGCCGCTATCCTGGCTAAATGCTGAAGAAAAAAGCGAATTAAAACAGCAAGCGGAAATTCGTAATTACAAACTTGGCGAAAAAATTTGGTCACAAAAATTAGGTGGTGATGCCTTTGACGAGGGAAGTTATCAGTTCTTCATTGTCACTGGTAAAGTCCGGTTACGAGAAGAAGAAGAAAATAAAACTGTAGCTACTTTACAAACAGGAGATTGGTTTGGTAACTGTCAACAAATATTTGCTGATTGTAAAGCTATCGCTACCAGCAAGGAAGTAGTAGTAGTGTGTTGGAATTCGGCTGTATGGAAAAAGTTTGTCAATTCTCAAATTGATGAATTTTGGACAAATTCACTAGAGGTAGAGGAAACAGAAGCCATTTTACCAGTTGCTAATTCTCCCATTTCTCTACCTCCTTCCCCACCTTCTCCACCGATAATTTCCAATTATCCCTTTGTGGGAAGTGGGAATACAGGTGCAGCTTGTTTAACAATGGTGGCACAACATTTACAAAATCCTGTGCAATTGGAATGGGTACAACGCCAACTGCGGGGACAAAAACCCAAAAATCTGGTAGAAGCTGCGGAAAAAGTAGGGTTAGTGTTGCGGAAATTGCAGGTTAGTTGGAGTGATTTACGCCAATTAACTTTTCCCGCTTTGTTGTTGTGGAATCAAAGTAATCAGGAAGGTAAAAATAACCAATTAAATTGGGTAGTAGCATATCAAATGAAAGGCAATTATTTAATTATTGCTAATCCCCAAAATCCTGATTATAGTTGTGAACAATTACCGCAATCTGTAGTAGAAAATTGTTGGAATGGGACATTATGGCAAGCTGAATTAATTTCCCAACAAGAGAAATTTAATTTAGCTTGGTTTACTCCCGCAGTTTGGAAATATCGGGGTTTGTTAGGTGAGGTTTTAATAGCTTCATTTACCTTGCAATTATTGGGATTAGCGTCACCATTAATTACTCAAGTCATCATTGATAAAGTGATGGTACAGGAGAGTTTAGCCACCTTAGATGTGATGGCGATCGCTCTCTTGCTAGTGGCGACATTTGAATCTATTCTGGGTATGCTGCGGCTATTCATATTTACCCACACAGCCCGGCGTTTAGATTTGAGTTTATCCGCCCAACTTTTTCGCCATTTAATGCGTTTACCTTTAGCTTATTTTGAGTCGCGGAGAGTGGGCGATACAGTCGCTAGAGTCCAGGAATTAGAACAAATTCGCCAATTTCTCACAGGTACAGCCTTAACCGTCATTCTTGACAGTATCTTTGCTGTAGTTTACCTGGGATTGATGTTTTATTACAACATTCCCCTGACATTTGTAGCCTTAGCCGTATTACCATTATTTGCGACTTTAACCATCGTCACGACACCAATTTTGCGAAATTGGCTAAATGAAACCTTTAACCGCAGTGCGGACAGTCAATCATTTTTAGTCGAGACAATCACCGGCATTCATTCAGTTAAAGCCCATGCAGCCGAACCAATAGCAAGAGAACGCTGGGAAGGTTTATTTGCCCGGTTTATTCGTACCAGTTTTAAAGCCTCAACTACATCCAATATTAGTAGTAATATTGGTGACTTTCTGACTAACTTTTCCACCTTAATCATCCTGTGGGTTGGGGCAAAATTAGTAATTGATCATCAACTAACAATTGGTCAATTAATCGCCTTCCAAATGTTATCAGGAAGAGTGACCAGCCCACTATTACGGCTAGTGCAGTTATGGCAAAATCTCCAACAAGTTCTATTATCAGTAGATAGAATTGGTGATATTCTCAACGCTGCCCCAGAAACAGAAGCAGGAACAGGATTAGTATTACCACCCCTCAAAGGTGAAGTCAACTTTGATCAAGTTTTCTTTCGCTATAATGCCAACACCGAACCAGTATTAAAAGGAATTTCTTTTAATGTTGAACCCGGACAATTTGTAGGCATTGTTGGCAGAAGTGGTTCAGGAAAAAGTACCCTTTCCAAAATTATTCAACGACTTTATCAAATTGAATCAGGACGGATTCTAATTGATGGATTTGATATCAAAAGTGCTGACTTAGCATCCTTACGACAACAAATAGGTGTAGTTCTCCAAGAAGACTTTTTATTTAATGGTTCAATCTTAGAAAACATCACATTAGGAAATCCAGATATTACCTCCGAACAAGTTGTCGAAGCAGCCAGATTAGCAGTAGCCCATGACTTCATTAGTCAACTACCTTACGGTTATGAAAACAACGTAGGAGAAAGAGGAACAGCATTATCTGGAGGACAAAGACAACGCATAGCATTAGCCAGATTATTTCTAACGTCTGCACCAATTCTCATATTAGATGAAGCCACCAGCGCCTTAGATAGTGAAACCGAACAACAAGTATTACAAAACCTCAAAAATGTTTCCTCTAACCGCACAGTATTCTTAATTGCCCACCGTTTTGCCCCCCTCAAACGAGCCGATTTAATATTAGTCATGGAAAAAGGAGTAATAGCCGAACGAGGAACACATTTAGAACTCTTAAAACAAAAAGGTTTGTACTGGTCACTTTATCAAAGACAACAAGCGAATATTTAAAGGAAACTCTTGATTATTCTTTGCGTCTTTGCGCCTTTGCGTGAGAAAAAGAATTTAATCTAACACATTCAAACCCAAAGCCACAGCCCCCCACAAAGGTGCATCATCACCCAACAATGCCCGCACAATCTCAAAATTCACCTCTGGGAGTGCGGTTTCCCTAGCTACTTTCCGCACCACAGTCCAGAAATTATCCCCAGCTTTGGTGACACCACCACCCAAAACAAACCGTTGGGGATTCATCAAATTGGCTACATTACCAATACCGACTCCCAACGCCCAAGCACCCCGATATAATACCTCTTGTGCTATTTCATCTCCGTTGGCTGCGGCGGTACTAATGACTTTGCCTGTAAGTAAGTTGAGATCATTACCTGTCAAATACCTAAGTACGTCTCCCCTGACTTTGCCGTTAGCACTGGGTGGTTCTTTCTCCAGCATTTCCCGGGCATTTTGCGCCATGTAGGGACCCGAAGCTAAACGTTCTACACATCCCCGTTTTCCACATAAGCATAAGGGACCTCTAGGATCTACTACCATGTGTCCAATTTCTCCCGCCATGCCTAATGCACCCCGCCAAAGCTTGCCGTCAAGTATCCACCCTCCACCGACACCAGTGCTAATTGTAATATAAAATAGGCTATCATATCCTTGTCCAGCCCCAAAGCGATGTTCACCAACAGCAGCAACGTTAGCATCATTATCTATACTGACAGGTGTATAATAATCTTCTTCGAGTATTTGTTTGAGGGGAACATTTTCCCAGCCAGGAACGTGATGAGATAAGCGGACTAAGCCTGTGGTTGCATCTACTGGACCACCGAAGCTGACACCAATGGCATCCGGTTTCCTTCCTTTTAGCACGGAATCAATGAGCGATCGCATAATTTCTAAATCAGTCAAAGCATCACCATTTGCGGGTGAAAACCGTGATTCATGGTACAACCACTCCTTCGCACCACCCTTTACTGTTGCTGCTGCCAATTTTGTGCCACCAAAATCCAGAGCTAAAATTAATGTCATATAATTAAAAATAGGGAATTGACAAAACAACCATTCACCATTATTACTTAATCACAATTTTGTTGTAGTTCACGATGAAACCATCTTTACTGTCTGCATAAAAATATTTCTGTATTAATTATTCTTGTAACTTATGTATAATCTTATTTATTACATTTGTAAATCCAATGATACTTATGATCGGTTTTTGTTAGATTATGAATATTATTAATTTTTATGAAGGATAAATTAATGTAAAGATATATTTTTGTAGAATTTATTTAAGAAAATAGTTGCTTTAGCAATTGAGTTGGGTTAGAGTCAAAATACGTGATTAGATCAAAAGAAAGTTTGTAGCCTTTATATTTTTTTCACAATCAATTGAGAATATTTCGCAATATGGATAAATTTAGCTATAATTTAAAAGCTAGTGAATGTATGTCATTAAGTATACAGACAAAGGATCGGATTTTCTATTTAGATCATTTAGGGAAAAGTTTAAATCTCAGAATTCAGCGATTAAGACTAAGGATGAAGAATACTAATCGAAAAAGCGATAAATTAGCTCCAGATATTCTCGAAAATCTCCCTGTTAAATGTAAAAAAAATGATATTTTGAATTCTTAACATTTTGGGAAAGAGCATTTATTTAACCGGAAAGACTGGGAAAAATCAGAATTTGATAAAGTGTCTACCTAGATTTTTGTTAACAATTGTTCATAAAATATATATTTGAGTAAGTGTCAATGAATAATTTTTTTTGTGCTGATCATTCACGAGAAATACAAGAAGATGTTATTGGTAGTGCTACCAACCACCAAACCTATATATTAGTAGAATGTCCTACCCCTTGGGTTTCTGAAGCCTTTAATTCTAAATGGGTTCCAGATAATTTACGGATTTTGGTTGCAGATGTCAAACGTGCTAAATTATCAATTCATTTTCTATTAATTGCTAATGATGAAACACACAGGGAAGAACAAACAACTTTATTAATTTATCAGCAAGAAAAGGGATCAAGTAACGGATACCGAAAACAAGAATTTAAATTACCAAATATTGAACAAGTAGCAGGAGTAGTCAGGAAATGGTTAACTGGAGTCAGTGTTGATGATGAAATAGCATCCAATACCACAAGAGATATATTAGTTTGTACCCATGGTAGCCATGATCAATGTTGTGCAAAATATGGCAATCCTTTTTACTTTCATGCTCAAAATACCATCTTTGATTTACAGTTAAATCATCTCAGAATTTGGAGATCAAGTCACTTTGGTGGACATAGATTTGCACCCACAGCCATAGATTTTCCCCAAGGCAGATATTACGGAGTTCTGGATCAAGATACCTTTAAATCAATTCTTACCCAAACTGGAAATATAGAATGTTTAAATAAAGTTTATCGCGGTTGGGGAATTTTACCAAATCCCTTGCAAATTTTGGAAAGAGAACTCATGCTGCGTTTAGGTTGGGATTGGTTTAACTATAAAGTCACAGGGAAAATTCTGGAGAAAAGCCTAGATAATCAGACAATTTTAGGTGAGTTAAGTTTTGAACAACCTTCTGGAACTCTCTATACTTACCAGGCCAAACTTGTAAAAGATGATATAAAAACACAAACCCTCAAAGGTTCTTGTGATGCTTCAAGAGAGGTAGTATATGTGAAATATGCTGTATCTAATCTTTGGCTTGTAGCTAAAAAAGTAGCAACTTATAGCTAATATATATTAAGAGTCAGTCGTCAGTGGTCAGTAGGGGCGAAGCATTTGGAAGATAAATTATCGGTCATTGCCAAAAATAGTTCTCCAAATGCTTCGCCCGTACAGTTGTCAGTGGTCAGTAGGGGCGAAGCATTTGGAAGATAAATTATCGGTCATTGCCAAAAATAGTTCTCCAAATGCTTCGCCCGTACAGTTGTCAGTTGTCAGTAGGGGCGAAGCATTTGGAAGATAAATTATCGGTCATTGCCAAAAATAGTTCTCCAAATGCTTCGCCCGTACAGTTGTCAGTTGTCAAAAAGAAGAAAGAAGAAAGAAGAAGTTTTAATTGTGTCACCGCAACTTCTCAATACCCAGTGCAAGATATAAGATAAATTCTATGGAGTAGAAAAATCAAAAAATGTCTAACAACCGTTCTGGAATCTTTATTGGTGGTTTGATGTTAGGAGCAGCTATTGGCACTTTAGCAGGTTTATTAGTTGCTCCCCGCACAGGACTGGAAACCCGTAAACTTGTCAAAAAATCTGCCAATGCTATCCCCGAATTAGCAGAAGATATCACGACCAGCGTGCAAATTCAGGCAGATCGTCTTTCTAATAGCACCCTGCAAAACTGGGATGAAACCGTAGACAGACTGCGGGATGCGATCGCAGTTGGCATAGACGCTACCCAGCGCGAAAGCCAAAACTTAAACAAAAAAAATACTGTTGATGTCAGCAGCATCACAAACGATACTGATCCTTTGACCGAAAAACTAGAACGTTCATAAGTGGCATAACCGTGATTGATCCTTTGTTTTGGCTGGGACTATCCATCCTCCTAGTTGCTGCTAGTCTAACAGCCGTTTTGGTGGCAGCCATACCCGCTTTGCAGGAAGTAGCCCATGCTGCTCGCAGTGCCGAAAAATTCTTTGATACCCTTTCACGGGAGTTGCCACCCACTCTCAACGCTATCCGCAACACCACCTTAGAAATAACCGAATTAACCGATGATGTTAGTGAAGGTGTTAAAAGTGCCGGTCAAGTTGTCAAACAATTTGATCAAAGTCTAGATACCGCCAAAAAACAAGCAGAAAATCTACAAATTAGCACCCGTAGTGTCTTCGTCGGCTTTAAAGCAGCTTGGACAAGCTTCGCTCGCAAAAAAAAACCAGGAGAAATGCGAAAACGCTGATCATTGAGAACGGGATTAAACACTGCCAAAACTGATCAACAGCGAGTAGTCACCAATTCCTAATTTCTCCATCAGATTTTGCTGAGATATCTAATATTAGAGTAAGGTAAAGAAGTGTAAAGAAGTATCACTTTTACATTAATCTTTGAAAAGCACTTTTTACATTCTCCCCTAGATAATAGTATAAGAACGTTCATGCACCTGTGTTTTTGGCGACGAATTTTAGTATCAATTGCCGTATTTGGCTTTATTGGCTCAATTTGGGCAATTAATTCTCCATCTGCCCTAGCTTATGAAAATCCCGATTTGCTACCCAGCTTTGTCACCCCAGTAGTAGATTTAGCAAAAACTCTCCCTGACCCCCAAGAAGAAAAGCTAGTTAAAGAATTAGAGCAGTTTGAAACTGATACTGGTTGGAAATTGCGCGTTTTAACCCAATACGACCGCACCCCAGGGAGAGCAGTAATCAAATATTGGGGTTTAGATGATAAAAGCATCCTCCTAGTAGCAGATGCTCGTGGTGGTAACATCCTCAGCTTTAGTGTTGGTGATGCCGTTTATGAATTCTTACCCCGCACCTTCTGGATTGAACTACAAACCCGCTTTGGTAACTTATACTTTGTCCGTGAAGAAGGAGAAGATCAAGCCATTCTCCAGGCTCTAAATTCAGTGAAAGGTTGCTTACTCAAAGGCGGTTGTAACGTCGTTCCTGGACTCCCTAGAGAACAATGGATACTCACCCTTGTTACCTCTGCTGTTGGGGGGATTATTTGTGGTTTTGCTGCCCAACCGCGCGGCGACAAAAAGATACTTGGTTGGCAATGGGCGTTAATTTTCTCACCTTTATGGGGAATATTATTTATTGCCTTCGGTATTGCTCCAGTTATTACCCGGACAAGCGATTGGTTGCCTCTCGTCCGCAATATTTCCGCTTTTGCCATTGGTGCTTTAGTAGCTTATTTATCCCCCGTGTTTAGTCGGACTTCCTCTAACGCTGAATCCTGAAAAGTTATAGGATACTGACTGGTAACTGGCAACTAGAAATAAATTCTGCCCAATTACTAATTGCCAATTACCAATCAACAAAGACTACGCACGGAAACTGATAAGCTAAAAACTAATACATTAAATAACAATGGAATGGCACGTAACTGACGCTCAAAGTTTGGCAATTATTGATACTGAAATTGGTGATCATATTTTTTCACCAGCAGAGTATGAAATCGTCCGCCGCGTAGTTTATGCTACAGCAGATTTAGAGTATAAATCCTTAATCCGGTTTTCAGAACAAGCATTACAAGCTGGAGCAGCCGCCCTAGTAGCACGTACTACCATTGTCGTAGATGCACCAATGGTACAAGCAGCCATAGCCCATGATATTCAAAATACATTTGCTAATCCAGTGTATTGCAGTATGGAAGCACTAACACGACCCCAAAAAGAAAAAACCCTTGCTGCTTGGGGGATTGAAACCCTAGCTAGGCGTTATCCAGAGGGAATATTTGTAGTTGGTCAAGCACAAACAGCATTAACTGCACTGGTTGAATTAATTGCAGCCGAAGAAATTAGACCCGCTTTAGTCATTGCTACCCCCGTAGGTTTTGCCAATTTAGAACCAGTAAAAGCACGATTACAAGAATCTCTAGTTCCTTACATCACTATTGAAGGTCGCAAGGGTAACGCTGTCGTAGCTGCTGCCATTGTTGACGGCTTAGTAGACTTGGCTTGGCAAGCCTATGGACAGGATAGAACTGGAGGGGGTTGAAGAGGTAGGGGAGGTAGGGGAGGTTGGGGAGGTAGGGGAGGTTGGGGAGGTTGGGGAGGTTGGGGAAGTAGGGAGAAGATTTTTACCAATCACCAATCACCAATTACCAATCACCAATGACCAATCACCAATCACCAATCACCAATTACCAATGACCAATCACCAATCACCAATCACCAATCACCAATCACCAATCACCAATCACCAATCACCAATTACCAATCACCAATCACCAATCACCAATTACCAATCACCAATCACCAATCACCAATCACCAATCACCAATCACCAATCACCAATCACCAATCACCAATCACCAATCACCTACTTCCCTGTCTTCGGTGAACGGCGGCGGGGTTTTCTTTCCTGGTTTGCACGCAAGCGGACACTAACTTCATTAAAAAAGTCTTTGCGGACATAAGGATAATCGCTTACCCATAGATCACGACTAGGAATATATATATCGCTGAATTCTTCAATTGTGCTTAAATCAGAACTATTTGACATAACCACCATTTCAGCTATTTGACCACGAGAAATGACTTTGTGGGCGTTGCGTAATGGGGCTTCAAACTCCACACTAAATCCTGTGTCGTCGCCTATTTCTAAGTTAATGCGCTTTTCACGGTTTTCGATGATGACTAACTCACCTTTGCCGTTAACGGTTTCCTGTTTGCCCATTAACTTATCTGTAATCCACCAGTCTAGCACTCGTCCCCGGAAAAAGCCACTGTATTTATAACGGCGGCATTTTCCATTGCGGATACTTGCTTGAAATACGGGATACCAAAGCCAAAAGAAAGCACCAAATACTCCAAAAAAGAAGATTAACCCAAATTCCAATCTAAACAAGAATTGCATGAGCAATAGCACAGCTAAGGTAACTACAGAAATTAGTATCCGCTGCACAAAATTGCTTAACTTTCCCCAATAGTATTTATATTGTGGTCCAGAGGCAACCAGGGGAATGATTTGTTCAAATTTTTGGCGAGTTAGGGGAACGAGCATATTTTTGGCTTTTGGCTTGGAGATGGAAAAATCGCAATTTTCAAGGTAAGGATTCAGAATAGAGAATATGGAAGTCAAGATAATAATGGCTTTTGGAGTCAACTTTGATGAGGTTGAGAAAATTTCACTTCTCTCTATATTTATTATTATTCTGACTCCTGACTCCTGACTCCTGACTCCTGACTCCTTGCTTTTAAAGTATTTTTTCTAATCCATATACTAATGACTTTAGCTGATTAACTTTGCGGATGGCTAATATTACTCCTGGCATATAACAGGCGCGATCGCTGGTATCATGACGTAAGGTGTAAATTTGCCCTGCTGCACCGAAAATCACTTCTTGGTGGGCAATGAGTCCCGGTAAGCGGATACTATGAATTCTAATCCCTTCATCTGCTAAACTGCCTCTAGCTCCGGCTATTTTCTCCGTTTCTTCCACAATAGCAGTGTTAAAGGTTTTACCCATTTCACCTAATAGTTGAGCGGTTTGAATGGCTGTACCGCTGGGAGCATCTGCTTTTTGGTTATGATGGAGTTCGATAATTTCTACATGATCAAAATACTGGGAAGCTCTCACAGCGGCTTCTTGGAGTAGTACCATACCAATGGAAAAGTTAGGAATAACTAAACAACCGGTACTGGCTTTTTCCGCAAAATCGGCTAATTCTTCCAGTTGTGCGGGACTTAAACCTGTAGTTCCCACCACTGGACGAATTCCATAGGCGATCGCACTGCGAATATTATTATAAACTGCATCAGGATGGGTAAAATCAACTAATACCCCCGGTTGCATCTGTCTTTCCCCAGCCACATACCCCAACATTGGCTCTAATTGATTGGTAATTGGTACTTCCAAGGGTTCACTTAAACCCGCTAATTCCCCCGCGTCTTTACCTTGATGTTCGGGAGTTGTGTCAATTGCACCCATTAAAATCAAATCAGACGCTTGGGCTACTGCTTTAATTACTTCACGTCCCATTTTACCAGCAGCACCGTTAACGATAACGGGAATAGAACCTTGATTGCTCATAGATTTAACAATTATTTTTAATTGAACAGAGAAATTGTCTCACAAATGCAAGTTTTATAAAATTGATTTGTTTTCGACTACGCAACCATCAATAGTAATTGATCTTGTCAAAAAAGTTAAGTAACAATATAATTATATTATTATAGATATGATTAAAATTATAGAAGCATTGCATTTCTTATCATAGGAACACTTGTATTATTTTATTTATGTCAACTTATAAATTTCTCCCCTATTAATTAGAACTTTTCCCGTCAATAAATCCTTCACAGTTGCTAATAAAATCCGTCGAGAATCTACCTCAAATAACACCGATATTCTATCCATTCCTGCTTCACCTAGTGGGTTAAGTTTTGCCACACAAACCTGTTGATTTTGATTATCTAGGGAACGGTAACTTTCTTGATGTTGGAGAGTGCTAGAAGTCATTCTTCCCGAAGCATCAAACGCAATTTCTGTTTGTGACATATCACCTAATTCACCAATATCTAAACGAATCTCTTTTTGTCCATTATTTGCAACTTGCAGATTTAACCATTCTTGACGTTGACAAGGATATTTTTCACCTTTGGTAAATAAGCGATGATAAATATAACTTTTGCTATAATTTTCCCATAAACGAATCGCGTAACTATGACGGAGAAAATCATCTATTTCGGTAATCTGCGTTATTGCTAATGCACCATGACACACAGCATCAAAAGGTTTATCTAATTTTACTTTATTTTTACCAAAATAGGAAATAATTAATTGTTGAACTGCGGGAATTAAACAACTTCCTCCCACTAATAAAACTTGTTCAATATCATTTTTACTAATACCCTTTCGCAAAGCAGAAGCTAAAACTTCATCTAAGGTATCTCGTAACTGTTGTAAAAACTGTCTATATTCTAAAATCTCCTCTAATTTTTCACGATTGATTTTTAATTCATAAGACATAAAAGATTCATCATCAAACCAACTTTCAGCCACGGATTGATTTTTTGATAATTGAATTTTTAACCTTTCCGCAATTTCTAATAAATTTTGATAACCAATTTTCCCAACTTGTTCTGGTGTTAGATTTTGAGAACGTAAATAATCATCAACTATCCAAACATCAATATCTTCACCACCTACATAAGCTTCCGACTTAGCTAAAACCTCAGCGCGTAAACTGTTATTTTCATGAGAATTATTCACAGTTTTAACCAAACTCAAATCGAGAGTTCCCCCACCAAAATCTACTACTAAAATTAACTTACCAGGGCGTTTTACAGCATATCCTAAAGCTGCTGCTGTAGATTCATCTATAACTGATACTTGAGAAACATTTAATTTTGTCCCCAAATCTCGAAACCAATCTAAATAACGTTCAAAAGCACCAACAGGAACAGTAAAAATTAAATGACTAGGTTGGATATTTTGCCTTTTTATTTCTGTCCAAATAGTTTGGATAAACAACTCAGAAACAGAAATAGCATTATAATTTATCCCATCAATTTGGATTGCTGGTGGTTGATAATCTCCAGCTAAATCGCGTTTAAACTTTTTAAATAATCTTTCAGGAGGATAACTTTGAGAAAGTCCTAATCTTTGACTTCTCACACCTTCACCTAATATGATATTATTACCTGATTTAATAAACATTAAACTAGGAATAACGGGATATTCTAATCTTTCACCTTGAGGATTGACACCCAAAAACAAACGGGATAAATTAGGAAAACGTAAACTTTTAGGTAATTGAGTATCAGCTTCTAAAATACTAATTACAGTATTACTTGTACCAAAATCAATTGCGATAGTTGTCATAATTTGAGGAGTCAGGAGTCAGAAATACCGCCTGGGAATGAATTCCCAGTCTCATAGCTAAAGTCATCTAAAGATGACTAAATAGCTCAAAAATTTTTAGTAAACTTTAGTTTACTTTAACTATTAGCCCAAAAATTCATTTCTGGGCGGGTAAGGAAGCTAACAGATTTATATTTAATTATTATCAAATCCTCCGGGTAGAGTGCGACTAACTTTTGCAGGATAGAGAACTTTATCACCATTTTGATAACCAATAAAACGAATATATACTAATTCCCCTTCTTGAATATCATCACTATCAGCTTGATGTAATTGGGGATTATAATTAACCTGTTTCCAAGTTTCACCAATAGCAGTATAACCCCAATTGGTAATTAAATTATCTAAAGATGTAAATAGGAAAGTTAGGTTTTTAGCAGGTAATTCAGGTTTAGCTAAAGCCATTTTTTTAACTGTGGGATAATTGCTGAGTAAAGTTTGTAATTGGGTGAAAGTTTCCTGTTGAAAATCAGTTTGTAATTGTTGAGATTGTTGTTTTAATTCCTCCCTGAGTCGTTGACATTGAATTTCTAAATCTTTGATTTTCTGTTCTGTGTCTGGAGAAGTTACAGGTTGATTATTAATAGATGTATTTTGATTATTTGCTGGGAATAAAAACCGCAGAATGATATAAACAATGATTACGAGAATTACAGCAAAAGCAACTTGATTAATTTGTTCTAGCATATTATTTGTTTATGTAGCTGGTTTGATTCTCGTTCCCAGTCTCCAGACTGGGAATGCAATTCTCGTTTCTCGTTCCCAGTCTCCAGACTGGGAATGCAATCCTAGAGGTTCTACCTCTATTTTATCAGAAGAGGCAGAGCCTCTATACTGCATTCCTTGTCAGAGACAAGGAACGAGTATTTATGGTTTACTGCTGTTGTAAGGATTGATTTTCGGAAGTGGTAATTAACTCATCATCTTGATAATATTCCGGTAACAATTCCTGAGATTCTATTTCTCCCAAGGACTTTTCTAACCCTTTTGTTGTTTCCACACAACTAGAACCGATTGCATTTAAAACCCGTTCCACAATTTTACCATCTTTACCAATGCGATATTCAACTTTTTGATATTCAGCCATAATGATTTTTCCTTTTGTCCTCAGATCCCCGACTTCTTACCTTATTTAATCATTTATTGATAAAATCTTAAAAAGAAGTCGGGGATCTTATTTAAACCCATCTACCAACTAAAACCCGCACCGTACCATCCTCTAAAACTTCCTCTTCTTCCACACTAAAACCCTCAGTTTGTATGGTTTCCATCAAAGTTTTATGGGCGTACTTTTGACTAATATTATTAATAAACTCCTGCTGATTAATTTTCGCACCCCAAAAATCAGCCACTAACTCATAACCTTCTCCATTTTGACGAAAACCCAAATCATAACCATTAGATTGCTTAATCACATATTCAGCATTAATTGTATCACCCATATAACCCCGAACCTGAGTATTTTGTTCAACCTGATAACCCAACTCCTTTAATACTTGAAGCAAAACTTCACCCTGCTTAATTTGCACCTTGATAGTTGTAAAATGAGACATAAAAAATCAACTCCTACGAAAAATCTCTCCAAAACCTCTTCCCTCCGCGTCCTCCGCGCCTCTGCGGTTCGTTTTCTTTTATTATTTAATCCACCTCCAAAGGACCCAAACCCTGCTGCTGAGAATAAACCTTCAACTCCTCAATTAACAGCGTATCAACAGAAGCAGTTCTTGCGCCAGCTTCCGCAGCCCAGCGTTTTAAACTAGTAATTTGTTCCTTAGCAATAGCCGCCAAAGGAACAGTTTCCGACACCGCCGCTAAAATATCTTCAGTGTGAAAATCACGCCTATTACCATCAATTAAACTACCAAAAGCGCGGTGCATACCATCAATAATTACCTGTTGAATTTCCGCACCGCTAAAATTTTCGCTATGACTTGCAAGTTTCTGTAAATCAAAATCTCGCAGTCGGGAAGGACGGATTTTTTGCAAATGGACTTTAAAAATATCATGGCGTTCTTTTTCCGTGGGTAAATTTAAAAAGAAAATTTCATCAAATCGCCCTTTCCTTAATAACTCCGCTGGTAATATTTGCACATTATTAGCAGTAGCCACCATAAACACCGGACTGGTTTTTTCTTGCATCCAGGTAATGAGTGTACCAAATACCCGGCGCGATGTGCCAGAGTCACCATCTGTACCACTATTAATATTACCAAATGCCTTATCTATTTCATCCATCCATAATACACAGGGTGATATTGCTTCTGCTAATTGTATCATTTGGCGAATGCGACTTTCACTTTCTCCGACTATTCCCCCAAATAATCTGCCCACGTCTAAACGTAACAATGGTAAACGCCATTCATGGGCGATAGTTTTAGCTGATAATGATTTACCTGTTCCTTGGATTCCTACTAATAAAACGCCTTTGGGGTTGGGTATTCCATAACGTCGTGCTTCTTCGGTAAAAGCATCTTGACGCATTCGCACCCACTGTTTGAGATTTTCTAAGCCACCGACGTTTTTTAATGATTCATTGGCGGTGTAAAATTCTAAGATTCCGGTTTGGCGAACTGCTTGTTTTTTCTCTTCTAAAACTCTATCAATATCTGTTTCGTTGACTTGTCCTTTGGCTGCTAAAGCGGCGGCTAAAACTCTTCTAATTCTGGCGCGACTTAATCCTTGACAGGCTTTGATTAATTGTTCTTTTCCTAGTCCATTTAAGTTAAGTTTTTCAGGTACTATTAATTGCTGAATTAAATAATCAATTTCTTGGATGTTGGGTAAGGGAAAATCAATTACTGTAATTTCTTCTTGTAGTTCTGGGGGAATGGTTAATGTATGACTGGTGAGGATGAGGGTTTGACGTGTGCGTTTGAGTTGACGGGTGAGGTTTTTGATAGCCCGAATTACGGGAGCATTTTTTTCTGTTTCGGGGTTTTTGAGGATAAAATGGATGTCTCGCAATACAAATATTGTGGTTGTATTTTCTGGGGTTTTGGTAATTCTTGATAATGCACCCATGACTGAACCTTTATCAGTTCCGTTGTCATCCCAACCGGTGACGATATCCCATAATAATAGTTGTCGTGGTGTCTGGGATATTTGGGTGAGTTGTTGGAGGACTTGTTCTATTGGTTCTTCTTCGACTCCGACTATATATAGTAGGGGATAGCGGGCGCGAAGCATGAGGTCTATTTGTTGGAGTAGTTGTTGATGGGGGTTATTCATTATGTATAAATAAGGGAGTTAGTTGTTAGTTTATTGGGGTTTTTATTTCGCGCAAAGTCGCCAAGGAGCAAAGACGCAAAGAAGAAAATTTTTTGTCTGATAGCGTAGCGTGGCGTAAGCCATATCAGGATGCCCAGGATTTGAGGATGTACAGGATGTGATTGTTTGATTATTGGTTAGTTGTTATTAGTATAGAGGAAATTGAATATTTATGAAGTGAGATGGAAGATTATTGTCAGAATCAGGATGTCCAGGATTTAAGGATGTACAGGATGTGATTGTTTGATTATTCGTTAGTTGTTGATGATTAGTTTAGAGAAAAGTGAAATATTTATGAAGTGAGATGGAAGAATAAATATATGAATCTCATCTATCAACCATCAAATAACAATCCTGTCAATCCTTTAATCCTGGATATCCTGATTCAGACAAAAAAATTTTTCTCGCTATGCGAGAGGGATAAGACAAGAAAAGAGCAAGAGGGCAAAAGCGCATAGTGCTATTAAGTCCTCGCCGCACCACTACACACAACCCGAAAACCAATATTGTAGTCGTTGTAGCCGAGATTGTGGTTGCTGCGATAAGCAGAACGGCAATTCTCAGGATAGTTGTTCCACGAACCACCGCGCAGCAGCCTTACATTGGTATCAGTATCTAGCCATGCGCTTCCATCTGTCGGCGCACCTTTATAGCTACTATGCCAACTGTCTTGACACCACTCCCAGACATTGCCGTGCATATCGTATAAGCCAAAATTATTCGCTACTTCAAAGCTGCCTACTTCTGTTGTTTTGCCTCGGTAAATTCCTTTAATCCCACCGCCATAAGTGTAGTTACCACTATAGTTAGCTAAATCCGTTGTAATCGTCTCTCCAAAGTGAAATGGTGTGGTAGTTCCTGCTCGACAAGCATATTCCCATTCGGCTTCACTTGGCAATCTGTAGGTTTTTCCTGTCCTTTTACTCAACTTTTGACAGAAAGTCACCGCATTATTCCAATTAGTGCTTTCAACGGGGCGATTACTACCATTGCAATAAGAAGAGTTAGTTCCCATAATAGCTTGATATTGTGCTTGTGTTACTGGATATTTTCCCATGAAGAAACTAGGAACAGTCACTTGATGTTGGGGACTTTCAGCAGTCCATCTTCCTTCCTCATTTTCTGGTGAACCCATCATAAAAGTACCACCAGGAATTACAGCCATTTCTAAAGTTACACCATTACCCAAATCTTCTATAAAATATCTGGCTATACGCTGCTGACGCTGAATGATTCTACCAGATTTATTAACTGTTACTACTTCAATTTGTTCTAATTTTAAACCTTGTTGATAAGGATTTTGTAATAGTTGCTTAATTCTTGGTTCTGTTCTAGAATTTAATATTAAATAAGCCGCATTTTGAATATCCCAAGATTTATCTTTTAAACCTGCAATCACCAAATCTAAACCCTGTTCTCCATAATTCACAGCTTGCTCAAGTGCAGCGATTTTCACCTGTGCATCTGGATTTTGTAACCGTAATTTTACCCCTTCAATACCACCTAAAACGGCAGCACCTTCTAGTGATGGACTATTACCACCAAGCACAGCATCGTATTCTCGCGGTTGTTGTGGATTATTCATGATTCGTTAATCGTTGGTTTCATGTATGCTGTATATAAAATAGCATATTTGGATAATTTTGTTATTTGTTTACATAATTTTAATATTGTCAGAATCAGGATGTCCAGGATTTAAGGATGTACAGGATGTGATTGTTTAATTATTGGTTAGGTGTTGATGATTAGTATGGAGAAAGGTTAATTTTTATGAAATTACCGTAATAATCAATACATCATTCACGTCTAGTAATCATCAAATAACAATCCTGTAAATCCTCTAATCCTG
Organism: Dolichospermum sp. UHCC 0406; assembly: GCF_009712025.1. Lineage (NCBI taxonomy): Bacteria > Bacillati > Cyanobacteriota > Cyanophyceae > Nostocales > Aphanizomenonaceae > Dolichospermum > Dolichospermum sp. UHCC 0406. The sequence continues at coordinate 56,262 of NZ_VILA01000035.1, forward strand.
GTTATCCTGATTCTGACAAAAGGTTAATTTTTATGAAATTACTGTAATAATCAATACATCATTTACCTCTATCAATCATCAAATAACAATCCTGTCAATCCTTTAATCCTGGTTATCCTGATTCAGACAAAATATTATAAACTGAGTCATTAACCATCAAATAACAATCCTGTAAATCCTCTAATCCTGGTTATCCTGATTCTGACAAAATAGCCTCAATTTATAAACTATCAATATTCGTCTTGGCAAAATTCAGAATTTCTATAGTTCTTTGAATAATCAGATCCGCATCAGCTTCTGTAATATTAGGATCAGTATTATAATCACCTCGTAAACGAGTTCTTTCTGCATCAATTAAATAACGATGAAATTCACGAGGAACTCGTTCTGTTCGGGCAAATTTTTCTCCAAAAGCAGCAATAACGGCTGAATGTTTAGAATAAGCCAGTCCTTCCCCTTCTAAAAAAGCCGTAGCAATATAAAACATGGCATAATAACCACGAGAAGCAGCAAATTCAGTAAAACCTTTTTGGTTAAGTTCTTCTGCTGCTTGTAAACTCCTCTCAGCTTTTTCTAACAATCTTTGTTGTTCAGGATTCATATTACTAAACCATCTTTTCTAACATTACGAAAAAAACCACTATCATGATTTTCTAATTGTTCAGAATTAGCAAAAGCACAACTAATTAAAACATTATATTCTAAACACAAATCAGCGATTAATTGACTAATTTTTTCACTTTCTTGAGAATAGTTAAAAACATCTTTTAACACAATTAAAATATCAATATCTGAATCTGGTTGTGCTGTTCCTCTAGCTTGTGAACCATATAAAATTAGTTTTTCTAACTGTTCTCCATAAAGTTGTTTTAAGTTTTGCTGTACTTGGGTTAAAACAGTGGAAATAGGTTGATTTAGCATAATTTTTAATCAACAATTACTCTGAGTTAATGGTTACTTTGATGTATCCTATATTCAAAATAGCATATTATTGTCAGAATCAGGATGTCCAGGATTAAAGGATGTACAGGATGTGATTGTTTGATTATTGGTTAGTTGTTGATGATTGGTATAGATAAAAGTGAATATTTATAAAGTGAGATGGAAGAATAAATACATTATTCACGTCTAGTAATTATCAAATAATCATCCTGTTAATCCTCTAATCCTGGTTATCCTGATTCAGACAAAATATTATACTTTCTGAAAACCAGCTTCTCTCATATTAAGATCAGTGTTATAGCGGAGATTAAAAATATATATATTAAAAGTAATGTATTGGCTAAGTATATTTACTAGTTGCGTTAATCTCAATCTATGTTATATGATATGCAGGGGAAACGCATCTAAATTATCTTGACAGAATACTATATTAGTGCATCAATATGGGAAAATATCTAACTTCATTCAAAATCTGATAAATTCCTTTATTAAAATTATAAAAATTTCATAAATT